>NZ_JBFAKX010000004.1:0-403748 GCF_040655935.1 Promicromonospora sp. NPDC050262 | reverse complement strand
TGTTGGGTCAGGCTGGTGCCGCGGGCCATGAGCTTGTTCGCGTCGGTTTGCGGGATGCGCAGGCGGGCGCTGATCTCGGCTGCGGCGGTGGTGTGTTCGGTGGTCCAGCCGCGGCGTCGGGCGATCTCGCTGGTGGCGCGGGACTGCATGGCGGTGGCCCAGGAGATGATGTCCTGCCACCGCGCCGCGACATCCAGCAGCTCGGCGTCATCGGTGTCCGCCACCTCGACCCGCGTCAGGGCATCGACCAGAACCGCACCCACCGGCAGGCCGGCGAGTTCTGGCAGCGAGGCCAGATCCGCAGTCTCGGTCCGCCTGATCGGCGCGTCGACGAGATCGCTCACCGTCGCATGTGTGCTGAGCCCATGGCCCGGCCAGGTCACTGTGGCAGCCGGCAGGGATCCCTCGCCGCTCAGGGCCTGCGCGCTCCAGCACAGCGTGTGGAACGACGTCGTCGTGCCCGCGGGGGCCGCTGGCAGCGCGGCGAGGGCGCGCTCGACGGTGGTTGCGGGGCTGCCTGTTGTCTCCACCCTGGCTCCCTTCGCCGATGAACTAGGAGAACAAGATGTCCTTGCGTCGAATATATGTTCGATATGGAGCTACCGCACCCCCAGGTCCAGATCTGTGGACAACCTCGGCCGTCGGCAACCGAGCGGCCCACCGGCCGTGACCGGATCCGTCCGCCCCACGACCTGATCCAGCCTCCCGCACGGGCCGCGCCGGGGACCAGACTGGGGTCATGAGCAGAGCACTGATCGTCATCGACGTCCAGGAGTCCTTCCGCGTGCGGCCGCTGTGGGCCGAGACCCTCAACCCTGGGGTCGCGGAACCCGTCAACCGGCTGGTCGACCTCGCCCGAGCGGCCGGCGACCTCGTGGTCTGGGTGCTGCACACCGAGCCGGGGTCGGGCAACCCGTTCGACCCCGCGACCGGTCACGTCCGCCTGTTCGAGGAGCTGAGCGAGCCCCTGCCCGGCGAGCCGCTGCTGCGCAAGACCTCGCACAACGCGTTCACCACCACCAACCTCCAGCAGATCCTCACGACCCACGGCGTGGGCGAGCTGCGGATCTGCGGCATCCGGGCGGAGCAGTGCGTGGAGACCACCACACGCGTCGCCTCCGACCTCGGCTACGACGTGACGTTCGTCAGCGACGCGACCACGACCGACCCGCTGGGCCGGTTCAGCGCCGCCGACATCCTCGAGCGCACCGAGACCGTGCTCCGTGACCGGTTCGCGCGCATCGCGACCGTCGCCGAGCTCGAGTCCGAGGACCAGGGCGAGTCCGAGGACGAGGCCGGGACCGAGTCCACGGCACAGGCCGAGGTGGCAGCATCGACGGTGTGACCACCGTCGTCTTCCTGCTCCTGCCCGGGGTCCACCTGCTCGACCTGGCGGGCCCCGCGCAGGCGTTCTTCACGGCCGGGGACTTCGGCCACCGCTACGACCTGCGGTACGTCTCCGGCGCCCCGGCCGAGGCCAGCGCGCCCGGTGGCACCCCGAGCGGCACCGCGCCCGACGCCGTCACGGTCGCCTCCGCGCAGGGCCTCCCCCTGGTCGCGGGCACCGACTGGCCGGCGCTCGGCCCGGACGACCTCGTCGTCGTCCCCGGGTGGCGCGTGGGCGACGACCCGCAGGCCTGGCCCCGCCTGACCTCCCGGACGCGCGAGCGGCTCCGCGCCCACCACGCGGCGGGCGGCACCGTGGCCAGCGTGTGCGCGGGCTCGGACGCCCTCGGCCAGGCGGGGCTGCTCGACGGCCGGCGCTGCACCACGCACCACGCCGTCCAGGACGCGCTGGCGGCGCGGCACCCGCGGGCGCACGTGGTGCGGGACGTCCTGTTCACCACCGACGACGGCGTGGTCACCTCCGCGGGCATCGCCAGCGGCATCGACCTCTCGCTGCACCTGCTCGCGATGCGGCACGGCCCGGCGCTGGCCGCCCGCGTGGCCCGGGAGATGGTCGTGTACGCCCGCCGGAACGGGACGGAGCCGCAGGCCAGCGCGATGCTGCGGCACCGGTCGCACGTGGACGACACGGTGCACCGGGCCCAGGACCACATCGACGAGCACTTCGCGCGGACCTTGCCGCTCGCCGACCTGGCCGCGCGGGCCGGCGTCGCCGAGCGCACGCTGACCAGGGCGTTCACCCGGGCCACCGGCGTCACGCCCCTGCGCTACCAGCAGCTGCTGCGGCGCGAGCGCGCCGAGCACCTCATCGGGCAGGGAGCCACGGTGGAGTCCGCCGCGCGGACCGTCGGCTTCGAGGACTCCCGGTCGCTGCGTCGCCTCCGCGAGACCCGCTGACGGCGGCACCGATCAGGCGCCCGCGCCGCCGTCGACCTGGAGCACGGCGCCCGTGACGTAGGACGCGCGGTCGCTGAGCAGCCAGGCCGCGGCCTCGGCGATCTCCTCGGGCCGGGCACCACGGCGCAGCGGGATGCCAGGGGCGAGCTGGTCCATCAGTCCGGGCGTGTACTCCTCCCAGGTCTGGATCATCCGCGTGTGGGTGCCGCCGGGGGAGACGGCGTTGACCCGGATGCCCTCCGGTCCGTAGGTCACGGCCGCGGACTCGGTGAGGCTGTTCAGGCCCCGCTTCATCGCACCGTAGGCGGGCAGCACGGGGTTGGCCCGCAGGCTGCCGATGCTGGTGTTGTTGACGATCGCACCCCGGCCCGCGGTCGCCCGGATCGCCGCGATCTCGGCCACCATCGACAGCCACGGCCCGCGGAGGTTCACCGCGTAGAGGTGGTCGAAGTCGGCCTCGGAGACCTGGTCCAGCGGTGCGGGCTCCGTGAACGCCGCGCCGTTGTTGAAGGCGACGTCGAGGCGGCCGTAACGCTCGACCGCCCGGTCGACGGCGGCGCGCACGCTGCCGGCGTCGGCCAGGTCGGCCACGGCGTGGTCCGCCGTGCCGCCCGCCGCCCGGACCTGGTCGGCCACGGCACCGAGCTCTGACTCCGTGCGCGCCGTGAGGAACACCGCGGCGCCCTCCCGGGCGAAGAGGCGGGCCGCGGCGGCACCGATACCCCGCCCGGCTCCGGTGATGAAGGCGACCTTGCCGGCGAGCAGGCCGGCCCCGGTCGTCGTGGTGGTTGCTCGTGTGGTCGAATCGCTCATGCCGACGAGCGTGCGCCGGCTGCCGAGGGCCATCCAGGCATCGCGGGTACCTGGCTACGGCCATGCCGCCTGCCCATACTCGGGGTATGGACAGAGCCGAGCTCGCGACGTTCCTGCGGTCCAGGCGCGAGCGCATCGCGCCGGCCGACGTCGGGCTGCCCGCAGGGCAGCGGCGTCGGACGCCGGGGCTGCGCCGCGAGGAGGTGGCCCAGCTCGCGTTCATCTCGACCGAGTACTACACCCGCCTCGAACAGGCGCGCGGCCCGCACCCGTCGCGGGAGGTGCTGTCCGGGCTGGTCCGGGCGCTGCGCCTGTCCGACGCCGAGCGTGACCACCTGCACGACCTCGCGGACGTGCCGCCGGGTCTGCCGTCGGGTCCGCCGCGCGAGGTGCGGCAGAGCATCCTGGACCTCCTGCACCGGCTGCCCTTGTCGGCGGTGTTCGTGACGTCGGCCGCGCAGGAGGTGCTCGCCTGGAACCAGCTCGCGGCGGCACTCATGGAGGACTTCTCGGCGACGCCGCGGCGCGAGCGCAACCTGTTGCGGCGGGCGTTCCTGGGCGTCGACGCGGACGAGCGACGGCTGTTCGGGGTCTCGGACCTGGACGAGTTCCAGCAGGCCTCGGCCCGCCGGCTGCGCACCGCGCTCGCCCGCTACCCCGACGACCCCGAGCTCGCCGCGCTCCTGGAGGAGCTCCTGCGCGGCAGCGACCGGTTCGCCCGGCTGTGGGCCGTGGGGGACGTGCAGGTGGCGCCGGTGCTGCGCAAGACGTTCCGGCACCCGCTGGTCGGCCCGGTGACCGTCAACTGCGACGCGCTCGACATCGCCGACCGGGACCAGCACGTGGTGATCTACACCGCCGACCCGGGATCGTCGTCGGAGGAGGCGCTCCGGCTGCTGTCGGTGCTCGGCACGCAGCGGATGGACGTGACGGCCTGAGCGCGCAGGGCCTCGGGGGACGCCGTCAGACCAGCAGCCCGATGACCACGGCGACCACGCCCAGCAGCGGGACCACGCCCTGCTTGAGCGCGGCGCTGCTCTTGCTCGGGTCCGAGACGATCAGCACGAGCGACGCCGCGACCATGGAGCCCGCGCCCGCCAGCACGAGCGCGGAGCCCGCCGCCGTCGACCCGGTGGCCGTCAGGACGATGCCCACCGCCGTGACGATCGCGAGGAACAGGTTGTAGTACCCCTGGTTCAGGGCGAGCGGCCTGGTCACCTCGGCCTCCTCGGCGCTCATCCCGAAGGTCGCGAGGGTGCGCTTCTCGGTCCAGGCGAAGGACTCCAGGTAGAAGATGTAGACGTGGATGAGTGCCGCGACACCCGTGAGCACAAGTCCGGCGATCAGCAAGGTGGTGCCCTTCGTTCCCTGGTCCGGGCGCGGGTCGCGGCCGGGTGATCGGCAGTATGTCAGCACCCCGCCCGGCCGGCCCTGGGAATAGCCGGCGCGTCCAGATGGCTCCGTCTCGTATGGAGTGGGAGATGACGACGCTGACGCGCGAGCGGCTGTCCGCCGGTGACGTGCGGTCCCGGCCGGGCGCCCTGTGGGCCGTCGTGCTCGCCGGCGCGGCCACGCTGGAGACCGCCGGCGCCCGCCACCGGGTCCTGGCGGGCGACGCGGTGCTCGTCGACGCCCGGACCGCGCACCGGCTCGTGGCCGACGACGAGACCGACCTGGTGCACGGCGACCTGCGGCCCGCGGTCCCGTCCGCGGCGCTGCCGAGCCCGCTGGTCGTCCGCGGGTTCGACCAGCGGCAGCGCGGCGTCGTCGCGCTCGTGACCGCGTGCCCGCTCGACGCGATCTCCAGCCCGGCCCCGTTCGCCGCGAGCTACGCGGGCCTGGTCGGGGCGGCGATGGCGGCGCTGTGGCACGAGACCGTGACGCCCGCCGGCAGCGCCGGCGGAGCTGCCGGCGGAAGCGCCGGCGCGGGAGCCGCAGGGACGGGCATCGAAGGCGTCGCCACCGCCGACACCCAGGTCGCCGACGTCGTCGCGGCGCTCGCGGACCGTCCCGGCGAGCCGTGGACCCTCGACCGGATGGCGGCGCTGGTGCACCTCTCGCGCTCGGCGCTGACCGAGCGCTTCCGCCGGGCCACCGGGCACAGCCCGATGCAGATGCTGCGGGAGGTGCGCATGCACCGGGCGCGCACGCTCCTGATCGACCGGTGCCTGCCGGTCACGCGCGTCGCGTTCGAGGTGGGCTACGGCTCGGTCGCGGCGTTCAGCCGGGCGTTCACGTCCGACCACGGCCTCTCGCCGCTGGCGTGGCGGGCCGGGCCGGACCAGGCGGCGTCGTCCGCCGCCTGGACCGGCCCGAACACGAACCAGGCCCAGCTTTCGGCCCGGACCCGGACCCCGGCCCGGCCCCGTCAGGCCCGGCCGTGGGTCCCGTCGGCCCCGCTCGGCCCGTCAGGTGCGGGGTACCCGCAGGAACGCCCAGCCGAGTCCCGCCGCGACCGCGGCGGCCGCCCCGACCAGCATCAGCGGCCGGACGCCGTGCCCGTCCAGTAGCACGCCGCCCAGCGACGAACCGGCCGTGATGGCGATCTGGAACGCGGTGACCTGCAAGGACATCGCCGACTCGGCCCGCTCCGGCTCCACCCGCGTGACCCAGAGCTGCGTGATCACCGGCACCATGCTGATCGAGAAGCCCCACAGCACCACCGCCACGGCCAGCACGGGCACCGACGAGGCGAACGCCGTCAGCACCAGGCCCGCGGCCAGAGCGACCGGGGCCGCGGCTGCCAGCGGCCGCAGCCACCGCGCGAGCACTCCGGCGAGCACCGTGCCCACCGTGCCGCCGATGCCCCAGGCCAGCAGCATCCACGTGGTGGCGGCGGGGTCCACCCGCTCGATGGCGATGCGGATGTACGGGTAGGCGGTGAAGTTGGCGAAGGCGACCAGCACCACGCAGCCGATGCCGGCCATCAGCCGCCCGTTGCGCAGCGCCTCGCGGAGCATCCGCAGGCCCGCGGTCGGGTGCGGCGGCACCGAGGGCAGGCTCAGGCCGAGCACGACGGCGCCGAGCGCGGTGAGGACGGCGACGCCCCCGAACGTCGTCCGCCAGCCGACGGCGTCACCCACCACGGAGGCCAGCGGGATGCCGACGACGGTCGCGATGCTGGTGCCGAACGCCAGGGCGGACGAGACCACGTGGTCCTTGCCGGGCACGGCCCGGGTGCCGGCGCCGAAGGCGAACGACCAGTAGCCGGCGAGCGCGATGCCGAGCAGGAGCCGGCCGAGCAGCAGCACGGCGAAGCTGGGCGCGAGGGCGACCGCGAGGTTGGACACCGCCGCCGCGACGAGCAGCGCGACCAGCACGGTGCGCCGGTCCGCCCGGGGGAGCAGCACCGCGATGCTCGGCGCGGTGAAGGCCCCGGCGACGGCCGTGGCGGCCACGGCCAGCCCGGCAGTCCCCTCGCTCACGCCGACGTCGGCCGCCAGCGCGGGCAGCACGCTCGCCGGCAGGAACTCGCTCAGGACCACCATCGCGATCCCGAAGGAGAGGGCCACGACGGGTGTCCAGGTCGGGTTGCCCGACGGCGGGGCCGCAGCGGGGTTGCGCTGCGTGGTGGTGGTTGTGCTCATGGGAACCACCCTGAGCGCCCGCCGCGCCGTCCGGTTGATCGTGCGGCGGGTGCTGTTGACCGGACGGCGCGACTACTCGACCTCGGCCGGGCGGCGGCCCGCGCGGTCGTGGCGCCACGCGCGGATCCCCGCGACGACCGACGCCGCGATGACCACGCCCGCCACGACGTACGCGACGGGGCGCACCGACGGGTCCGACGCCGCGTAGTAGCCGAGCACCGTGATGAGCACGCCCCAGCTCACCGCGCCGAAGATGTTCGCGGTGAGGAACCGCAGGTAGGACATCCCGCCGATGCCCGCGATGACCGGCACGAACACGCGCGCCCAGGGCATGTACCGGCCGATCACCACCGACCACCAGCCGAACAGCTCGTAGAACCGCTCGGTGCGCACCACGGTGGCCTGCACCCAGCGGCCCTTGCGGGTGCTCAGGTACGGCCGCCCGTACTTCCGGCCGAGCAGGAACGCGACCTGGTCGCCCGCCACCGCGGCGACGCCGACGCCGATCGCGAGCACCCAGATGTCGATCCGGTCGGTGCTCCCGGCCACGATCCCCGCGCCGAACAGCAGCCCGTCCCCGGTGAGGAACGGGATGAAGACGCCGACGAAGAACGCCGTGCCGACGAACACCAGGCCCCAGACGACCAGGTAGAAGGCGAGGGGTCCGAGCACGTCGAGCCAGCCGGCGACGTCGTCCGAGACGGCGGTCCTGATCATCGAGGGCGCCCTCCGGTGCCGTGGGGGAAGCGTTGGTGAGGACAGCCTAAGCTGCGCCGCCTCACGCGCCGGGCCGGTCCACCACCCGGGACATCACCAGCGCCGTGCGGGTCTTGACCACGTGCGTGACGGTCCGGATGCGCTCCACGGTGCGCTCGATCTCCTCCATGCTCGTGGCCATGACGTGCACGATCGCGTCGGCGTCGCCGGTCACGGTCGAGACGCGCACCACCTCGGGGATGGGCGCGAAGTCGCGCTCCAGCACCTTGGGTGACACGATCCCGGAGCAGAAGATCTCGACGTAGCCCTCCAGGATCCAGCCCATCGCCTGCGGGTCCACCCGCACGGTGAAGCCGGCGATCTCCCCGCGGGCGAGCATGAGGTCGACCCGGCGCTTCACGGCGGGCGCCGAGAGCCCCACCACGCTGCCGACCTCCTGGTACGTGGCACGCCCGTCGCGCAGCAGCTCGCCGACGATCGCCCGGTTCACGGCATCCATGAACGAATCGTTCAATACTCGCTGCGATTGCGCAAGAATCCGCGCCTGGATACGCAACGGATGCCTGCCTGTTGTGAATCGGTCCGGCCGTAATCTCGCGCCATGACGCAGACCACCGCGCAGCGGACCGCCACGCCGCGGCACTACCTCATGTGCCCGCCCACGTACTTCGACGTCGTCTACGCCATCAACCCGTGGATGGACCCGTCCTCTCCTGTCGACACCGCCAAGGCCCTCGCCCAGTGGGAGGCCCTGCGTGACGCCTACGAGGCGCGCGGTCACAAGGTCGACCTCATCGAGCCCGAGCCCGGCCTGCCCGACATGGTCTACGCGGCCAACGGCGGCATCGTCGTGGGCGGACGGGCGCTCGCCGCCCGCTTCACCTACCCGGAGCGCGCGGCCGAGGGCCCGGCGTACGACCGCTGGTTCGGCACGCCCGCCGCCGAGGGCTACCGGCGCCTCGGCGAGTCGGCCGAGATCATGGAGGGCGAGGGCGACCTGCTGACGATCGGCAAGCTGCTGCTCGCCGGCACCGGCTTCCGCACCACGCCCGCCGGCCACGCCGAGGTGGCCGAGCGGCTGGAGCTCGCGGAGCAGGGCATGGAGCTGGTGCCGCTGGAGCTCGTCGACCCGCGCTACTACCACCTCGACACCGCGCTCTCGGTGCTCGACGACGGCGCCGTCTCCGGCGAGACCGTCGTGGCCTACCACCCCGAGGCGTTCAGCCCGGCCGCGCAGGAGACGCTGCGCACCCTGTTCCCCGACGCGATCCTGGTCGGCGACGACGACGCCGCCGTCCTGGGCCTGAACGTCGTGTCCGACGGCCTGAACGTGTTCCTCAGCGACCGCGCCCGCGACTACGCCGACGCGCTCAAGGAGCGCGGCTTCGTGCCCGTGGGCATCGACCTGTCCGAGATCTTCAAGGGCGGTGGCTCGGTCAAGTGCTGCACGCTCGAGCTGCGCCCCGCCACCACCGAGGAGACCCGATGACCACCGTCCCGTACCTCGACGTCGCCGCCACCGCCCGCTGGGTCGCCCGCCGCGGCCCCGAGGCCGCCATCGCCGCGCTGACCGACGCCCTGGACCGCGACTTCGCGCGCTGGCCCGAGCTCGACAAGCGGCCGCGCATCGCGTCGCACTCGGAGCACGGCGTCATCGAGCTCATGCCCACCTCCGACGCCGAGACCTACGGCTTCAAGCTGGTCAACGGCCACCCGCTCAACCCGGCCAACGGCTTCCAGACGGTCACCGCGATCGGCATGCTGGCCGACGTCGGCAACGGGTACCCGACGTTCCTCGCCGAGATGACGCTGCTCACCGCCCTGCGCACGGCGGCGACGTCGGCCCTGGCCGCGCGCTACCTGGCCCCGGCGAACTCGCGCACGCTCGCCCTCATCGGCTGCGGCTCGCAGGCCGAGTTCCAGGCCCTCGGCATGCGCGCCGAGCTCGGCATCGAGACGCTGCGCGTCTTCGACGTCGACCGCGACGCGATGGAGAAGCTGGCGAAGCACGCCAAGGCGCTGGGCTTCGACGTCGTCCTGGCGGACGACGCCGCCGACGCCGTGCGCGGCGCCGACGTCATCACCACGTGCACCGCCGACAAGCAGAACGCGACCGTGCTGCACGACGCCGACGTGACCGGCGGCGTCTTCATCAACGCGATCGGCGGTGACTGCCCGGGCAAGACCGAGCTGGACCCGGCGATCGTCGCCCGGGCGAGCGTGTTCGTCGAGCTCCCGGAGCAGACCCGCATCGAGGGCGAGATCCAGCGCCAGGCCGCCGACTTCCCGGTGACCGAGCTGTGGCAGGTCGTCACGGGCGCGGCGCAGGGCCGCCGGAGCCAGGACGAGCTGATCGTGTGGGACTCCGTCGGCTTCGCCGTCGAGGACTGGACCGCGCTGAAGTTCGTGCTGGAGGACGTGACGGCGAACGCGCCGGAGCTGCTCCAGCACCTGGACCTCATCGCGGAGCCGGAGAACCCGAAGGACCTGTTCTCCCTGGTCGCGGAGGCCTGACCCCGCGACCTCGTTGAGTGCTGGATATTCGCCCTTCTGGCACACAGAAAAGGGCGAATATCCAGCACTCAACGGTCAGAGGAGTTCGGCGTGGAGCGGTGGTTCCGCGCCGAAGGTGTGGAACGGGTGGGTCGGGACCGTCAGGCGGTGGTGGCCCAGGCGGAGCAGGTCCTGGTCCACGCCGCCCGGGGTGAGCATGAGCATCCAGTCGGCCGCCATGTCGTACAGCTCGGGCTCCAGGTAGCCGATCTTCACCACGACGACGTCGGTGCCGCGCGGGTCCAGGCCGATCGTCGTGAAGTCGCTCTCCAGGTGGTACGGCTTGCGGCGCTCGGTGAGGATCACGCGCAGCCCGCCCACGCACACGACGGCGACGATGCCGGCGTCGGGGTCGCCCTCGCTCACGTGCTCGACCACGCCCGTCAGGCGGACCGGCCCGTGCGGGCCGTCGTCGACCCGGGCGCCGGCCTCGACGTCGACCGCCGCGCCGGGGCCGGCCGACGCGAACGTCGCGGCGACGGACCGCGCCGCCGCGGCGTCCGGCAGCGAGGCGTAGATCGCGGTGCTCCCGCCCTCCTCGACCGGACGGGCGAAGGCCGGCTCCGCGAGGAGCCGGGCGAGCGTCCACGTGACGTCGCCCGCGCCGCCCGCAGTGGGGTTGTCGCCCGAGTCCGACAGGAAGTACGGCCGCGCGTCGCTCGTCAGGGCGGTCGCCACGCACTCGTCGTACGGGGCGGCGGGCGCGACGAACGCGAAGTCGTCCCGCGCGTCCCAGTACTGCCGGGCGAGCTGCTCGGCCTCGCGCACGATCACCTCCTCGTCGTCGCCCGTGACGACGACGGCGGCGCGGCAGCTCGGCTCGTCGGCCCACGCGTACCCGACCCAGAGCGCCGCGTCGACGACGCCCGGCAGGTCGGCCACGCGGGCGACGTCGGCGTAGATGGACGCCGCGGGCTCGATGCGGGTGCTGGTCTTCTCGCCCGGCAGCAGCACGGGGACCTGGAGCCAGGCCTTCTTCGGCGCTCCGCCCGCGCGGAGCCGCGCGAGCAGGTTGGTCGCGGCGCGCTCGCGGGTCTCCCAGGCGTCCTCGTGCGGGGCCATGCGGTAGCAGGTGATCAGGTCGCTGGCCTGGGCCAGCTCGCGCGGCACGTTGCCGTGCAGGTCCATCGTGGTGCTGATCAGCGTCCGGGGGCCGACGACGGCGCGCACTGCCGCCGCGAGGTCGGACTCGGCGTCGTCCCGGCCCACCACGGTCATCGCGCCGTGGATGTCGAGCAGCAGGCCGTCGTACGGCCCGTGCTCCGCCTGCTGGTCGCGCAGGGTCGCAACGATCTCGTCGCGCACCGACTCGTAGACCTCGGCGGGCACGGCTCCGCCGGGCAGTGACCGGGCGTGCAGCACGCCGGTCCACTCGGCGGCGTCGCGCAGGGGAGCGCCGTCGGCGAGGAACGGGTAGTGCTTCACCAGCTCGTCGCCGCGGCGCAGGGTGAAGGCCTCCCACCCGGAGCGGTGCGGGGAGAACGTGCTGGACTCGATCGACATGCCGGCGATCGCGACCCGCGGGCGGGGGTTGGTCATCGTGGTCCTTCCGACGCTGTGGGAGAAGGTGATGGGGACGGTGCAGGAGACGGCGTGGTGGTGAAGGCGTGCGGGACGAGCGCGTCCTCCAGCAGGCGGCCCACGCCCACGAGGTTCGCGTCGGCGCCCAGCCCGGACGGCGCGATCACGAGGTCGCGGGTCATCAGAGGGTGGGCGCCCTCGTAGATCTGGCTGCGGATCGCCGAGACGAACGGCTCCAAGGTCGACAGCGCGCCGCCCAGGTACACGGCGCCGGGGTTGAAGAAGTTGACCACCGTGCACAGCGCCGCGCCGAGGTGCCGGCCCGCGGTGCGGGTCAGCGTGGTCGCCACGGGTTCGGCGTCGCGCACCAGGGCGAGGACGTCGGCCGTCCCCGCGACGTCGTACCCCTGCTCGTTCAGCAGCCGCACCAGGGCGGCGCCCGAGGCCACCGTCTCCAGGCAGCCGCGGTTGCCGCAGGTGCACGGGGTGTCGCCGCCGGCGGGGATGCGGGTGTGCGTGATGTCGCCCGCCGCGCCGCCCGCGCCGCGGTAGAGCCGGTCGTCGACCAGGATCCCGGCCCCGATCGCGCTGCCCGCCTTGACGGAGACGGAGTGCCGGGTGCGCCGGGCGTGCCCGAAGTGCTCGCCGACCGCCATCGCGTTGGCGTCGTTCTCGACGACGGCGGGCACGCCGAGCGCGTCCTCCAGCCAGGAGCCGACGTCGAACCCCGACCAGCCGGGCATCCGCGACGGGCTGTCCAGGGCGCGCTGCGCGACGTCGACGGGCCCCGGCAGGGAGATGCCGACGCCGAGCAGGCGGCCGCCGCCGGGCGCCGTGCCGCTGCCGGTCCCGCCGCTGCCGGATCCGATGCCGTCGGGCGCGGCGACTGTCGCGGCCAGCTCGCGCAAAGCGGCCGTGACCTGCGCCAGGACCGGCTCGGGGCCGTCGCCGATCGCGAGGGCGACCTCCGTGGTCGTGGCCAGCTCGCCGCCGTGCCGCAGGATGCCGAGCCGGGCGTGCGTGCCGCCCACGTCGACCACGCCGAGGTAGCCGGTGCTGCCGGGCACGCGCAGGGCGCGGGGCCGCCGTCCGCCGCTGGACTCGCCCTCGCCGGTCTCCTCCAGCGCGCCGGCGGCGAGCATCGCCTGCACCCGTTGGGAGACGGTGGACGGCGCGATGCCGAGCGACTCGGCGATCTCCTTGCGCGAGCGGGCGCGGCCGCTCGACACGAGCACGAGGATCTCCCGCTCGAGCCGCGGGGCGGCGACTCGGGGACGCGTGGGCTGGGGCACGGGCCTCCTCCAGGCTGGGTGCGGAACGCGGACGTGGGTGCCGAACTTTTTGCGAGATGTGGAACAAGTTCCGGGCACGAGTCTGCACCACGTTCGTGTCGATCCGGGCAGGCCCGCCTTTTTGCGGGGCCGAATTAACAGTCTTGTTACGGCTTTCGCATAGATCCGGGAAACTTGGTACGTCTACGGTGCTCCATTATTCGGCTGGCGAAACAAGTGCCTCCGGGTCGCACAGGCCCCCGGCGTCGTCAGCCCCGCAGACCAAGGAGACCCAGATGCGCACCACGCATGCCGGACGGGCCGCACGGCTGGCCGTCGGCGCGGCCGCCGCCGTCGCCCTCCTCGCCGGATGCTCGACGTCCTCCGGTGCGGACACGTCCGCCGCCCGAACCGACGTGAACTACGCCCTGCCCGCCAACGCGACCCCCAACTGGATCGTGCCGCTGGGCATCGCGGGCAAGCTCGCGACCCACAACTCCGCCATCATGCGCACCCTCTGGGAGCCGCTGGTGGCCTACGACGGCTCCGAGGGGGAGGTGGGGCGCGTGGCGAGCGCCGATCTCGCCGACGAGATCACCTTCTCCGACGACTCCCGCACCGTGACGATCACGCTCGACGAGGACCGCACCTGGAGCGACGGCGAGCCCGTCACCTCGGCGGACGTGAAGTTCTGGTTCGACCTCGTGAAAGCGAACACGGATGTCTGGGCCAGCTACTCCGAGGGCCGCATGCCCGACAACGTCACCGAGGTGGCCACGCCCGACGAGAAGACCGTCGAGCTGACGTTCGACAAGGTCTACAACCCGGAGTGGCTGCAGGCCTCCCAGCTGACGCTCGTGGTGCCGCTGCCGTCCCACGCCTGGGCCAAGACCGCCGACGACGAGGAGCCCGACCCCGCGCTCGCCGAGACGGAGGAGGGCGCCAGGGCGATCTTCGACTACCTCGTGACGCAGAGCGAGGACCTGGGCACCTACGAGTCCAACCCGCTGTGGCAGACCATCAACGGCCCGTACTCCCTGACCGGGTTCACGGACAGCGGCCAGGTCGAGCTCACGAGGAACGAGAAGTACGACGGCGACGACGCCGCCTCGATCACCACCGTCAACCTGCTGCCGTACACGTCGACCGACGCCGAGGTGAACGCGGTGCGGTCCGGCGCCGTGGACTACGGGTACATCCCCACGACCGGCCTGGACGCGCCCGAGCAGTACGAGTCGCTCGGCTACGCCGTCGAGCCGTGGGCGGGCTGGTCCATCACCTACCTGCCGTACAACTTCAACCACCCCGAGATGGGCCCGGTCTACCGCCAGCTCTACGTGCGCCAGGCCTTGCAGCACCTCGTGGACCAGGAGCAGATCTCCGACGTCATCTGGAAGGGTGCGGCGCTGCCCGGCTACGGCCCCGTGCCGCAGAACCCCGAGAGCGACTTCCTCTCCGAGGAGCAGAAGACCAACCCGTACCCGTTCGACCCCGAGGCAGCGGCCACGCTGCTGGCCGACCACGGCTGGACCGCCGGGTCCGACGGCGTGCTGGAGTGCACCAGCCCGGGTGACGGCGACGACGAGTGCGGCGCCGACATCGAGAAGGGCCAGCAGCTCGCGATCACCATCCTGACGCAGAGCGGCTCGGCCGAGACCGACAACATGTTCGCCGAGATCAAGTCCACGTTCGAGCAGTCCGGCGTGGGCGTGACCATCGAGAGCGCGCCGCTGAACACGGTGCTGTCCTCCATCGCCCCGTGCACCGCCGACCAGCCGGACTGCGACTGGGAGCTGCCGTTCTTCGGCACCGCGGGCAGCTGGTACTTCGGCGGCTACCCGAGCGGCGAGCGCGTGTTCGGCACGGGCGCGGCGTCCAACTTCGGCTCCTACTCGGACGACGAGCTCGACACCCTCATGCACGACTCCACCGAGAGCACCGATCCGTCGGTCATGCAGGAGTACTCGGCGTTCGGCGCCGAGAACCTGCCGGTCATGTGGCTGCCCAACCCCGTCTACCAGGTCTCCGTGATCAAGGACGGGCTGGAGGGCACCACGCAGGACCCGCTCGCCAGCTTCCACCCGCAGCGCTGGAGCTGGGCCGGCTGACATGACGACAGCCATCCCCGCCCGGAGCGGGGCCGTCGAAGCCGGTGCCGCCGCGCCCGCGCCCGTCAGGGCAGCGCGCGGCGGCTTCGGCCGCTTCCTGATCCGCCGCGTGCTCCAGGCGCTCGCCGTGATCCTCGTGGTCAGCGTCATCGTGTTCGCGCTGCTGCATGCGCTGCCCGGCGGCCCCGCCCGCGGTGTGCTCGGCCAGCAGGCCACCCCCGAGCAGATCGCCGCGTTCGAGGCCGCCAACGGCCTGGACCAGCCCGTGGTGCTCCAGTACCTCTCGTTCCTGGGGCGGTCGCTGACGGGCGACCTCGGCGAGTCGTACCTGCTCAACCAGTCGGTCTCCGACGCCATCGCGCTGCGGCTGCCCAAGACGCTGCTGCTGACCGGGCTCTCCCTGGTCGTCGCGGTGCTCGTCGCCGTGCCGGCCGGCATCTACCAGGCCGTGCGCCGCAACCGCGCCGTCGACTACTGGCTGTCCACGCTGGCGATCGTCGCCTACTCGACCCCCACGTTCTTTCTCGGGATGCTCCTGATCCTGCTGCTCAGCCAGAACGCCGGGCTGTTCCCCGCGGCGGCGCCGCAGGGCACGGGGATCGCCGAGGTGCTGGCCCAGCCGGCCGGGCTCGTGCTGCCCGTGCTCACGGGCGCGGTGCCGATCGTGGCGACGTTCAGCCGCTACATGCGCTCCTCCACCCTGGACAACCTCGGCGAGGACTACGTGCGCACCGCCCGGGCCAAGGGCACCACCTACCGGCGCGTCGTGCTCCGGCACGTGCTGCGCAACTCGCTCACGCCGGTCGTCGCGATGCTCGGCTACTACCTGCCCGTCATGTTCGGCGGCGCGCTCGTGGTGGAGCAGCTCTTCAACTACCCGGGCATGGGCCTGCTGTTCTGGAGCGCCGCGCAGAGCAGCGACTTCCCGGTGCTGCTCGGCTGCGTGCTGGTCATCTCGGTGGCCACCGTCGTGGGCTCGCTGCTGGCCGACCTGCTCCAGGCCCTCCTGGACCCGCGCACCCGAGGAGGTCTGCGATGACGGGGCTGCGCAGGTTCGCCCGCAACCGGCTCGCCGTGGTGGGCGCCGTGGCGCTCGCGGTGCTGGTGCTGTTCGTGCTCGTCGGCCCGCTGGTGTACCCCACCGAGCAGGTGGCGACCGACCTCGGCGCCGCCAACCTGCCGCCCGGCGTCGACGGGCACCCCCTGGGCACGGACGCCCTCGGCTACGACAACCTGGGCCGGCTGATGGTCGCCGGCCGGGTGTCGCTCCTGGTCGGCGTGCTGGCCGGGGCGCTGGCGACGGTGGTCGGCACCCTCTGGGGCGCGGTCGCCGGGTACGTGGGCGGCGTCGTGGACGCCGTCATGATGCGCGTGGTCGACGCCGGGATCGCGATCCCCGCGATCTTCCTGCTGCTGGTGCTCTCCACCATCGTGCGGCCGACGGTCGGCATGATGATCGTGGTGCTGGGCCTGGTGTCCTGGCTGGTCCCGGCCCGGCTCATCCGGGCGGAGGCGCTGTCCGTCCGCACGCGCGACTACGTGGTGGCGGCCCGCGCGATGGGCGCCACGCACCGCCGCACCGTGCTCACGCACGTCATCCCCAACACCGTGGGCACCGTGGTGGTGAACGCGACGTTCCAGGTGGCCGACGCCATCCTGCTCGTGGCCTACATCAGCTTTCTCGGGATGGGCGTCCAGCCGCCCACGACCGACTGGGGCGCCATGCTCAACGACGGCATCAACTACATCTACCAGGGCGCGTGGTGGCTCATCCTGCCGCCCGGCCTCGCGATCGTCATCGTGGTGTGCGCCCTGAACTTCGTGGGCGACGGGCTGCGGGACGTCGTCGACGTGAAGGGGAGGACCGCATGAGCGACGTCGTCCTGCGCATCGCGGACCTGAACGTCACCTTCGACACCGACTCGGGGGAGGTGCCGGCGGTGCGCGGCATCGACCTGGAGGTGCGGCGCGGCCGGGTGGTGGCGCTGGTGGGCGAGTCCGGCTCCGGCAAGAGCGTCACCTCGCTGTCCGTCCTGGGCCTCCTGCCCGCGACGGCCCGGGTGTCGGGTTCGGTCGAGCTGGCCGACGGCGAGGCCTTGCGCGACGTCGTCAGCACGCCCGAGGAACAGCTCGTGGACCTGCGCGGCCGCGTGGCGTCCATGGTGTTCCAGGAGCCGATGACGGCGCTCAACCCGACCATGACGCTCGGCGACCAGGTGGCCGAGGCCGTGCTGAACCACGAGCGCGTGCCGCGCGCCCTCGCCCGCGAGCGGGCCGTGGAGCTGCTGCGGTCGGTGGGCATCCCCGAGCCGGAGCGGCGGGCGGGGCAGTACCCGCACGAGCTGTCCGGCGGGCAGCGGCAGCGCGTGGTCATCGCCGTCGCGCTGGCCTGCGAGCCCCGCCTGATCGTCGCGGACGAGCCCACCACGGCGCTCGACGTGACGGTGCAGGCCGGGATCCTCGACCTGCTGCGCGAGCTGGTGGCGCAGCACGACACGGCGCTGCTGCTGGTCACGCACAACATGGGCGTGGTGGCCGACCTCGCCGACGAGGTGGCCGTGATGAGCGGCGGCCGGATCGTGGAGCACGGGCCGGTGGAACAGGTGCTGCTGGCGCCCGTGCACGAGTACACGCGGGCGCTGCTGGACGCGGTGCCGGCGGCGCCGCCGGCGAGCACGGTCTCCGTGGGCGCCGGCTCGGTCGGTGCTGGTTCTGTCGGCGCGGCTTCGGTCGGCGCGGCCGCGCCACCGGCCGAAGGCCCGGGCGACGACCGCGAGATCGTGCTCGACCTGCGCGGGGTCAGCCTCGACTACCGCGTGCAGGGCCGGCACGTGCGCGCCGTCGAGAACCTCGATCTGACCGTGCGCGCCGGCGAGATGCTGGGCCTGGTCGGCGAGTCCGGTTCGGGCAAGTCGACGGCGGGCCGGGCCTGCCTGGGCCTGCTCGCGCCGTCCGAGGGCGAGGTGCTCCTGCTCGGGACGTCGGTGGCGCGGGCGCGCGGCCGGGCACGCCGGCGCCTGCTGGCCGACGTCGGCGTGGTGTTCCAGGACCCGGGCGGGTCGCTCGACCCGCGCCGGCTGGTGGGCGAGTCGATCGCGGAGCCGCTGGCGATCCACGGTCGGGACGGGCGGCGGCTGTCCCCGGCCGAGAAGCGGGCGCGGGTGCGCGAGCTGCTCGACGCCGTCCGGCTGCCGGCGGGTGCGGAGCGGCGCTACCCCCACGAGTTCTCCGGCGGGCAGCGGCAGCGCATCGGGCTCGCCCGCGCGCTCGCCCTGCGCCCCCGCCTGCTGGTGGCCGACGAGCCGACGAGCGCGCTGGACGTGTCCGTGCAGGCCGAGGTGCTGCAGGTGCTGCGTGACCTGCACGCGGAGCTGGGGTTCGGCTGCCTGTTCATCAGCCACGACCTGGGCGTGGTGCACGAGCTGACCGACCGCGTGGCCGTGCTGCGCTCGGGCCGCCTCGTGGAGAGCGGCGCGACGGCGGAGGTGTTCAGCGCGCCCCGCGAGCTGTACACCGCCGAGCTGCTGGCCTCCGTGCCGACGCCGGACCCGGTGGCGCAGCGCGAGCGGCGCGCGGCGCGGCTGCGGCTCGCCGGCACGGGCGGGGACCTGTGACGGACGCGCCCACGGCGGGCGTCGACATCGGCGGCACCAAGATCCGTGCCGCCCTCGTCACGCCCGACGGCGAGGTGCTCGCCTCGGCGACCGCGCCGACGCCCTCGGGCGGCCGGGCCATGCTCGACGTCGCGGCGGAGCTGGTCGCGCGGGCGTCCGCGACGGCGGGGCGGAGTGCGGCCGGCATCGGGGTCGGGGCGGCGGGCGTGGTCGACCCGGAGAGCGGCGAGGTGCTCGCGGCGAGCGACTCCTTCGTCGACTGGGTGGGCACCAATCTGCGCTCGGGGCTCGCCGCCCGGACCGGGCTGCCGGTGACGGTCGCGAACGACGTCGACTCGTTCCTCGTGGGCGAGGCGACCTGGGGCACCGTCCGTGGCGTCCGGTCGGCGGCGGGCATCGCGCTCGGGACCGGCGTCGGGGGAGCGCTGTGGCTGGACGGTGCGCTGTACCGCGGTGCGGGCGCGGCCGGGGAGATCGGGCACATGCCCGGCTTCGGCGACGCGCGGTGCACCTGCGGGCAGCGGGGGCACCTGGAGACGCTCGCGTCCGGACGGTCGGTGGAGCGGCGGTACGCGGAGGCGGTCGGGCCGGACGGCGGCGGACCGGACGTCGTCGGCGCCGCGGAGATCGAGGCCCGCGCGCGGGCCGGGGACGAGGCGGCGCTCCGGGTGCTCACGGACGCGGGCCGGGCGGTCGGGTCGGCCGTGCTGGTGCTGGCGGCCCTGCTCGACGTCGGCCACGTGGTGGTGGGCGGGGGGCTGGCCCACGCTTGGGACCTGCTGGAACCCGCGATCCGGGCCCGGCTGGCCGACGAGCCGCCGGTCTCGGGGCACACGGTCGAGGTGCGCCGGGCGGTCCTGGGCGGCGATGCGACGGTCGTGGGCGCGGCGGCGCTGGCCCGCTGAGGGTCTGCCCCGGCGCCAACGACGACGGCGCCCGGCCGCGGTGTGCGGTCGGGCGCCGTCGGGTGGCTGCCTGAGGGGATCAGGCGGCGGTGGTGACCTCGATGCGCTGCGGCGTGGTGCCGGCGAAGACGCCCGGCACGGTGACCGTCAGCACGCCCGCGTCGTAGGACGCGCGGACGACGTCGCCGTCCACGGCCTTGGGCAGCGTGACGACGCGGCGGAAGGAGCCGAAGCGGACCTCCGAGATGCGGCGGCCCTCGGACTCCTCCGAGCGCTGGTCCTTGCGCTCGCCGCGCACGACGAGCTTGCGTCCCTCGACCTCGACGGTGATGTCGTCGGCCGGGTTCACGCCCGGCAGGTCGAGGCGGGCGACGAGGTCCTCGCCCTCACGGTAGACGTCGGCCGCGGGCACGACGCCCTCGGAGACGCCGAGCTGCTGGCTCCACGGCTCGCGGAGCCAGGTGCTGGCGAACGGGGAGCGGGTAAGAACGGTGGTCATGATGTCCTCCTCCGGACGGGTCTGATGACGGGTACAACCTGAGTCGACCCGACTCAATTTCCGGGTTCGCCGACGGCGGACGTGGCCCCTCCCGCACCCCGTGTCAGTGGCGGGTGATCGTCAGGCTCGCGTCGTCCGGGCCGACGGCGACCTCCGCCGTGCCGCCGACTGGGATCGTGAGCAGCGGGCTGGTGTGCCCGAAGTCCACGCCGGCCAGCACCGGCTTGCCGGCCAGTGCGGGCTGGCGCGCGACGATCTCGTCGAGCGCCGCCCGCGTCATGCCCGTGGCGGCCTGGAACCGGCCGACCACCAGCCCGGTCACGCCCCCGGCGTCGGGCAGCTGGAGCAGGGAGGTGAGGTTGCGCGCGAAGGCGACCGTGTTCGACTCGAAGTCGTCCTCCAGGAAGAGCAGCGCCCCCTCCAGCGACGGCATGTTCGCGGTGCCCTGGAGCAGGTTGAGGGTGCAGAGGTTGCCGCCCACGACCCGGCCGGAGGCCTGCCCTGGGCGCAGCCGCCACCAGCCCTCGTTGGCCACGGGGGTGCGGGCGTCCTGGTCGGCGAACCACAGGTCGTCGGTCCAGGCGCGGGAGGGTTCGACGGCGATCGGGGCGTCGTCGGTCACCGCGGCGCGGAACCAGTCGCCGGTGGGCTCGAAGTGGTCGCGCATGCCCCAGCTCGACCAGTGCGGGCCGGAGTAGGTGACCAGGCCCGTGCGGGCGAGGATCGCGTTCTGGAGCGCGGTGATGTCCGAGTAGCCGCAGAACACCTTGGGGTGCGCGGCGATCAGGTCGAAGTCCAGGTAGGGGAGCAGCTCGTTGCTGTTGAACCCGCCGATGACCGTGAGGATGCCCGCGACGGCCGGGTCGGCGAACGCGGCGTGCAGGTCGGCCACCCGGTGCTCGATCGAGGAGCTGCGGAACTGGTCGTCCTCGTCGACGTGCTCGCCGAACGTCAGCGTGAGTCCCATCGCGGCGAACCGCTCGTCGATCCAGCGGGTGTTGTCGTGCTCCATGATCATGGCCCGCGACCTGGCGGGGGCGATGACGCGGACGGTGTCGCCGGAGCGGAGCCGGGGCGGGACGATGGTTGCGTGCGCTGACATGCCCGCAGCCTAGGACGGCGCCGCCGTCGTCGGCCCCTGTTTTCCCGAGAACGGATTTCCTGCGAACTGGAGGACACCGTGCGCGCCACACGCATCATGCCCAACCTTCGGGTGGCCGACCTCGAGGCGGCGAAGGGCTTCTACACCGGCTACCTGGGGCTGAGCACCGAGGAGTTCGACCTGGGCTGGGTGGCCCGGTGCACCTCGCCCGAGACGGGGGCGATCGTCCAGCTCGTCACCCGCGACGCGACCTCGCCCGAGGACGCGGTCGTCTCGGTCCACACGCCCGACGTCGACGGCGCGTACGACGAGGCCAGGCAGCTCGGCTACGAGATCGTGCACCCGCTGACCACGGAGTCGTGGGGCGTGCGCCGGTTCCTCGTCCGGGCACCGGACGGCAACGTGATCAACGTGGTGCACCACCCGGACTGAGACGACACCGGGCGCGGGAATCCCTCGGCCTCAGCCGTGGATCGGGCCGTCCGTCTCGCTCAGGGGACGGGCCGTGGCACCCGAGCGGGCCGCGATCAGCTCGGCGACGATCGACACGGCGGTCTCGTCCGGCGTGCGCGCGCCCAGGTCCAGCCCGATCGGGCTGTGCAGCCGGTTCAGCGCGGCGGGCGGCACGCCGTCCTCGACCAGGCGGGCCTCGCGCTCGGCGTGCGCGCGGCGGGAGCCCATGGCGCCCACGTACGTGCCGGCGGGCAGGTCGGTGAGCGCCGTGTGCAGCAGGGGCACGTCGAACTTGGCGTCATGGGTCAGCACGCAGACGGCGTCGCGCGCGGAGACGCGGCCCGCCGCGATCTCGGCGGCCAGGTACCGGTGCGGCCACTCGGTCACCACCTCGTCGGCCTCCGGGAAGCGGGCCGGCGTGGCGAACACGGGGCGGGCATCGCACACCGTGACGCGGTAGCCCAGCAGCCGGCCGGCCCGCGCCAGGGCCGCCGCGAAGTCGATGGCGCCGAACACCAGGAGCCGCGGCGGCGGCGCGAACACCTGCAGGAACACCCGCGTCCTCGATCCGGTGCGCTCGCCGTGCGGCCCGTACTCGCGCAGGGCGGAGGCACCGGCGGCGACCTGCCCGACGGCGTCCGAGGTCACCGCCGCGTCCAGGCCCGCGTCCCCGAGGGTCCCCTCCGGGCCGTCGGCGCCCGCCCCGGGGACGACCAGGTGCCGGCCGAGCGCGCCGCCGTCGCCACGACGGTCGCCGGCACCGGCGCCGCCGTCGTCCGCCCCGACGACCGTGGCGAGGCACACGCCCGACGGCGCCGCGCCGCCGTCGGGCGACGAGGCGCCCAGCACCTGGCCGGCGAAGGACCCGAAGCCCGGCCAGGCCGCCCGCGACAGGGGAGCGACGAAGACCTCGATGGTCCCGCCGCAGGTCAGGCCCACGTCGAACGCGTCGTCGTCGGAGACGCCGTAGCGGGCCGCCGCGGGGCGGCCGGTCTCGGCGACCTCCAGGCCGAGGTCGTACACGGCCCCCTCGACGCACCCGCCGGACACCGAGCCGATCACCTCGCCGCCCGGGCCCACGGCCATGGCGGCCCCCGGCTCGCGGGGCGCGGACCGGAACGTGCGCACCACCGTGGCCACGGCCGCGCGCTCGTCGGCACGCCACCAGCCCAGCAGCTGCGGCAGCAGATCCCGCACCCCGGCTCCCTCCTCCGCGCGAACCCGTCCTGCTGCCAGGTTCTCACTTCCGTGTCACGCGCCGAGGTCGTCCAGGTAACCGGTACGTCTGTCACGTCGCGAGGTTCGGGGCGATGATGGGGAGATCGCAACGACGCGGGGAGGACCCCATGAAAGCAGCAGTGGGCGACCGGATCGTCACGGCTTCCGGAGTGGTCGGCGGCGCGGTGCGGGACGGCGTGGTGACCGAGTGCCCCCATGGCGACGGCTCGCCGCCCTACCGGGTGCGCTGGTCCGACACGGGCGAGGAGACCCTCGTCTACCCGGGCGGGGACACGTACGTGGACGCGCAGGTGGAGGCCGGCTCGCGCGACTGGGCGGAGGCCCGGCGCGGACGCGCGCTCACCTGGGACGTGCGGATCACCGTGGTCGAGGCGGCGGGCAGCACGACGGCGGAGGCCACCGTGATGAACGGCCCGCCCGACGCCCTGCGCGCCGTCGGGCACGCCAGGAAGTCACCCGACGACGACGAGGTGCCGCTGATCGGCGACGAGATAGCCGCCGGCCGGGCGCTGCGCCGGCTCGCGGACCGCCTGCTCGCGGTGGCCGAGGCGGACGTCTCCGCTGCGGTCGGGCACAAGGCGCACCTGCACCGCTGAGGCGGCGCTACGCCAGGATCCCCGACGCGTCGAGCGCCGCGCGCACCTCGGGGTCGAGCCACGGTTCGACGCCCGCCCAGGTGGTGCGCCACGAGACGCCGGTGATCCGGGTGCCGTCGGGGAACGTCTCGATGTAGTCGGCCTGCAGCACCCCGTGCTCGTCGCACCAGAAGGCGTTCGCGGGACTGCCGTCCAGGAGCTGGTCGATGCGCATCGCGGAGACCGAGACGCCGTCGGGCAGCACCAGGGGCTGGGTGTCGGTGCGGACCAGCAGCGCGTGCCGGGTGCGCGCGGGGTCCGTGTCGTCGAGCTGGGTGTACTCGACCCAGGAGCCGACGGCCGCGAGCTCCAGCACCAGCAGGTACCGGGCGAACGAGGGCACGCCGTCGCCCACGCCCGGCGGCAGGTCGGCGCGCTCGAACGCGACGTCCACGCCGCCCGGCTCGCGCTGGTGCGACCAGCGCACCCAGCGCCGCACGTCGCCCTCGTACTCGACACGGTGGCGGGCCCGCAGCACGACGTCGGGCATCGGGCGCATCGCCAGCACCGACTCGAGTACCAGCAGGCCGTCGGCGGTCTCGGACTCCCGGCGCACCAGGGCGCCGTCCGGGGTGGTCCCGTTGTTGCTCAGCGCCTGGATGTACATGGTCGATCCTCCCGTGCGGCGAGGCTCCCGCGCCAGGTTAACCGCCGCCCGGCACGCCGCGCCGGGTAGGTTGCGGACATGAGCGAGCGCGTGGACGTGGAACAGCACCGGGCCGACGTCGCGGAGCTTCTCGCGGGGTTCGTCGAGCGGCCCGGCGAGCAGTCCGCCGAGCGGCCCGGCGGTCGCCCCGTCGAGGAAGTCCCCCTCGACGGGGACGTGCTCGGCCGGGTGCTGGCGCGCGACGTCGTGGCCCCCGAGCCGCTGCCGCGGTTCCGCAACTCGCAGATGGACGGCTTCGCGGTCCGCGCCGCCGACGTCGCCGCGGCCGCCCCCGACGCGCCGGTCACGCTGCCCGTGGCGGGCGACGTCGCCGCCGCGCCGGGCGACCCGGCGCCCCTGGCGCCCGGCACGGCGGTCCGGATCATGACCGGCGCCCCCGTCCCGGCCGGAGCGGACGCCGTGGTCCCCGTCGAGGACACCGACCAGGGGACCTTCAACGGGTCCGGGGCGGCCACGGCGACCCGGGTCGCGGTGGCCCGCGGGCGAGCGGCGGGCGAGTTCGTCCGGGAGCCCGGGTCCGACGTCGCCGCCGGCACCGTCGTGCTGCCCGCCGGCACGGTGCTCGCACCCCACCACGTGGCCGCCGCCGCGGCGTGCGGCGTGGCCCGCCTCGCGCTCGTCGCCCCGGTCTCGGTCGCGGTCGTCTCCACGGGCAGCGAGCTCGTCGGGCCGGACCGCGAGCCCGGCCCCGGTCAGATCTTCGACGCCAACGGCCCGGCGCTCGCGGCCGCGGTCCGGGCGGCCGGCGGGCGCGTGGGCCTGCGCCTGGCCCTGCCCGACGACCCGGCGGCCGTACGCGCCGGGCTGGAGCGCGCGGCGGCGCTCTGCGACCTGGTGCTCACCACGGGCGGCGTGAGCCAGGGCGCCTACGAGGTGGTCAAGGACGCCCTGCCGGAGGTCACCTTCCGTTCCGTGGCCATGCAGCCCGGTGGCCCCCAGGGCCTCGGCCGGGTGGGCGGCACGCCGCTGCTCGCCTTCCCCGGCAACCCGGTCAGCGCCCAGGTCTCGTTCGTCGTGTTCCTCCGGGAGATCCTGCGGGCGGCCGCGGGCCTGCCGCCGGTGGACCGCGTGCCGGCGGTGCTCGACGACGCGGTGGTCTCGCCCGCCGGCCGGCGGCAGCTCCTGCGCGGCCGCTGGGTGCGGGCGGCCGGGCCGGGCGCGTCGGCGGGTACGGGCGGCTCGGCGGGCGCGGTGCCGCACGTCGCCGTCGTCGGCGGGCCCGGTTCGCACCTCGTGGCGTCGATGGCCGCCGCGGACGTGCTGATCGACGTGCCCGCGGCCGCGACTACGCTCGAACCGGGTGCCGAGGTGGTCGTGTGGCCGCTGTGACGCCGCACCCGACGGAGAGGGACCGGTGAGGGAGCACGTGATGGACGACGCGGTGCCGGCAGAGGTCGTGCGCGTGACGCAGGAGGTCCTGGACGACGCCGTCGGGCGGGCGGTCGAGGCCGCCGTGGCCGCGCCGGAGTGCGGCGCCGTGGTCACGTTCCGCGGCGTCGTGCGGGACGACGACGGGGGCCGCGACGTGGTCAGCCTCGACTACGAGGCACACCCCGACGCAACCGCCGTCTTACAAAAAGTGTGCCAGGCGGTGGCCGCCGAGACGGGCCTCCGTGTCGCCGCGACGCACCGCTACGGGCACCTCGTGGTGGGGGACGTCGCGCTCGTCGCGTCGGCGTCGGCCGGGCACCGCAAGGAGGCCTTCGAGGCGTGCTCCCTGCTGGTGGAGCGCATCAAGGCCGAGGTGCCGATCTGGAAGAAGCAGCAGTTCACGGACGGCGAGTCCGAGTGGGTCGGTCTGTAACGATCCGCCGGACCCGTGTGACCGCCCGGCCGACCGTGCGGGGGATGCTGGCGGGCAGCAGCTCGGGGAGCCGGGCGACGCGGCCGGGCAGCGTCAGGCTCGGCCGCGACAGGCCGGGCCGCGACGGACCGGGCCGCGACCGGCCGGGCAGGTTGAGGCTCGGCAGGTTCAGGCTGGACAGCGACGGCAGGCTCGGCAGGTTGAGCGTCGGCCGGGTCAGGTGCGGCAGCGTCAGGCTGGGCACGGTCAGGCTCGGCATGTTCAGCCCGGTCAGGCCGAGGCCCGGCAGCCGCTGGATCCCGCGCACCCAGATGCGCTCGCGCACCGGCGGGGGCGGCACGTCGAGCCGGTCGTAGAACGCCTCGGCGCAGGCCCGCCAGGAGAACAGCTCCGCGTACCGGCGGGTCTCCTCGCGGGAGCACGCCAGCGCGGCGAGGCAGGCCGCGCGCAGGTCGTCGTCGACGGCGCCCGCGCCGGAGCCGGGGATGAGGTCGCGGGGACCCGGCGCGTCGAAGCCGGCCACGGGCGTGCCCGAGGCCATGGCCTCCAGGATGACCAGGCCGAACGTGTCGGTGCGGCTCGGGAAGACGAGCACGTCGGCGTCGGCGAAGTGCTGGGCCAGGTCGTCGCCCGAGAGGCGGCCCCGGAAGTGGGCGCCGGGGTAGGCGGCCTCCAGGTCGGCGCGGGCCGGGCCGTCGCCCACGACCACCTTGGAGCCCGGCAGGTCCAGGTCGAGGAACGCCTCGACGTTCTTCTCCACGGCCAGCCGCCCCACGTACAGGAAGACGGGCCCGGGCAGGTCCCGGTAGACACCGGTCCCGGTGCCCCCGGTCGTGGCGGCTCCGGCCCCGGCCCCGGTGGCGGCCCGCCGGCGGGGGTGGAACTGCTCCGTGTCCACGCCGAGGCTCCACGGCGTCACGTTCCGGATCCGCCACTGGGTGAGCTGCTCGCGCATGGTCGGCGTCGCCACCAGCACGGCGCCGGACTTGTCGTGGAACTTGCGCACGTAGCGGTAGCCCGCCCACAGCGGGATCCACGACCAGCGCGCGCTCACGTACTCCGGGAACTGGGTGTGGTAGCTGGAGGTGAACGGGAAGCCGAAGTGGTCGCAGACGGCGCGCGCGTACCAGCCGAGCGGGCCCTCGGTCGCGATGTGCACGGCGTCGGGCGCGAACTCCAGGAAGCGCCGCTCCACGTCGTCGCGCGCCATGATCGGCACCCGGATCTCGGAGTAGGTGATCAGGGGGATCGTCCGGTAGCCGTCCCACGGCGTGACCACCTCGACCGCGCAGCCCATCCGGCGCAGCTCGGCCACGGTGCGCGAGAGCGCCGTGGCGACACCGTTCACCTGCGGTTCCCAGGCGTCGGTGACGATCATGATCCGCTGCGGCCGCTCGGTCGCTGTCAGCACGGCGCGATTCAACCACGTTCCGGGTGACGCGCCGACCACCGGGCCGCTCGGCGGCCCGGTGGTCGGCGCGGTCACGTCAGTCCTGGGCGTCGAGGTAGGGCTCGACGTTCTCGGTGTACGCCGTCTCGATGCGCGGCGTGACGGCCTCGAACGCCGTGGCCGGGTCGGCGCCCTCGATGATGATCTGCTCGAGCGCGTCGTTGAGCAGGGCGTCGGCGCCGGGCACGAAGACGCGGACGTCGTCCTGCGTGCGGGCCTTGTCGGCGAGCTGGTCCACCGCGGTGCGGAACTGCGGAGTCTCCTCGTAGGTGGCCTTCATCGTGTCGCTCTCCACGGCGGAGGTGCGCACGGGCATGTAGCCGGTGCTCTGCGAGAAGGTGGCGGTGTTCTCGGTGTTCGTGAGGAACTCCAGGAACATCGCGGCCGCGAGCTGCTCCTCGGGCGTCTTGGACGACGGGATGGCCAGGCCGGTGCCGCCGGTCGGGGTGCCGCCGCCCTGCGGGCCGTCGGGCAGGTAGGCCGTGCCCACCTCGAACTTCGCCGCGTCGAGCGCGCCCTTGAGCGAGCCCGTCGAGCCGATCGTGGAGGCGATGAGGCCGGACGAGAAGTCGGCCATCGCGTCGTCGGCGGACAGCGTGGCGACGCCGGACTCGTGGAAGAGGTCGTGCACGAACTGGCCGCCCGCGACGGCCTCGGGGGTGTCGAGGGTGAGCTCGAAGCCGTCGGAGTACGCCCCGCCCTGGCCCCAGATCATGTTCTCGAACCACCAGGCGCCCCACGACGGCCCGGTCGACAGGCCGAACGTCGAGCCCTTCTCGGGCACCTCCTTCTTCAGGGAGGCGTCCCACTCCTCGAGCTCGGCCCAGGTCTCCGGGCCGCGGTCGGGCAGGCCGGCTGCCTCCCAGAGGTCCTCGTTGTAGTAGAACAGCGGCGTCGAGCGGGCGTACGGCACGGCCCAGTGCCGGCCGTCGTACTCGTAGTCGGAGTAGAGCGCGGGCTGGAAGTCGGCGGCGTCGGCGTCCAGGAACTCCATGACGCCGTCGACCGGCATGATCTGGTCGTTCAGGTGGTAGCGGAACCACCACACGTCCGAGGCGATGACCAGGTCCGGCAGGTCGTCCGTCTGCGAGGCGGCCTGGAACCGCTGCGCGACCTCGTCGTAGTCGGCGCCGGCGGTGACCAGCTTGACGCTGATGCCGGTCTCGGCCTTGAAGTCGTCGATGAGCTGCTGCTCGACCTCCTGGGACGCGCCCGGGTGGTTGCTCCACCAGGTGATCTCCTGGGCGGGCTCGACCTGCGACCAGTCGACGGCCTCGGCCGTCGCCTCGTCGGAGCCGCCGGTAGCGCCGACGCTCGGGCCGGCGCACCCGGCGGCGGTCAGGGCGGTGAGCGCGGCGAGCGCGGTGACGACGGCGGCGCGGGGGCGCCGGGCGGCCCTGCGGGCAGGACTGTGGGACACGGGGGTGCTCCTTGGGTTTCGTTCCGGGACGGCGCACCCGGTTCCGGGCGCTGGGGGAGGGGAAGGAGAGGGCGGCTCAGCCGGTGACGGCGCCCGCGGTGAGGCCGGCGACGAGCCGGCGCTGCAGGACGAGGAAGACCAGCAGGATGGGGAGGGTCACGACGACGGTGGCGGCGAGCAGCACGCCCCAGTTCGTCATGCCGTCGGTGTTCTGCAGCAGGGTGAGCCCCACGGGCAGCGTCATCGTCGAGGGGTCGTCGACCACGAGGAACGGCCACAGGTAGTCGTTCCACTCGGTCACGACGGAGACCAGGGCGACGGCGGCGAGGGTCGGCGTGCTCATCGGCACCACGAACCGCCACAGCTTGAGCCAGTGCCCCGCCCCGTCGAGCTCGGCCGCCTCCAGGACGGACCGCGGCAGCGTGAGGAAGTGCTGGCGGAAGAGGAAGGTGCCGAACGCGCTGGCCAGGCCCGGCACGAGGATGCCCTGGTAGGTGTTGAGCCAGCCGAGGCTCGCCACCAGGGTGTAGTTGGGGATGATCGTGATCTGCGGCGGGATCATCAGCGTCGCGATGACCAGCCCGAACACGACCTTGCGGAACGGGAAGTCCAGGAAGACGAGCGCGTACGCGCAGCACAGGCCGAGCGCCACCTTGAGGCCCGCGCCGACGATCGTCAGGCCGATGCTGTTGGCCAGCAGCCGGCCGAGCGGGATGGCACCCGCGGCCTGCGCGTAGTTGTCGAGGTCCGGCTGGGCCGGGAGCCACTGCAGCGGGAGCTGGTAGAGCTCGTCGGGGGCCTTGAGGCTGGCGAGCGCCATCCACAGCAGCGGCGCGCCGAGCACGACGGTCGCGAGGATCATCGTGAGGTACCCGCCGACCTGGGGCGAGCGCCGTCGTCGGGCGGACTGCTGGAGCGTGGCGGCGGTCATGCGTAGTGCACCTTCTGCTGGACGAACCGCAGCTGCACGGCCGTGACGGCGAGCAGCACGAGGAACAGGACGGTGGCGACGGCGGACGCGTACCCGGCCCGGCCGTTGACGAAGCTCTCGACGTAGATCGAGTACATGAGCGTGGTGGTGGACCCGAGGGGGCCGCCCTGCGTCATGGCCTTGATGGTGTCGAAGGACTGCAGGGAGCTGAGCAGCATCGTCACGAGCAGGAAGAACGTCGTCGGCGTGAGCAGCGGCAGCACGACCGAGCGCAGGGTGCGGGCGGCGGACGCGCCGTCGATGGCGGCGGCGTCCTTGAGGTCCTGCGGCACGGCCTGCAGGCCCGCCAGGTAGATGAGGGCGACGTACCCGAGGTTCTTCCACAGGTAGACGACGATGACCATCACCAGCGGCCACGGGCGGCTCGTGTACCACTCGGGGGAGGCGATGCCCACCCAGCCGAGCACCTCCTGGATCAGGCCGTAGCGCGGGTCGAACATGAACAGCCAGAGGATGCCGACGGCGAAGCCGCCCAGCACGTACGGCGCGAACGCGACGGTGCGGGCGACACCGCGGCCGCGCAGCCTGCGGTTGAGCAGCAGGGCCAGGCCGAGGCCCAGGACCATGGCGCCGCCGACGGTCGCGACGGTGAAGACGAGGGTGGTGGTGACGACCCGCCCGGTGGTGGGCGCGGTGAACCACTCGACGTAGTTGCCGAGGCCCACGAACCGCGCGGTGGGCGAGCCGAGGTTCCACTGCAGGGTCGAGAGGTAGAGGCTCTCGACCAGCGGCCGGTACACGAAGACGAGCAGGAGGGCGATGTTGGGGCCGGCCAGCAGCAGCGCCCAGAGCAGGGCGGTGCGCCGGCGGCCGGCCGCGAGGCGGCTGCGGCGCGGGCGCTGCGGTGCTGTGCGCTCCGGGGCCGCGGAACCGGCCGGCGGGGCGCCGGGGTCCTCGGGCGCCCGTGGCGTCGCGATGGTGGTCACGTGCCGTGAGCCTAGGAACCCGTCTGGGCGTTATGCGGCTTTTTGCCGCCCGCGGTGGGGAGGCTTCCGGCAACGTACACGCAGCCGTTCCCCGGGGGTCACCTGGGACGGCTGGAGGTCATGCGGGCGACATGTCGCGCCGGTTCGGCTCAGGGGCCGAGCAGCGCGAGTGGGACAACCGCGACGCCGTCAGGCCGTCGGTAAGCGAACTCGCCCGTCGTGACGACAACTCGATCGGCCATTCGGTCGCCGATCTGGTCGTGAAGCCAGTTGAGATGGCGCACGTCTTTGTCGGTGACCGTCGCAGCGAGCTTGACCTCGACAGCGACGACCTTCCTGTCCTCGCCTTCGACGATCAGGTCCACCTCGTGGTCGGTGTTCTTGGTGCGGAGGTGGCCGACCTCGGCGTCGAGAGCTCCTGCGTAGACGCGCACGCTTTGCGCAGTGAGCGACTCGAAGAGCGCCCCGAGCCAGGTCCCGGTCTGTGCCGAGACGCGGGTGCCCTCGCCGCGGAGCAGACCAGACTTTCCAACACCAACGAGGCGAGCGGCGATCGCGGGGTCGACGAGGTGGTGCTTGGGAGCCTGCGTGAGCCGCTTGAGAGTGTTGAACGTGGGTATCCAGGCAGGGATCGGGTCGAGGATGAAGATGCGCTGGAGATGCTCGCGGTAGGAGTCGGCAGTCACTCGGCTCGGCTTGTCGTCGTCACCAGCCGTCGCGGCGTCAAGGATCGTGGTGTAGGAGGCATCGGTAGCTGTCGCGGCGCCATAGGCGGCAAGCCAGGCTCTGAGCGCATTCGGCCGCCGTACGGTGACTCCGTTCTCGGGAAGCTCTCGTTCTGCGATTCGTGCCACATAGCTGTCCAACTGGACCCGCCGGGCGCGCTCGGGCAGGCCCCGAATGCCAGGGAATCCCGACCGAAGGATCTCATCGGCATATGTCTGCAGGTCAATGCTGGTGCGACCGCTGATCGTCGGGTGTTCGCCGCGGAGCAGCGCCCCAAGCGAGACCGTTGGGTCCTCGAGGCCTCGTTCCGCGAAGGCGAGGGGGCGCATCGGGAAGCTGACGATTCGCCCGGCCCCCGAGTGAATGCGCACTCCGGACGGCACGCTCGCTGACCCGGCCAGAAGGAACTGTCCACCCTTGCTGTTGTCGTCGACGGCTCGGCGCACGCGGTCCCAGACAGACGGTTCCAGCTGCCATTCATCGATCAGCACGGGCGGTGGCGCCTGGACTACATAGTCGGGGTTGCCTGCGAGCACCTCACGCTGGCGAGGCTCGTTGAGCGTGAGGACCGTTGCGGCTCGCTGGCTGGCAGTGGCCGTCTTTCCCACACCCTTGGCGCCCTCCAGGGCAACTGCCGCCAGGTGGGGGAAGAGGTCGTCGAGAACATCGTCAACAATCCGGCGCTGGTATGCCATGTGCCCAACCTAGCAGTTGGACGGTGCTCTATTAGGCATTTCGACGAGATTCTACTATGCAGATGGACGGCCTTCTACCGGTCATCTCGACGAAGCGACATGTCAGCCGCCGATGGCGCCCATGCTGCGCTCGGTCTCGGCGAAGGCGTCGGCGGCCAGCTCGACGGCGTCGCTGCCGTGGGCGCGGGGCTTGGCCCACATCGCGGCCCGCCACGCGTCGCCCACCTCGTCGTCGGTGGCGCCGTCGCGGAGCAGGGCCTTGAGGTCCGTCTCCTCGTTGCCGAACAGGCACGAGCGCACCGTGCCCTCGGCGGTCAGTCGGGTGCGGTCGCAGGCCCCGCAGAACGAGCGGGTCACGGACGCGATGATCCCCACGGTGGCGGGGCCGTCGTCGACCAGCCACTCCTCGGCCGGGGCGGACGGGTCCTCGCGGCCGGCGGGGGTCAGGGTGAACCGCTCCTCCAGCACCCCCAGCAGGTCGGCCGCGCTCACCACGTCGTCGCGGGTCCAGCGCCCGTCGGCGTCGAGCGGCATCTCCTCGATGAAGCGCAGGTTGCAGCCGTGCGCCACGGACCAGGCGAGCAGGTCGGCGGCGCCCTCCAGCGTCTCGGGCAGCAGCACCGCGTTGATCTTGACGGGCGACAGCCCGGCGGCCAGCGCCGCCCGGATCCCCGTGAGCACGTCGTCGAGGCGGTCGCGCCGGGTCAGGGTCGCGAACGCCTCGCGGTCCACCGTGTCCAGCGAGACGTTGACGCGGTCCAGCCCGGCCGCGACCAGGGCGCCGACGCGCTTGTCCAGCCCGAGCGCGTTCGACGTCATGGCGATGCGGACGCGCTCCTGCGATCCCAGGGCGCGCATCGCGTCGTCGGCCGCCGTGCGGGCCGCGCCGATGATCTGCTCCAGGTCGCGCCGCATGAGCGGCTCGCCGCCGGTGAACCGGATGTCACGGATGCCGAGGTCGCGCACGCCGACGCCGACGAGCCGGCCGATCTCGTCCGGTGTCATCAGCTCGTCGCGCGGCACCAGGGGCAGGCCCTCGGCCGGCATGCAGTACGTGCAGCGCAGGGAGCAGGCCGTCGTGATCGACACCCGCAGGTCGCGCGCGACCCGCCCGTACCGGTCGACCAGCAGCGGCGTCTCCGGGCGCGGCCGGCCCGCCGGCGTGGCCGCGCGCCGGGGCACGCCTCGCACCGACGGGATACCGAGAGTCACAGCGGTCATCCCACGAGAGTAGTCCGCGAGGTCGAGCTCGGGCGTCGCCTGTCTGACGCCTGGGCCTCAGGCGTAGCTGGCCTTGACCACCAGCACCGGCGCCGGGGAGTCGAGCAGCACCTGCTGGGTCGTCGCGCCGACCAGGAACGTGCCCACCGTGGAGTGCTTGCGCGAGCCGATGACCACGAGCTCCGCGGCGACGGCCTCGGCCCGGTCGACGATCGCGTCGGCCACCTCGGCCTGCTCGGCGCGGAACGTGACGGGCGCGACGGTGACCGTGCCAGGGACGGTGTCGAGCAGGTGCGCGAGCGACGCGGGGACCTTGGTGTCCGCCTGCGGCGTGAGCACGAGGACGGCCAGCTCCTGCCGGCGTCGTACCGCCTCGGCGACGGCGGCGCGCATGGCCGCCTCACCCTGGGGCGACTCGTTGTATGCCACGAGGACGGTCATCGGTCCTAGCACCTCCGGACAGGTTCGCCGGGTAGTCACCCTGCGGTGAAACTCTCTCACATGTCCGGTCCACCGGCAGGTGCCGGACAACGCGTGGAACATCCGTGGGAGATCCTGGGCACCGAGCGGGACTCCTTTTCGTTTGCCGGGACGTACCGGACTTGTAGGGTCCGAGTGCTTGGGGTTTCCGGGCGGGCGCCCGGGCGGAGAGAAGAGGAAGACGACATGGGCCTGCTGGACAAGATCAAGGGTGAGCTGGTCGACATCGTCGAGTGGCTCGACGACACCCGGGACACGATCGTCTGGCGGTTCCCCCGCTACGAGAACGAGATCAAGATGGGCGCCCGGCTCGTGGTGCGCGAGTCGCAGACCGCGGTCTTCGTCAACGAGGGCGTGATCGCGGACGTCTTCCAGCCCGGCACGTACACGCTCGAGACCCAGAACCTGCCCGTGCTGTCGACGCTCAAGGGCTGGAAGCACGGCTTCCACTCGCCGTTCAAGGCCGAGGTGTACTTCGTCAGCACCCGCCAGTTCACGGACCTGAAGTGGGGCACCAAGAACCCCGTCATGATGCGGGACCCGGAGCTGGGCATGGTGCGCGTGCGGGCCTTCGGCGCGTTCTCGGCGCGGGTCACCGACCCCGAGGTGCTGCTGCGCGAGCTGGTCGGCACCGACCCGCAGTTCCGCACCGACGAGGTGCACGAGTACCTGCGGCAGAACGTGGTGAGCCACCTCGCGAGCGTGCTCGCCTCGTCCGGCATCCCCGTGATCGAGCTCGCCGCGCACCACGGCGACCTGGGCGACCAGCTCGCGACCCGGCTCACCGACGAGCTCGCGGACCTCGGCATCTCCGTGCCGAAGTTCGTCATCGAGAACATCTCGCTGCCGCCCGAGGTCGAGGAGGCCCTGGACAAGCGCACGTCCATGGGCATCGTCTCGTCCGGCACCGTGGGCAGCATGGCCGCCTTCCAGCAGTTCCAGGCCGGCCAGGCCATGGAGGCGGCGGCCGACGGCGGCGGCAGCGCGGGCGCGGTGATCGGCATGGGCCTGGGCCAGTCGGTCGGCAACGCGATCGTGCCGCCCACGCAGCCGGCGCCCGCCCCGGCCCCCGCAGCGGCGTCGGGCCCGCCGCCCCTGCCCGGCGGCTGGTACCTGGGCAACGGCGGCGCGCAGACCGGCCCGTTCGACGACGCCGCGCTCGCCGGCCAGGCCGCAGCGGGCACCCTCACGGCGAGCACGCTGATCTGGCGCGCCGGCATGGCCGGCTGGGAGCCGGCCGCGTCGGTGCCCGACGTGGCGAAGCACCTGGGCGCGACGCCCCCGCCGCTGCCGCAGGCCTGAGATGGCGGAGCTCACCGACGGCGGCCGGGCCGCCCACCACGCCTACCCCTGCGCGCAGTGCGGGGCAGCGGTCGAGTTCGCGGCCGGGACCGGCACGCTGACCTGCCCGTACTGCGGCCACGAGCAGGAGGTCACCGCCGTCGTCCGCGAGGTGCGCGAGCACGACTTCGCGGCCCTGGCGGCGACGGCCCGGCCCGCCGCGCCCGCGGCGCACGACTACCGGTGCGGCACCTGCGGCGCGGTCACCACCAGCGACCACCTGTCCCAGAAGTGCGGGTTCTGCGGGTCGCCGATGGTCGCCGAGGTCGAGACCCTCGGCCTGGTCGAGCCCGAGGCCGTGCTGCCCTTCGAGGTGGACCGGGCGGCCATGCAGGGCGCCCTGCAGACCTGGGTGCGCTCGCGGTGGTTCGCGCCGTCGGCCCTGAAGAAGGTGGTCTCGGCGGAGCAGGCGCACGGCGTCTACCTGCCGCACTGGACGTTCGACGCACGCACCCGCTCGGACTACACCGGGCAGCGGGGCGAGCACTACTGGGTCACCGAGACCTACACGACCACCGACTCCGAGGGCCGCAGCCAGACGCAGACCCGGCAGGTGCAGAAGACTCGCTGGTACCCGGCGTCGGGCACGGTGGCGCGGGACTTCGACGACGTCCTCGTCACCGGGACCCACCGGGTCATGCCCGAGCACCTGGCGAAGCTCAGCCCGTGGCCGCTGCAGCAGGCGCGGGCCTACCAGCCCGACTACCTCGCCGGCTACGAGACGCTGCGGTACGACGTCGAGCCCGAGGCCGGGCTGGAGGCGGCCAAGCAGGACATGGCGCCGGTCATCGAGAACGACTGCGAGCGCGACATCGGCGGCGACGTGCAGCGCGTGCACCAGGTGCGCACGAGCTACGCGGCGGTGACGTACAAGCTCCTGCTGCTGCCCGTGTGGATCGCCACCTACCTGTACGGCGGCAAGCCGTTCCAGGTGCTGGTCAACGCCCGCACGGCGGAGGTGGTCGGGGAGCGGCCGTGGTCGGCGTGGAAGATCACGCTCGCCGTGCTGGCGGGCCTGCTCGTCGCGGCGGCGATCGTGTGGGCGGTCGTCGCGAACGGGGACGGCGGCTCGGCCGCCGCCCTCGCGGAGGCCGCCCTCGGGCAGGCCGGCCTCGGCGAGGCCGCCGCGCACTGGGCCGCGCCGGGTTGGCGTGAGAGCGTGGGAGTCCCGGTGTACCCGGTGGTGTAGGAACCGCAGACCCGTCCCGTCCGTTGGTGAGCGGTAACGACGACCGCGAGGAGACCATCCCGATGCTGTGCCCCATCGACCAGACCACGCTCGTCATGTCCGAGCGCAAGGGGATCGAGATCGACTACTGCCCCACGTGCCGTGGCGTGTGGCTGGATCGTGGCGAGCTCGACAAGGTGATCGACCGGTCGGTCGAGGCCGAGATCGCCGCGGAGAACCGCCCGACGACGCCGTCGGCCCCTGTCGCGCCGCCCGCCCCCGCCGCTCCGTCCGCGCCGAACCCCGTGCACGCCGGCCCGGCCTACGGCTCGCCGCAGCCGGCCTACGACCCGCGCTACGACGACCGCCGACGCGACGACGACCGCCGCTACGACCGGGACCGCCGGTACGACGAGGGCCGCCGGTACGACAACGAGCGCCGGTACGAGTCCTACGGCGACCGCCGCCACGACCCGCGGTACAAGAAGAAGCGCAAGGAGTCCTTCCTGGAGGACCTGTTCGACTTCTGAGCCTCTGAGCCTCGACGTCGAACGTAGGACCGGTCGCTCCAAGGGGTCGAACGTAGGGGTAGTCGCTCTGTCAGCCCCGACAGAGCGACTACCCCTACGTTCGTCAGAGCCCGACGCGCGGAGCGGCTTGGCGCCCGACGCGCGGAGCAGCTTGACCTCAACTCCGGTTGAGGTCTTAGCGTCTCCCACCTGGACATACGGACCCATTCCGTGATCTGCGACGGGGGAGACGCGATGAGCGAGCTGGAGCTGGGACGGGTGGGGCTGGTCCTCAACGTGGCGGACGATCGGGCCCACCTCGAACAGGCCGCCGAGGCCGAGCGGCTCGGCCTCTCCGCGCTGTGGCTCTTCGGCGGCCAGCTGGAGCTGCTCGAGCCGCTGGCCGAGCTGCTGCACGTGACGAAGACCGCGGCGGTCGCGCCCGCGATCGTCTCGCTCGACGTCCACGGTGTCGACGACGTCGTCCACCTCCTCAAGGTGTTGGACGACAGCGAGGTGGAACGGCTGGTAGGGGGCTTCGGGGCGCCGCAACAGGCTGCGCGGCCGCTCGCAGGGCTGCGTGCGTTCCTGGACGAGATCGACGCCGCGGATGTGTCGTTGCCCGCGGAGCGACGGCTGATCGCGGCGCTGGGCCCCCGCAAGCTGGAGCTCGCACGGGACCGCGCGGCAGGCGCCATCACGATGCTGGTGACGCCCGGCTACACCGCGTGGGCGCGAGAGGTCCTGGGGCCGGACGCGACACTCGTAGTGATCCAGCCGGTGGTGCTGGATACCGATCTCGACCGCGCCCGGCAGACCGTGCGCGGGCCGCTGGGCTTCCTGCTCTCCGTCGGCGGGTACGCGGCGAACATGCGCCGGATGGGTTTCGATGACGACGACGTCACGGGCCTCAGCGACAAGCTTGTCGACGCCGTCGCGACCATCGGCGACGCCGACGCGATCGCTGCCGGGGTGCGGGCGCACCTGGCCGCCGGGGCGAGCCACGTGGCGCTCTCCGTGCTCTCCGACGGGCAGCAGCCCGGGGCGATCGAGGTCGCCCGCGCGGTGGCGGCAGCCGACCCGACCCTGCCGGGGTAGCCGGGCAGCAGAGACGCCTCCCGCATCAGGGGGCCGTTAGCGAGCGCCCAGGCGCCGTCAGCATTCCGTCAAGGACTGGTTCCACCGGTCGCGCGCAGGCGTAGACCAGTGGCATGACCGATCTGGCCTTCATCCTCCTGACCGTGGCGTTCTTCGCCGCGGTGGCTCTGGTGGCGCGCCGCGCCTCCGCGAGCACCGACTCCGCCCGCCCCTCGGGGAGGCGGAAGTGAACCCCTTCGACGCCGTGGGCCTGGTGCTCACCCTGGCGGGCCTCGTCTACCTGTTCGTGGCGCTGATCCGCGCCGACCGGACGCGGTGAGCGCCATGAGCACACCGGTTCTCGTCGCGGTCGCGCAGGTGCTCGTCCTGCTCGCCCTGCTCGCCGCCGTCCACGCGCCGCTGGGCGCGTACATGGCGCGCGTCTACTCCAGCCCGAAGCACCTGCGCGCCGAGCGTCTTTGGTACCGGCTCGTCCGGGTGGACCCCGACGCCGAGCAGCGCTGGACCACCTACCTGATGTCCCTGCTGGGCTTCTCGCTGGTCTCCGTGCTCTTCCTCTACGGGATGCTGCGCCTGCAGGCGTACCTGCCGTGGAGCCTGGGCTTCACCGGGTTCGACCCGGCGGGCGCCTGGAACACCGCGGTCAGCTTCGTGACGAACACGAACTGGCAGTGGTACTCGGGTGAGGCCGCCGCGGGCCACCTGGTGCAGATGGCCGGCCTGGCGGTGCAGAACTTCGTGTCTGCCGCCGTCGGCATGGCCGTCGCGATCGCCCTGGTGCGCGGCTTCGCACGCTCCGGGACGGACGCGCGGGTCGGCAACTTCTGGTCCGACCTGACGCGCGGCGTGACGCGCATCCTCCTGCCCCTGTCCCTGGTCGCCGCGGTGCTGCTCATGGCGGGCGGCGTGATCCAGAACCTGGACCCGCACACCGCGATCACCACGGTCGAGGGCGCCACGCAGCAGTCGCTGGGCGGTCCGGTGGCCTCCCAGGAGGTCATCAAGGAGCTCGGCACCAACGGTGGCGGCTTCTTCAACGCGAACTCCGGCCACCCGCTGGAGAACCCGACGCCGTTCACCAACCTGGTCGAGATCTTCCTGATCCTGCTCATCCCGTTCACGCTGCCGCGCACGTTCGGCATCCTGGTGGGCGACAAGCGGCAGGGCTGGGCGATCCTCGGCGTCATGGGCGGCCTGGCGCTCGCCTCGCTCGTGCTGACCACCTGGGCCGAGATGGCGGGGCCGGGTGCCGCGCCGCAGGCGGCGGGTGCCGCGATGGAGGGCAAGGAGACCCGGTTCGGGCTCGCGGGCAGCGCGCTGTTCGCGGTGGCGACGACGGCGACGTCGACGGGCGCGGTGAACGCGTCGCACGACTCGCTCACGGCGCCGGGCGGCGGCCTGGTCCTGTTCAACATGCTGCTGGGCGAGATCGCGCCGGGCGGTGTGGGCGCCGGCCTGTACGGCATGCTCGTCCTGGCCGTGGTCGCGGTGTTCATCGCCGGGCTCATGGTGGGGCGCACCCCGGAGTACCTGGGCAAGAAGATCGGCCGGCAGGAGATGACGCTCGTCGCCCTGTACGTGCTGACCACGCCCGCGCTGGTCCTGGTGGGCACGGCGGCCGCCGTGGTGGTCGAGCCCGGCCTGGTGGGCATCCAGGAGCCCGGTCCGCACGGCCTGTCCGAGGTGCTGTACGCCTTCGCCTCGGCGGCGAACAACAACGGCTCCGCGTTCGGCGGGCTCACGTCGGGCACCCCGTTCTACGAGGTGACGCAGGGCCTGGCGATGCTCGCCGGCCGGTTCGTGCCGATCGCGCTGGTGCTGGCCCTGGCGGGTCGCCTCGCGAGCCAGACGGCGGTCCCGGCGACGTCGGGCACCCTGCCCACGCACCGCCCCCTGTTCGCGGGCATGCTCGCGACGGTCGCGATCATCGTCGTGGGGCTCACCTTCATCCCTGTCCTTTCCCTCGGTCCCGTTGTGGAGTCCCTGTCATGACCATCGACACCCGGAACGTCCCGGACGCTCCGACCCAAGAGCCCGCGACCGGTGGCGGCACGCGGCACCCCTCGAAGCGGCGGACGCCGCGCGCGCTGACCTGGGCGCAGCTGCGGTCCGCCCTCCCGGGCGCGCTGCGCAAGCTGGACCCGCGCGTGCTGTACACCTCGCCCGTCATGTTCGTGGTCGAGGTGGGCGCGCTGGTCACGACCGTGCTCGCGGTCATCGAGCCGGACATGTTCGCCTGGTGGATCGCGGTGTGGCTGTGGGCCACCGTGCTGTTCGCGACGCTCGCCGAGTCCGTGGCGGAGTCGCGCGGCAAGGCGCAGGCCTCCACGCTGCGCGCCACGCAGAAGCAGACGACGGCGCGCAAGGTCAGCGCCCCGCAGGACACCCTGACCTCGGGCACGCGGCTGGACCTGCTGCCCACGGTCGAGGTGCCGTCCTCGACGCTGCAGGTGGGCGACGTCGTCGTGGTCGCCGCGGGCGAGACCGTCCCCGGCGACGGCGACGTCATCGAGGGTGTCGCCTCGGTGGACGAGTCGGCGATCACCGGCGAGTCCGCTCCCGTCATCCGCGAGTCCGGCGGCGACCGCAGCGCCGTCACGGGCGGCACGGTGGTGCTGTCCGACCAGATCGTCGTGCGCATCACGGCGCCCGCCGGGGCCACGTTCGTGGACCGGATGATCGCCCTGGTCGAGGGCAGCGAGCGGCAGAAGACGCCGAACGAGATCGCGCTGAACATCCTGCTCACGTCGCTGACCATCGTGTTCCTGCTGGCGGTGGCCACGCTGCAGCCGTTCGCCGTCTACTCGGGCTCGCGGCAGTCGCTGCTGGTCCTGGTGGCGCTGCTGGTCTGCCTCATCCCGACGACGATCGGCGCGCTGCTGAGCGCCATCGGCATCGCGGGCATGGACCGGCTGGTGCAGCGCAACGTGCTGGCGATGTCCGGCCGCGCCGTGGAGGCGGCGGGTGACGTGGACGTGCTGCTGCTCGACAAGACGGGCACCATCACCTACGGCAACCGCCGTGCCACCCAGGTGCTGCCGGTGAGCCGGGTGACGCCGCAGGAGCTCGCCGTCGCGGCGCGCCTCGCGTCGCTGGCCGACGAGACCCCGGAGGGGCGCAGCATCGTCGAGCTGGTGGACGAGAAGTACGGCGCGGGCGAGGAGCTGCCGCTGGACGCGGAGCTGGTGCCGTTCTCGGCCCAGACCCGGATGTCGGGCGTGGACCTGCCGCTGACCCGGTCCAGCGAGGCCGGCGGCGCGGGCCACACCGAGCTGCACCGCATCCGCAAGGGTGCCGGCAGCGCGATCCAGCGCTGGGTGCACAGCACGGGCGCGCAGATCTCCGACAAGGAGGTCAAGGACCTGGAGAAGCACGTCGACTCCGTCTCCCGGGCCGGCGGCACGCCGCTGGTGGTCGCGGAGCAGGTGGGCGAGGCGCCCGCGCGGGTGCTCGGCGTCGTCCGGCTCAAGGACGTGGTCAAGGAGGGCATGCGCGAGCGGTTCGACGAGCTGCGCGCCATGGGCATCCGGTCGGTCATGGTGACCGGTGACAACCAGGTGACCGCGCGGGCCATCGCCGCGGAGGCGGGGGTGGACGACGTCCTGGCGGAGGCCACGCCCGAGGACAAGCTCGCGCTCATCAAGCGCGAGCAGGAGGGCGGCAAGCTGGTCGCGATGGCCGGCGACGGCACGAACGACGCCCCGGCGCTGGCCCAGTCCGACGTCGGCGTGGCGATGAACACCGGCACGTCCGCCGCCAAGGAGGCGGGCAACATGGTGGACCTCGACTCGGACCCCACCAAGCTCATCGAGATCGTGGAGATCGGCAAGCAGCTCCTGATCACGCGCGGCGCGCTGACCACGTTCTCCGTGGCGAACGACGTCGCGAAGTACTTCGCGATCCTGCCCGCCATGTTCATGACGGTGTTCCCGCAGCTCGAGGCGCTGAACATCATGCGGCTGGCGAGCCCCGGCTCCGCCATCCTGTCGGCCGTCATCTTCAACGCGCTGATCATCCTGGCGCTGATCCCGCTGTCGCTGCGCGGCGTGAAGTACCGGCCGGCCTCGGCGTCGTCCCTGCTGACGCGCAACCTGCTGGTCTACGGCCTCGGCGGCCTGGTGGCGCCGTTCATCGGCATCAAGCTCATCGACCTCGTCGTCTCGCTGCTCCCGGGCCTGTAGCCCGGTCCCGAGCAGACCCGAAAGGAAATCTCATGGCATCGACCACAGTCGCGAGCGACCTCGCGGCGCTGACCCGGCACTCCCTGGCGGGGCTGCGCATGCTGCTCGTGTTCACCCTCCTGCTGGGGCTGGCGTACCCGCTCGCGGCGACCGCCGTCGGGCAGGTGGCCTTCCCCTGGCAGGCCGACGGATCGCTGGTGCGGTCCGACGGCACGCACACCACCGACCGCTCCGAGGCGGTGGGCTCCGCGCTGGTCGCGCAGGGCTTCGAGGGCGTCGAGTACTTCCACCCGCGGCCGTCGGCCGCCGGCGACGGGTACGACACGTCGGCCTCCGCGGCGTCCAACCTCGGCCCGCTCAACCCCGACCTGGTCGCGACGATCGAGGAGCGCAAGGCCGCCGTCGCCGAGCTGGAGGGCGTGGACCCGGCGGACGTCCCGGCCGACGCCGTCACGGCGTCCGGCTCGGGCCTGGACCCGCACATCAGCCCCGAGTACGCCGCCATCCAGGTGGCGCGCGTCGCGGAGGCACGCGGGCTGTCCGTGGCCGACGTCGAGGCGGCCGTGGCCGAGCACACCGCCGGGCGCGACCTGGGCGTGCTGGGCGAGCCGCGGGTGAACGTGCTGGAGCTCAACCTCGCCCTCGATGACGCACACTGATCCCATGACCACCGGACGCCGGGGCCGCCTCACGGTCTACCTGGGGGCGGCCCCTGGCGTGGGCAAGACCTACGCCATGCTGGACGAGGCGCACCGGCGCCGCGCGCGGGGCACCGACCTGGTGATCGGCCTCGTCGAGACGCACGGGCGGGCCGCGACGGTCGCCAAGATCGGCGACCTGGAGATGATCCCGCGGCGGCTGGCCGAGCACCGCGGGTCGACGCTCACCGAGCTCGACGTCCCGGCCGTGCTGGAGCGGGCGCCCGAGGTGGCGCTCGTGGACGAGCTGGCGCACACCAACGCGCCCGGCTCCCAGCACGCCAAGCGCTGGCAGGACGTGCACGACCTGCTGGACGCCGGCATCGACGTGGTCACCACCGTCAACGTGCAGCACATCGCGTCGCTGACGGACGACGTCGAGGCCATCACCGGAGTGCGGCAGCGCGAGACGGTGCCCGACCAGGTGGTGCGCGACGCCGACCAGATCCAGCTCGTGGACCTCTCGCCGGAGCAGCTCCGGCGCCGGCTCGCGCACGGCAACGTGTACCGGGCCGAGCAGATCGACGCCTCGATGTCGTCGTTCTTCCGCGTGGGCAACCTGACGGCGCTGCGCGAGCTCGCCCTGCTGTGGCTCGCCGACCGGGTGGACGACGCCCTCACGCGGTACCGCGCCGACCACTCGATCGGCGGCACCTGGCCGGCCCGCGAGCGCATCGTCGTGGCCGTCACGGGCGGGCCGGAGACGGAGACGCTGCTGCACCGGGCCGCGCGCATCGCGCAGCGGGCCGCGGGGACCGAGCTGCTGGCGGTGCACGTGCTGCCGACGGACGGGCTGCCGTCCACGCCGTCGGCCACCATCGCCGCCCACCGCGCGCTCGTGGAGTCGCTCGGCGGCGTGTTCCACACGGTGGTGGGGGAGGACGTGCCGTCCGCCGTCGTCGACTTCGCGCGCGGGGTCAACGCGACCATGATCGTCGTGGGCGTTTCCCGCCACCCCGTGTGGCGGCAGGCGCTGCTGGGCTCGTCCAGCGCGGAGATCGCCCGGCTCTCGGGCACGATCGACGTGCACCTCGTGACGCACGAGCGCGCCCGGGTCGGCGTGGGGGTGCGCTCGCGGTACTCCTCGCTGTCCCCGAAGCGCCGCGCTGCGGGCTGGGGTTCGGCAGTGCTGATCCCGGCGCTGCTGACGGCCGCGCTCCTGGCGATCGGCACGGACGACGTCGCGCTCGCCACGGACGCCATGCTGCTGCTGGCGGGGGTGGTCGGCGTCGCGCTGATCGGCGGGCTGTGGCCCGCCGTGGTGGCGGCCGTGGTGTCCAACCTGTGCCTCAACTGGTTCTTCGCGCCGCCGGTGGGCCGGTTCACGATCGCCCAGGGGGAGAACGTGCTCGCGCTGGCCGTGTTCGTGGTGATCGCGGTCGCCGTCGCCTCCGTGGTGGACCTGGCCGCGCGGCGCACCACCCAGGCGTACCGGGCGCGGGCCGAGGCGTCCACGCTGGCCGCGCTGTCGCGCTCGGTCCTGTCGGGCCAGGACACGGCGCAGGCGATCGTGCACCGCCTCGCCCAGACGTTCGCGATGGCCGACGTGCGCCTGGAGGAGCGCACCGACGACCGCTCGCCGTGGTCGGTGGTGGCGCACGAGCGGTGGGTCACGGACGCGGAACCCGTGCCCGCCGGCGCCGAGGCGGACCCGACGGTGACCGAGGTGGTGATCGACGACCGGCACCGGCTGGTGCTCGCCGGCCGCGTGCTGCCGGCGAGCGACCGGCAGGTGGTCGAGGCGTTCGGCGTGCAGGCCGGCATCGTGCTGGAGCGGCGCCGGCTGCGCGAGCAGGCCGCCCAGGCCGAGGTGCTGGAGCGCACCGAGAGCACCCGCACCGCGCTGCTCGCCGCCGTCTCGCACGACCTGCGCACGCCGCTCGCGGCGATCCGCACCGCCGTGGACGGACTGTCCTCGCCCGACGTCGAGCTGGACCGGGAGGACCGCGACGTCCTGACGGCCACGATCGCGGACTCGACGCACCGGCTGGAGCGCCTCATCGGCAACCTCCTGGACCTGTCCCGCATCCAGACCGGCGCCGTCCGGCCCGCGCTGCGGGCCGCGTCGCTGGAGGAGGTGGTGCCGATCGCCGTCGAGCCGTGGCTGTCCGACCTGGCGCTCGACGTGCCGGAGGACCTCCCGCTCGTGCACACCGACCCCGGCCTGTTCGAGCGGGTGGTGGCGAACGTCGTGTCCAACGCGGTGCGGCACTCGCCGCCGGGCGCCAAGGTGCTCTTCACGGCCTCCGCCGCGCGCGACGCGGTGGAGCTGCGCGTGGCCGACACCGGGCCGGGCGTGCCCGACGAGCGCAAGACCACGATGTTCGAGCCCTTCCAGCGGCTCGACGACACGAGCGCGGGCGGCCTCGGCCTCGGTCTCGCGGTCGCGGCGGGCCTCGCGAACGCCGTCGGCGCCCGGATCTCGGCCGAGGACACCCCCGGCGGTGGCCTCACGATGGTGCTGACGGTGCCGCGCGAGACCGCTCTGGATGATGGGATGTCCTCGTGACCGGTGAGACGGACGGCGAGGTGCGCGCGGCGACGTCGGGCAACCGCGTGCTCGTGGTGGACGACGACGCGGCGCTGACCCGCGCCCTGGCGATCAACCTGCGCGCCCACGGCTGGGACGTGACCGCGGCGCCGACGGGCGCGGCGGCGCTCGACGCCGTGGCGTCGGCGCGGCCCGACGTGGTGCTGCTCGACCTGGGGCTGCCCGACATGCCGGGGCTCGAGGTCATCGCGGGCATCCGCGGCTGGACGCGGGTGCCGATCGTGGTGCTGTCCGCCCGGCAGCTCGGCGACGACAAGGTGGACGCGCTCGACGCCGGGGCCGACGACTACGTGACCAAGCCGTTCGCGATGAACGAGCTGCTCGCGCGGCTGCGTGCCGCCGTCCGCCGGGCCGAGCCGGCGCAGGCCGAGGAGCCCGTGGTCACCGCGGGCGACCTGCGGATCGACCTGGCGCGGAGGCAGGTCTCGCGCGCCGGGGAAGAGGTGCGCCTGAGCCCCACCGAGTGGGCGCTGCTGGAGGTGCTGGTGCGCAACCGCGGTCGGCTCGTGGACCGCAAGCTGCTGCTGCACGAGGTGTGGGGCCCCGCGTACTCGACGGAGACCAACTATCTGCGCGTCTACACCGCTCAGCTCCGGCGCAAGCTGGAGCAGGACCCGTCGCACCCGAAGCACATCCTGACGCACCCGGGGGCGGGGTACCGGTTCGAGGAGTGAGGCGGCGGCCCGGCGGACCCGTGCCCTACGACCCGTCCAGGAGGAAGGCCGTGACGTCGGGCGCGAACCGGCGGTCGGTGAGGACCTGCTCGTGACCGCCGCCCGGGTAGGTGGTGACCGTGGCGTGCGGGAGCCGGTCCGCGGTCTCGCGTACGCGGTCCGTCGGGTACACGCGGTCCTGGTCGCCGTGGATCAGCAGCACGGGTGACGCCACCTGGTCGAGCCGGTCGGCGATGTCGAACGTGTCCTCGGCCTGCAGCACGGTGGCGGCATCGGTGTGGTCGCCAGGGCCGTCGGCGAGCCACAGACCGGCCGCCACCAGCGGCTGGAGCGCGGGCGTGCCGGTGACCAGCGGCGCGAGGGCGGGGCTGGGCCGGTGTCCTGCCAGCGCGCGGTCGACGTAGCGGCGCTGTGCGTCGCGGCCGAGTGCGCCGAGCGAGTGCGCGGTGGAGGCCAGGACGAGCCGGTCGACGAGGTGCGGGTGGTCCACGGCGAGCTGCAGGGCGACGGCGCCGCCGGTGGAGACGCCCAGGACGTGCACCGGACCGGACGACAGCCGACCGATGCCGTGGGCATGGACGGCGGCGATGTCGGCCATGGTCGAGCCGGCGGGCAGGCCTGGCGGGCGGTTGAGCACGTGCACGGTGAAGTGCTCCGCGAACGGGCGCACGAGGCGCAGCACCGACCAGCGGCTCAGGCCGGTGATCGCGCCGGCCCGAGGGAGGAACAGGAGGACGGCCAGCGGTGGGCCATCACCTACGACCAGATCGGTAACCTGCGACGTCATCGCACCATCATGGGGCCTACCGGTCGGTATCGACCCGCGGCGGGCATCAAGGTCCCGTCAGGATCCGGCTGGCCGGCGTAGGGATTGCGTTCACGCGGCCCGGTGAGCCGCGGGCCGTTCATAGCGTCGCTGGTATGGCCCTCACCTCTGCCTCCCGCCGCTCCTCCGGTGCCGAGCCGGCGCCCGACGCGGCCCTGGACGACACCGACCGGGCGATCCTGGAGCTGCTGCTGCACGACGGGAGGGCCACGCTCCACGAGCTGGCCGCCGCGACCGGCCTGAGCACGTCCGCGACGTCCGTGCGGGTGCGCCGGCTGGTCGAGCGGGGGGTCATCGCGGGCTTTCACGCCCGGGTCGATCGTGCGCTCCTCGGCCGGCCGGTGGAGGTCCTGGCGCAGGTCCAGGTCCGCGCGGACGCCGACCTCGCGCTGTTCGAGAGCATGCTGGCGGACAGCGTGGCCGTGGTGTCGGCGTGGCAGGTCACGGGGGAGTTCGACTACGCCGTCCACCTCGCGTGCCGGAGCCTGCCCGACGTCGAGGCGGAGCTGCACCGGCTGCGCGAGCAGCCCGGCGTGCGGCGTACGTCGGCGCAGCTCCTGCTGCACCGCGTGCCGTCGTGGTCGGGGGTGGCGTGATGGAGGTCCGCCTGATCACCGCTCCCGCACCGTGGACGGGCTGCCCGAGCTTTCCTGGCCCCTGGGCTACCCGCTCGCCGTGCTCGTGATGGCGGGCTGGGCCGTGCGGCTCTACGTCGGGTTCAAGAAGCGCCACTGGCTCAGAGCAGGCGCAGCGCGCCGCCGTGCGCATCGGGGTGGTCGAGCCGGGCGAGGCCGCTGTGGAAGTCCGGGAGACCCTCGTACACCTCCAGGTCCCGGCGGATCGCCGCGGTCTCCTCGGGGACAGGTCCCACCAGCGGCAGGCGCACCCGGGCGGTGGGCAGCAGGCCGAGGCCACGCAGCACCACCTTGGTCGCCACGGCGGGCGGCACGTGGCGGTGCAGGGCGTGGTCGAGCGGGGCGAGACGCCGGGAGCAGTCGTCCGCGGCGTCCAGGTCGCCGCCCAGCAGGGCGTCGACGTAGGCCCGCCAGAGGGCGGGCTCCACGTTGACGCCGACGCCGACCACGCCCTGCCCGCCGGCCGTCAGGACCATGGCCGCGGCGTCCGACCCGGCGTAGTACGCCAGGTCGGACAGTCCCATGAGCTCTGCGGCCCGGTGCGGGTTCTCCGTGGCGTCCTTGACGGCCCAGACGTTCGGGTGCTCGGCCGCGCGCAGCAGGGTCGGCATCTCGAAGCCGACCCCGAACCGGCGGGGGTTGTCGTAGAGCATGACGGGCACGTCGGCGGCGTCGGCGAGCGCCCGCACGTGCGCGAGGAGCCCGGCCTGCGAGGGGCGGCTGGCCGCGGGCGCCGCGACGAGCACGCCGTCGGCCCCGGCCCGGGCGGCGTCGACGGTGAGGGCGATGCCCGTGGTCGTGTCGTGCTCGCCCACCCCGGCGACGACGGCGGCGCGGTCGCCGGCGGCGTCGACGGCCGCACGCAGCAGCGCGACCCGTTCCTCCGGGGCGAGCGCGCCGGACTCGCCCGTGGTCCCGCCGACGACCAGCCCGTCCACCCCCTCTCGCACCAGGCGGTCGACGTGCACGGCGAGCGCGTCGAGGTCGAGGTGACCGTCGGAGGTGAAGGGCGTGACAGTCGCGGCGAAGAGCCGCGTGGAGCGTGGATCAGGCACACGATCACGCTATGCCGGTGGGTGGGGCACGGTCCGTACGGGCTGCGTCAGGACTTGGCCCGCGCCCGTACGGGATGCGTCAAGGCCCCCGTTCCCGCGGTCGCGGGCGCCGTACGACGGAGGGCATGACCCTCACCGCGATCCTGCCCACGCTCCGCGCGAGCATCCCTGATCCGCTCGCCGCCGACGCGTGGCCGGCCGACACCCGGGCGACCACCACCGACGTCGTGGTGGACGGCGTCTCCCTGCACGGTCTCGCGCTGCTGTGCAGCACGCCGTGCGTGCACACGGCGGACGGCCCGGAGCCGTTCGTGGTGGTCACGACCGTCCTCGACACCACGATCACGCACGACGGCCGGCGGGTCCTGGTCCTCGACGCGGGCCTCGCCCGCCCGGGCGTCGTGGCCTGGCCGGAGCTGCGGCTGCTTGGCCGGGCGTCGGTGGCGCGCCTGGTGCCCACCGTCGTCTGCGACCCGGACAAGGTGCCGCTCGCGGAGGTGCCGATGCCCGCCGACATCGGCGCCCCGGACCTGCTCGGCGTGCCGTGCGCGGGCGATCCGCGCCGCGGGCTCGCCGGCGGTGCTGCCGCCGGCCGCACCACCACCGCCGGTCGTGCCGGACGGTGGTCGTGATCCACCTGGCGGCCGCGTCGGAGCTGGTCGGCACGAGCCTCGGTGACGTCGAGGTCTGCGTCACCGGCGGGCGGCGCGGGACGGTCCTGTTCTTCCCGGGCGGGCACTGTGCCGCGACCGTCGACTGCGGCTGCGAGTCGTACACGCGCCTCGGGTACCGCGTGGTGGCGTTCTCCCGGCCCGGCTACGGCCGGACCCGGGTGGGTGACCTCACCGCGGCCCGGTTCGTCCCGGCGGTCGACGAGGTGTGCGCCGAGCTCGGCATCTCCGCCGTGGCGGCCGTCGTCGGGGTGTCGTTCGGCGGGCTTCAGGCACTGCACGTCGCGGCGTCCGGGTCGGTCCGGCCCGCGCGGCTGGTCCTGCATAGCGCGGCGCCGTCGACGCTGCGCTACCCGGACTCCGCCGGGCGGCGAGCGCTGGGTCCCGTCCTCTTCGGCCCGCGCGCCGAGCGCGGGCTCTGGTCCGCGGTGTCCCGCGCGGTCGCCACGGACGCCGGGCTCCGGATGGCGGCCGGATCGCTGTCCCGGCTGCCCGCGAGCGCCTGGTGGCCCACCTGGAGCCCGGAGGACCGCGGCCGGGCCCGCGCGGCGTTCCTGGCGATGGGGTCCGGCAGCGGCTTCGCCGCCGACCTGCGGCAGGGCCGGCCGGACGACGACGGCGCGCGGCACACGCTGCTGCGCCGGGTGTCGTGCCCGACGCTCGTGACGGGGTCCCGCCACGACGGTGGCGTCGACTTCGCGCACGCCCTGGACCTCGCCGAGCACATCGACGACGCGCGCCTTGCCGAGCTCGACTCGCCGACCCACCTGTTCTGGGTCGGGCCGCACGCCGCGCAGGTGCACCGGGCGGTGCAGGGCTTCATGTGCGAGTGCCTCTGACGAGCGGGCACGGGGCCTCAGCCCCGGGACGTGTCCAGCGCGGTGAGCGCCCGCTCGAACGCCGCCCGCTCGTCGGCCGGGAGGTCGCCCAGCAGCTCCCGCTCCATGGCGGCGATGCCGGCCTGGCAGGTGGTCAGCACCTGCCGCCCCTCGGCGGTGAGCGAGACCACACGGTTGCGGCGGTCGGCGGGGTCGGGGGCGCGCTGCACGAGCCCGAGCTCCACGAGCCGGTCCAGGTTGCCGATCAGCCGGGTCTTGTCGCGACCCGTGGCGGCCGCGAGCTGCGCCTGCGTCGGGGCGTCCTGCTCGCCCAGGGCGGAGAGCACCGCGTAGTCCCACATCACCAGGCCGGCGGCCGCGAGGATCGGCTCCTCCCGGGCGATCACCACCCGCAGCAGCCGGGTCAGCAGGTAGCCAAGCTCGGGACGCTCCACCCGGCGATCCTAACCAGCAACCTACGATCTACTCGGGTGTATCGTCTACGCATGCTTACTTATTCGGAGATGCTCACCCTGCACCACACCGCCCTCGCCGACACCACCCGTCTCGTCGAGCAGGCCGCCCGGGGCCCGCTCGACATCGCGACCCCGTGCGACGAGTGGGACCTCGCCGCCCTGCTGTCGCACATGATCGGCCAGAACCACGGTTTCGCGGCCGCCCTCGGCGACGGCGACGCCGACGTCGCGCACTACGCCGGTCCGGAGGTGACGCCGGCCGGCGCCGTCGACGCGTGGGAGGCGTCCGCGACGGCGCTGCGCGAGGCGTTCGCACGCGCGCAACCGGACGCCCCCGTCCACCTGGCCGAGTTCGACGCCCAGGTCTCGGCGACGCTCGCCCTCGGGATGCAGCTGCTCGACACCGCGGTGCACGCCTGGGACGTCGCCGAGGCGCTCGGCACCACCTACCGGCCCGACGACGCCACCGTCGCCTTCGTGCTCGAGAGCGCGGGCCCGATCGCAGCGCGGCCGGGCGGGACGCCGGGGGTGTTCGCGGCGCCGGTGGCCGAGCCGTCTGCCGGTGACGCCGACCCGTGGTTCACCGCGCTGCGCCTGCTCGGCCGGGACCCGGTGAGCTCCTCCCGCTGACCGGCGCCGGCGCGGGTCGCCGTCGTCGTCCGGCCGCTCACACCGTGACCGCGATGCCGTCCCCGGCACCCGGTGGATCTAGGCTTGGCCGTGGCTCGCCCCGCGAGCCTGCCGGGCACCCTGCCCGGACCCACGGATCCAGAACTACGAATCGGAGCATCCAGCGATGGCTCGCCACCTTGTCACCAGTGCGCTTCCGTACATCAACGGCATCAAGCACCTGGGGAACATGGTCGGGTCGATGCTCCCGGCCGACGTCTACGCGCGGTACCTGCGCCAGCGCGGGCACGACGTGCTCTACATCTGCGCCACCGACGAGCACGGCACGCCGGCCGAGCTGGCGGCGGCCGAGGCGGGCCTGCCCGTCGCGGAGTTCTGCGCGGGCGCGCACGAGACGCAGAAGAAGATCTACGCGGGCTTCGGGCTGTCGTTCGACCACTTCGGGCGTAGCTCCTCGACGCAGAACGCCGAGACCACGCAGCACTTCGCGCGGCGCCTGCACGAGCACGGCTTCATCGAGGAGCGGGCGATCCGGCAGGTGTACTCGCCGGTCGACGGCCGGTTCCTGCCCGACCGCTACGTCGAGGGCACGTGCCCCCACTGCGGGTACGACCGGGCGCGCGGCGACCAGTGCGAGAACTGCACGCGCGTGCTGGACCCGACGGACCTGATCGACCCGCGCTCGGCGATCAGCGGCTCGACCGACCTCGAGGTGCGCGAGACCAAGCACCTGTTCCTGCTGCAGTCCAAGCTCCAGGCCGAGGTCGAGGCGTGGATCGACCAGAACAGCAAGGACTGGCCGCTGCTGTCGACGTCGATCGCCCGCAAGTGGCTCTCGGAGGGCCTGCACGACCGCGCGATCACGCGCGACCTGGAGTGGGGCGTGCCCGTCCCGGCCGACACCTGGCCCGAGCTCGCGGCCGACGGCAAGGTCTTCTACGTCTGGTTCGACGCCCCGATCGAGTACATCGGCTCCACCCAGGAGTGGGCGGACGCCGCCGCGCCGGGCGAGGCCAGGGACTGGAAGTCCTGGTGGTACGAGGCCGACGACGTGCGCTACACGCAGTTCATGGCCAAGGACAACGTCCCGTTCCACACGGTGATGTTCCCCGCCACGCAGCTCGGCGTCCGTGAGCCGTGGACCATGGTCGACTACGTCAAGGGCTTCAGCTGGCTCACCTACTACGGCGGCAAGTTCTCGACGTCGCAGAAGCGGGGCGTCTTCACCGACGCCGCGCTGGAGATCCTGCCCGCCGACTACTGGCGCTGGTACCTGATCGCGAACGCCCCGGAGTCCGACGACTCGTCGTTCACCTGGGAGCACTTCGCCGGCACGGTGAACAAGGACCTGGCCGACACGCTGGGCAACTTCGTCAACCGGGTGCTGACGTTCTCCGCCAAGCGGTTCGGTGAGACCGTCCCCGCGGGCGGCGAGCCGGGGGAGGCCGAGGAGAAGCTCGGCGCTGAGGTGTCCCGGCTCCTGGCCGAGTACGAGGGGCACCTGGAGGCCCTCCAGTACCGCAAGGCCGCGAACTCCCTGCGCGCGCTGTGGTCGGCCGGCAACGCGTACCTGGTCGAGAAGGAGCCCTGGAAGCAGGTCAAGGTCGACCCGGAGGCGGCGGCGGTCTCGCTGCGCACCGCGATGAACCTGATCCGCCTCTACGCGGTGGTCTCCGAGCCGTTCGTCCCGCAGACGGCTTCCACGTTGCGCGGGGTGTTCACCCTCGACGACACCGCGACCTGGGTCTCCCCGGAGGCCGCGACGTCGCTCGACGCCGTCCCGGCCGGGACGGCCTTCACCGTCCCGCCGGTGCTCTTCGCCAAGATCAGCGACGACGACCTGGACGCCTACCGCGAGCGCTTCGGCGGCGGCGAGGTCTGAGTTCGGCAATTCGCCCGTGAGTTCGGCAGTTGGCCGGTGAGCTCGGCAGTTGGCATCGAGGTCGGCACAGGCCTGTGCCGACCTCGATGTCAACTGCCGAACTCACGGCTGTGGGCCGTGCAGACCGCGGGCTCAGACCTGCGCGGCCGCGAGCTGCTCGCGGACCTGGCGCTTGGCGCGGGTCAGCATGCCGGCCATACCGTTGAGGCGCAGCAGGCTCACGACCTTGGTCAGCCCGAGCTGCAGCGGGTAGTCCTCCGGAACGTCCAGCACCTGCTGCGCCGTCAGCCCGGTCAGGCCCTGCGCCAGGATCGACGCGAACCCGCGGGTGGTGGGCGCCTCCTCCGGTGCGCTGGCGTGGAAGGTGACCACCCCGGCGTCGTCCACCTCGGCGAACGCGTAGACCGGTGACTGGCACTCCTGCACCCGCTCGAGCCGTTCGGGCGCGTCCGCGTACTTCTCCGGCAGCGGCGGCAGCTCGCGCGAGACCTCCAGCAGGAGCTGGAGCCGGTCCCGTTCGGGCGTCTCCAGGAAGGCGTCCCGCAGCTCGGCGAGAGCCTCGGGCAGGTTGACGTCGTCGGTGCTCATCCGTTCATCCTTTCACCGTCGCGGTGGCCCGGGCGAGCTCGCGAGCGGCGTCGTAGCGTGGCCGCATGGCCGAGAACAAGGGGCCGGGCGGCGGCCCCGACCGCTGGTCGCAGGACGTCACCGAGGGCAGTGACGCCCTGGACCTGGAGGAGGGCGTGTTCACCTGGGACGACCCCGCCCGGATCGCCGCCTCCCTCAAGCGCTCCGCCGAGGCCAGCGGCCGGCGCAAGAGCTCTCCGTACCGCTCGGCGATGTCCATGCTGACGTTCTACGTCAACCGCGCGGGCAAGGACCTCGACGCCGACCAGCGCCAGGTGCTGGAACGCGCCAAGGACGAGCTCCGCAAGGCCTTCGGCCGGGCCTGACCCGTCAGACGGTGCCCGGCTCGGAACCCGTCGCGACCGGGACGCGCACCGCGTTGCCCCACTCGGTCCACGAGCCGTCGTAGTTGCGCACGTTCGTGTAGCCGAGCAGATAGGTGAGCGCGAACCAGGTGTGGCTGGAGCGCTCGCCGATGCGGCAGTAGGTGACCACGGCGTCGTCCGGGTCGAGGCCCAGGCCCGACGTGTAGATCGCGTCGAGCTCCGCGCGCGCCTTGTAGGTGCCGTCCTCCGCCACGGCCGTGGCCCACGGGACGTTGCGGGCCGTCGGGATGTGGCCTCCGCGCAGCACGCCCTCCTCGGGGTAGTCCGGGATGGCGATGCGCTCGCCCGTGTACTCCTGCGGGGAGCGGATGTCGACGAGCGGGCCGTTGCCGAGGTGCGCCAGCACGTCGTCGTGGAAGGCACGGACCGTCGTGTCGTCGCGCTCGACCACCGGGTACTCGACCGGGGCGGGAGCGGGCACGTCGGTGGTGAGCTCGCGGCCCTCGGCGGTCCACAGCCCGCGGCCGCCGTCGAGCAGGCGCACGTCCTGGTGCCCGAACAGCGTGAACACCCACGCGGTGTACGCGGCCCACCAGTTGTTCTTGTCGCCGTACAGCACGATCGTCGTGTCGCGCGCGATGCCCTTGCCGCCCAGGAGGGCGGCGAACGTGGCGCCGTCGAGGTAGTCGCGGATCTGCGGGTGCTGCAGCTCGGTGTGCCAGTCCACCTTCACGGCGCCGGGGATGTGCCCGGTCTCGTAGAGCAGCACGTCCTCGTCCGACTCGACGACGACGATGCCCGGGTCCTTGAGGTGCTCGGCCAGCCACGCCGTGCTCACGAGCCGTTCGGGGTGGGCGTACTGCGCGATCTTGTCCGACGGGTCGATGGGAGCGGGCATGGTTCCTCCTCGATGAGCGCGTGCACTGTCGAGTCTAGGAACACAGGCAAGGGTCAGGATGATCCCGGCCCGTACCGCTCAGGAGAGCCTTCGTTCCAGCACGGCCAGGTGCGCCCGCGCGCGGGCGGCCCGCGGTCCGCCGGGCTCGGTCAGCCGCACCAGTCGTGTCCAGGCCGTGTGGTCCTCCGCGCCCTCGTCACGGGCGGTCCACTGCTCGACGGCGGCCGCGTCGTCGCAGGCGTGCACGGCCGCCCGCACCTCGGCCTCCAGCTCCTCGCGCAGCCGCTCCACACCGGGCGCGACCGACCGGCGCAGCAAGGGCTCGGGGTACACCGACAGCGCCCCGCGCACGTCGCCGTGCCGCAGCCGGGTGCGCACCGTGTCGACGTCGGACCGGAGCATCCGGGCGAGCCGGTACGGACGGGAGCCGGCCAGCAGCGGACCGTCGAGCACGCCGTCGGCCACCCGGCGCAGGCGGGAGATCTCTGCCCGCACGGCCACCAGCGAGAGGTCGCCCGGGTGCAGCAGCACGGCGAGCTCCTCGGCGCTGAGGCCGCGGGGGCGTTCGGCGAGCAGCAGCAGGATCTCGGCGTGCCGCAGGGAGAGCCGGCGGCCGCGCAGCGTCGGCGCGCCGAGCAGGCGCAGGTCGGGGGCGCGGTCGGCCGCACCACCTGCCGTGCCGGCGTCCCCGTCCGGGCCGACGTCGCCCGCCCAGGGCGCGCGCCCGCCGTCCGCCGCCGTCGCGTCCGTGGCCCGCAGGGCGAGCTCGCGCTCGACCATGGCGACCGTGGCGCGCACCAGGGCGAGGGCCACGTGGGACCCGGCGGCGCTGCCGCCGGTCAGGTCGAGGACGCCGATGATGCCGCCCGCCGGGTCGTGCACCGGGGCCGCGGTGCAGTTCAGCCGCTGGACCGGGCGCGCGAAGTGCTCGGCGCCGAGCACCTGGACGGCGCGGCGCGTGGCGAGTGCGGTCCCGGGCGCGTTGGTGCCCACGGAGTCCTCCCGCCAGAGCGCGCCCTCGACGAAGCCGACACCGTCCACGGCGGAGCGCACCTGCCCGCGGCCCTCGACCCACAGGAGGCGGCCGACGTCGTCGGACACCGCGACCACCAGGCCGTCGCCCGTCGCCCCGCCCACCAGGTCGCGGACCAGCGGCATCGCGCCGGCCAGGGGATGGGCGCTGCGGTACTCGTCCAGCTCGCCCGACGCCGCGACCGTCACCGCGCTCGGCCGGTCGGGGTCCACACCGTTGCGCAGGCTCCGCCGCCACGACGCCGCGACGATCGGGTCGATCCCGTCCGGCTCCAGTGAGCCGGCGGAACCGACGAAGCTCTCATATGCCGCGCGAACCCAGCGCGCGTCCCGGTGTGGCACCTGCTGCATGCTGCCCCTCACCCTGTCCCGACGTCGTCGTCGAACCACGCCAGTGTAGGCATCGGACCAAGTTCATCAACAAGTTGTCCACCGTGATCGCCAAGTTTTCCACCGTCTCAGGCGGGTTTTCCACAGATCACAGACGCATTACGGTCTCGCCGCGCGTGACGCGGAAAGTAGTCTTAGCGTCAATCGCACCGGTAGTTAAACGGGCTTCGCGTCCGACAGATAGTTTTCATGAGAACTCTCTTTGGGGGAAGAGTTGAACACCATCGCTTTAGCTAGACCGGAATCGCAGATGTCTGAAACTGATGAACAGGCCGGAGACAGTCCGAGCCGCGCACTGCCCGCGATCGAGCTCGCGAACCTGCCCGCGCTCGACACCCCTGCGCCGCCGCCCGAACCCGGCGCAGGCCTCGACCTCGCCGGCGCACGTGGCCGCCGCCGGTGGACCTTCGGCGCCGCGATCATCACGTGCCTGGCGGTCGCCGTCACGCTCTGGTCCATGTCCGCCCGCGCCGAGGAGACCGGCCGCATCCTCACCCTGACCGCCCAGATCGACACCCAGGTCACCAGCACCTCGGCCCGGTCGCACGACCTCGCCGCCGTCCTCGAGACGGCCGAGCGGGTCTACGAGGGCTCGGAGGGCCAGGTCGCGGACCCGGCCACGCGCGACGTGCTCGCCCAGGCGCTTGCCGAGGCGCGCCAGGCCGGGGCCCAGCGGCTCACCGACGCCCCGCCCACCTCGGTCACCCAGGCTCGCACCCTGCTCGCCCAGGCCACCCACATCGAGACCTCGCTCGACTGGGCCGTCGAGGACCTGCGGGTCGCCGTCGACATGGTCCAGCAGTCGCAGGGCGCGCAGCGCGCACTCGACTCCCGCGAGCCGCTCGGCAACCGGACGATCCTCACGTCACGCGACGGCTCCTGACCGCCCCGTGGTCGGCCGGCCGCCCGGAGCGCACGGTCCACCTCGAGAACGACCTCGGGGACCGAAAGCGCGAAGATCGGTGTCCGGCGTCATTCCCCGGTAGCGTGCGGCCGGTGCGGATTCGAATTCGGCATTGATCGCGCCCGGTCGAAAATTCCCGGACGGTTCGTCGGCGGTAAAACTATCTCCAGCGCTTTCTGTATGTCTTTCGATCGGGTTTGTCGAAAGCGCGCCGGGTGACAGACGCGGTCCCGCGTCGAGATCACCCCACCCTCACCCCATCTCGCGGTAGGCGTCGACCAGGTCGACGAACTCCGCCCGCAGCCCGTACGGGTCCGCGCCCAGCGCACCCGCCGCCCGGGTGCGAGCCCCGTCGAGGTTCGCCTCCGCCCGGTACTCCGAGCCCGTGGCGATCAGCCCCAGCTCCGCGACCGCGGAGGCGAACTCGAAGTCCGCGGACGGCGCCGTCGTGTACGCGGCGGCGCCGACCGGGAACTCCACCTCGGTGCTCGCTGCCGACACCCCGCCGTCCGGCGACTTGTACCGCACGTGCACCGTCATGAAGTCGTCGCTCGTGCCGACCTCCCGGTCGGAGTACTTCAGGCCGCCGTCCGAGCCCTTGCCGCCGTCCGAACCGGCCGGGACGAGCTCGTAGAACGCCGTCACGGAGTGGCCCGCGCCCACGTCGCCCGCGTCCTTCGTGTCGTCGTCGAAGTCCTCGTCCGCCAGGCGCCGGTTGTCGTACCCGATCAGCCGGTACGAGCCGACGGTGGCCGGGTTCAGCTCGACCTGCAGCTTCAGGTCCTGGGCCACGACGAACATCGTCGAGCCGAACTCGTCGACCAGCACCTTGCGCGCCTCGGCCAGGGTGTCGATGTACGCGTAGTTGCCGTTCCCGTGGACCGCGATCGCCTCCATCATGCTGTCCTTCAGGTTGTACATGCCGAAGCCCAGCACCGACACGTACACCCCGGACGCCCGCTCCGCCTCGACCAGCGTCGTGAGCTCCTGGGGCGAGGACGGCCCCACGTTGAAGTCGCCGTCGGTCGCCAGGATCACCCGGTTGTTGCCACCCTCGACGAAGTTCTTCTCGGCCAGCTCGTACGCCGTGGTCAGGCCGGCCGCACCACCCGTGGAACCGCCGGCCCGCAGCGACCGCAGATGGTCCACCAGCACGCCGTGCTCCGAGCCGGGCACCGAGTCGGCGACCACGCGGTTGTCGCCCGCGTACGTCACGATCGACACGCGGTCGCGCTCGTCGAGCTGCTCCACCAGCAGCGCGAACGACTCCGCCAGCAGGGGCAGCTTGTTCGGCTCGTCCATGGACCCGGACACGTCCAGCAGGAAGACGATGTTGTTGCCCTCCGACGTCGGCACCGCCTCCGTGGCCTGCACGCCCACCATGGCGAGCTGGTGCTCCGGGTTCCACGGGGCCCGCGCCACCTCGGTGGTCACCGAGAAGGGGTGCTCGGCCCCGGCGGCGGGCGCGTCGTAGTCGTAGTCGAAGTAGTTGACCAGCTCCTCGATGCGCACCCCCTCGGGCGCGACGCCCTGGTTCACCTGACGGCGCAGGTTCGAGTAGGACGCCGTGTCGACGTCGGCCGAGAACGTGGACAGCGGGCTCGTGGCGACGTCGAGGAACGGCGACTCGGGGGAGTCGTCGTACTCCTCGCCCGCGGGGTCGACCGGGCCGGGCTCGGGGTAGGGCTCCGGGTAGGGCGGGACGAACGCCTCGTCGCTCAGGGCTTCGGGAGCCCGCGCGGCGTCCGGGGCCGGCGCGCCGTCGGGGGCCGCGTCGGGGGCCGACAGGCTGGTCGCCTCCTCGGCGGCGCCCGACCCGCCGTCGTCGGCGGTGCAGCCCGCGAGCGCCAGCACCACGCTCAGTGCCGCGGCGAGCGGGACCATCAGCGGGACCGTGGGGGCGGTGCGGCGTGGTGCGAGGTTCATGGGGGCTTCTCCTCGGTGTCGGCTCGTCGCACGGGCACGGTCGGTCCGGCGATCTGTCCTCATGAGTCCATCTGTGCCGGCGCCCTCCCGGCTTGCCCCTGCGAGGTCACGGTCGGGTTGCAACGCGGATGCAACGCCCCGCTGCCTAACCTCGCCGCACTCGGGCGCACCGGTGCGCCTGGGGCGCGGCTCCGCCGTCGGGCAACCCGGAGGCGGGCGCGAGATCCTGCGAGGAGGCAGACCATGACCGTGTACGCAGCCCCAGGTACGGAAGGTGCCATCGCCAGCTTCCGGCCCCGGTACGACCACTGGATCGGCGGCGAGTACGTACCCCCGGCGAACGGGCAGTACTTCGAGAACCCCAGCCCCGTGACCGGACGCACCTTCACCGAGGTCGCACGCGGCGACGCCGACGACATCGACCGGGCCCTCGACGCCGCACACGGCGCGGCGCCCGCGTGGGGACGCACGTCGGTCACCGAGCGCGCGATCATCCTGAACAAGATCGCCGACCGCATGGAGGAGCACCTCGAGGAGCTGGCCGTCGCGGAGACCTGGGAGAACGGCAAGCCCGTCCGCGAGACCCTCAACGCGGACCTCCCGCTGGCCATCGACCACTTCCGCTACTTCGCGGGCGCGATCCGGGCCCAGGAGGGGTCGATCAGCGAGATCGACGGCGACACGATCGCGTACCACTTCCACGAGCCGCTGGGTGTCGTGGGGCAGATCATCCCGTGGAACTTCCCGATCCTGATGGCGGTGTGGAAGCTGGCGCCGGCGCTCGCTGCGGGCAACGCCGTGGTGCTCAAGCCGGCCGAGCAGACGCCGACGTCGATCCTGTACCTCATGGAGCTCATCGCGGACCTGCTGCCGCCGGGCGTCGTGAACGTGGTCAACGGGTTCGGCGCGGAGGCGGGCAAGCCGCTCGCGAGCTCGTCCCGGATCCGCAAGATCGCCTTCACGGGCGAGACCACGACGGGCCGCCTGATCATGCAGTACGCGTCGCAGAACATCATCCCGGTGACGCTGGAGCTGGGCGGCAAGTCGCCGAACCTGTTCTTCAGCGACGTCGCGGCGGCGCACGACGACTACTACGACAAGGCCCTGGAGGGCTTCACGATGTTCGCCCTCAACCAGGGCGAGGTGTGCACGTGCCCGTCGCGCGCGCTCATCCAGAGCGACATCTACAGCTCGTTCCTGGCCGACGCCGTGGCACGCACCGAGGCGATCAAGCAGGGCAACCCGCTGGACACGGACACGATGATCGGGGCGCAGGCGAGCAACGACCAGCTCGAGAAGATCCTCAGCTACTTCGACATCGGCCGGGCCGAGGGTGCCAAGGTGCTCACCGGCGGCCACCGGGCGGAGCTGGAGGGCGACCTCGCGGGCGGCTACTACGTGACGCCCACGATCTTCGAGGGCAAGAACGAGATGCGGATCTTCCAGGAGGAGATCTTCGGGCCCGTGGTCGCGGTCACCGAGTTCGCCGAGTTCGACGACGCGATCAAGATCGCCAACGACACCCTCTACGGGCTGGGCGCGGGCGTGTGGACGCGCTCCGGCGCGGACGCGTACCGGGCCGGGCGGGCGATCGAGGCCGGCCGGGTGTGGACGAACAACTACCACGCCTACCCGGCCGCGGCGGCGTTCGGCGGGTACAAGGGCTCGGGCGTGGGCCGCGAGAACCACAAGATGATGCTCGACCACTACCAGCAGACCAAGAACCTGCTGGTCAGCTACTCCCCGAACAAGCTGGGCTTCTTCTAGGCCGGGGGCACCTCGTCGGGCGGGAGGCCGGGCCGGTACGTCACCGGCCTCCCGCCCGGCCGTCCGGTTCGGCTTCGAGTTCTGGGAGGTTCCATGCCCGACGACGTCCGCCCCACCCCCGCCCCCGTGACCGGGTCACCCGCCGCGCGGGTCGCCGTGACCGACGACGCGGCGGCGCTGCTCGTGCGCCTGCGGGACAAGCACGGCGAGCTCATGTTCCACCAGTCGGGCGGCTGCTGCGACGGCTCGTCGCCCATGTGCTACCCGGACGGCGACTTCATCACCGGGGACGCGGACGTGCACCTCGGCGACCTCGCGATCTCCGCCGCGGAGGCCGGGTCGTTCACGGTTCCGGTCTGGATGAGCCGCAACCAGTTCGAGTACTGGAAGCACACCCACCTGACGATCGACGTGGTCCCGGGCCGTGGCGCCGGCTTCAGCGTCGAGGCGCCCGAGGGTGTGCGGTTCCTCATCCGGTCGCGCCTGTTCACCGACGACGAGTGGGAACGGCTCGAGGCCATCGGGGCCTGATGCGGGGCTCGGGTCCGGCCGGCGCGTCGTCCGGAGGCGATGCGGCGTCCGGAGCCAGCGCGGCGACGCCGTCCGCCGTCGCGAGGAAGAACGCGGCGACCGTGAGCCCGTGCTCGGCAGCGGCGGACCGGAGGGCCGCGTGCCAGGCGTGGTCCTCGGGCGAGGCGTAGGGGGAGCCAGGGCGTTCCAGCACGAGCAGCACCGAGGCGCCCGGCTCGCCCCGCAGGATCTCGTGCCAGGCCCGGCCGAGGTTGCTCGTCAGGAGCGCGTCGGGCTCGTCCGGCACGAGGTCCACGGGTACGACCATCGGCAGCGGGCGGCGCGCGCCGTCGAGCAGGGCGAACCAGAGCGTGCGGCGGCGCGGCCGGATGCCGCCGTGCAGGAGGTTCGCGAAGGCGAGGAGCGCCGCGTCGTCGACCAGGGGCTGGTCCGGGATGATCTCGCTCGATGCTGTCATGACGATCAGTCTGGGCGCGAGCGGCATCGGACATGAGTTATCCACAGGTTTAGTTGCTTGATCATGCTTGATCCGCGGAGACTGGGACTTGAAGTTGACGCGACGTCAACCTTTACGGTGATGAACATGCAATGGTCCATCCAGGAGATCTCGCGGCTGACCGGCGTCACGAGCCGGACGCTGCGGCACTACGACGCCGTCGGCCTGCTGCCCGCCGTCCGCACGACGGATGCGGGCCCGCGCCGTTACGACCGCACCGCGCTGGTGCGGCTGCAGCGGATCCTGCTGCTGCGTGATCTCGGGCTCGGCCTCGGCGCCATCGCCGAGGTGCTCGACGCCCAGCGGGACGAAGCGCAGGCGCTGCGCACGCACCTCGTGTCGCTGCGGGCGGAGCAGGGCCGGCTGGCCCGGCAGATCGCGTCGGTCGAACGGACCGTCGCGGATCTCGAGAAGGACCCGGACACCACCGAGGAGAACATCATGGCGAAGGACATGTTCGACGGCTTCGACCACACGCAGTACGAGCAGGAGGTCACCGAACGCTGGGGCCGCGACGCCTACCAGCGGGGCGACGCGTGGTGGCGCGGCCTCACCGCACGGGAGCAGGAGGAGTGGAAGGGGCGGGTCGCGGCGCTCAGCAAGGACTGGGCCGACGCCGCGGTGGCGGGGACCGACCCGGCCTCGGACGAGGCCCAGGCCCTGGCCGCACGGCACGCCGAGTGGCTCGCGTCCGTGCCGGGCACGCCGGGCGCGGGGCAGCCGCTGCCCGACCGCGGCTACCTGCTGGGCCTGGCCGACATGTACGTGGCGGACGACCGGTTCGCCGCGAACTACGGCGGCACGGAGGGCGCGACGTTCGTCCGGGACGCGCTGCGGGTCTTCGCGGAGCGGGCCTATCCCGCCGTGGCCGACGCGGACGGTGCGTACTGAGCCCGGTACAGGTCGCGCAGCAGACAGATCTCGCCGCCGTGCGCCATGGCCTCGCGGTTGAGGTGGGTCACCAGCGCCGCCATCGGGAACTCGGCGAACGCCACGCCCTTGGGGCCGATCGGGCGCATCAGCGACTCGTCGTCCAGAGCGGCGATCCCGGCCTGCCACGATCGGTAGCCCTCCTCGAGCACGGCCAGGCCGCCGTCGGCCGTGACCGGGGCCTCGGGCCAGTGCCGCGCGTCGAACATGTCGGCGTCGGGCGGCGCGTCCGTCGGGCCGAACAAGGCCCGGGCGCGCCGCCCGAACACGTCGCGGCCCACGTGCACCATGCGCCAGGCGATCGTCGTGACCGGCGGGATCTCCGGCTCGGGCACCTCGTGCTCGAGCCGGGGCTCCCCGTCCGCCCCGGCGCGTACGCTCCATGCCGGCGAGGCGGGCTCCCACAGATACTCGGCGTCGGTGAGGCCCTCCAGGCGGGGCCACAGGTGGACGTCCCAGTAGAACGAGAGCTGGTCCAGGAGCAGGTCGCGCCACACGGCAGGGCGCGTTGTCGGCGGGATGGTCGGCTCCGTCGTGGTCATGTTCGGACAGTACGCCCGGTCTCTGACATCCGGTTTCAAAGGTAGCCTCTGCCCCATGTGCGACACCGCCGCCAAAGCTCCGCAAAAACCCCCGGTGACCTGCTGGTTCGCAGGTCTCACGACGCTCGATGTGATCCACCGCAGCGCCGTCCGGCCCGGACGCAACGAGAAGATCACCGCCGTCCGTCAGGACGTCTCCGCGGGTGGCCCCGCGGCGAACGCCGCGGTCATCGCGGCGACGCTCGGGGCGCGTGCGCTGCTGATCAGCGCGATGGGCACCGGTCCGGTGGGTTCGGCCGCCCGGGGCGACCTGGAGCACCACGGGGTCGAGATCCACGACGCGGCGGGCGGCCGGGAGATCCCCATCGCCGTCTCGGCCGTGCTGGTCGACGACGTGACCGGCGACCGGTCGGTCGTCTCGCCGGACGCCACCCTCACCAACGGCCTCGACGTCACCCGCGTGGAGCTCGACGGCCTGCCGCGGCCCGACGTCGTCCTGCTCGACGGGCACCACCCCGACCTGGCACGGAGCGTGCTCGCGTACGCCCTCGCCCTCGAACCCCGCCCGCTCGTCGTGCTCGACGCCGGTCGTTGGCGCCCGGTCTTCGCGGACCTGCTCGGTGCGGCCGACGTCGCCGCCCGGTCCGCGGACTTCCGGGCGCCCGAGGACGCCGCCACGTCCCGGGCCGTCGTCACGACGCACGGATCCGCCCCCGTGACCTGGTGCGACAAGGACGGACGGCACGGATCCACCTACGTGCCGAGCGTCGAGGTGCGCGACACCCTCGGCGCGGGCGACGCGTTCCACGGCGCCCTGTGCGTCGCGCTCGCCCAGGGCGCCGGGCTGGAGTCCGCGGTCCAGGAGGCGATCCGGGTGGCGTCCATCCGCGTGCAGCACGTCGGCCCCCGGTCCTGGCTGGAGTACGCGCCGTGCGCCTGACCACCGCGGAGCTCGTCGAGCGCGCGGCCCGGCTCGCCGACGACGCCGTCCGGCACGGCGAGGCCGGGGTGCTCGGCATCACCGGCCCGCCCGGCGCGGGAAAGTCGACCCTGGCCGCCGCCCTCGCCGACGGACTGGCGCCCGGTACGGCCGTGGTGGTCGGGATGGACGGCTTCCACCTGTCCAACGCCGTGCTGGAGGCCCGCGGCAGCCGCGCGCGCAAGGGCGCGATCGACACCTTCGACGACGCCGGCTACGCCGCCCTGATCGCCCGCATCGCGGGCCGCCGGCCGGGCAGCCCGCAGGTCTTCGCGCCGGAGTTCCGTCGCGAGATCGAGGAGCCCGTGGCGGCAGGAACCGTCGTGGCCGACGAGCCGCTGGTGATCACGGAGGGCAACTACCTCCTCGCGGCCGACGGCGCCTGGCCCGCAGCCCGCGCCCGGATGGCAGAGGTCTGGTACGTCGACCTGCCCGACGCCGAGCGCCTGCGGCGCCTCGTCGCGCGCCACCACGCGTTCGGCAAGCCCCTGCCCGACGCCGAGGCGTGGGCCCGCGGCACCGACCAGCGCAACGCCGACCTCATCGCCACCACCCGGGACGCCGCCGACCTCGTCGTGGAGTGGGTGTAGCCACCCGGTCAGCCGATCTCGAGGACCGCGACGCGCCACACCCCGCGCCGTGCCTCCAGCCGCACGGCCGCGGCGCGCACCCGTCCCTCGTCGTGCAGGATCACCGTCGCCTCCGCGGACGTGGCGCCCAGCCGGACCAGCCGCACGCGCCGTACCGCGGCCGGGTGCGCCTTGGGCCGCGGCGGCCGCACCTGACGGGCCTCCCGCATGAGCCGGCCCCGCTCCAGCAGCTGGTCGTAGACCTGTGGCGTCACCCACCGGGCGAGCTGCGCGGCGGGGCGCTCGCCGCGCAGCACCTCGACCGCGGCGCGGACCACGCGGCACACCTGCGCGGTGGGGTCGGGCAGGGTGGGGTCCGGCTCGGGCACCGGTCGGCCGGACAGCGCCTCCAGGGCAGCCGCCGCGTTCTGCAGCTCGGGGTACGGCGTGCCGCCGATCCGCATGCGGCGCAGCCGCCGGCCGATGCCGGGTCCGGTGACCGGTCCTGCCGGCGGCACGGCGGGCCGCTGGGTGGGTAGCGCCGCCGCCCCGGCCGCCGGGCGTGGAGTAGTGCGGCGGGTGCGGGACGGCGTGGCGGGCTCCGTCGCGGTGTTCGTGGCCTCGGGTGGGCTGTCGAGCGTGGTCATCCGGAATCTCCTGGGGGCGCGGTGCGGGTGCGAGGCGGTGCGGTGGGTCGGACGACTTTCAGGGCTGGTGCAGCACCGTGCCCGGGCGGATCAGGTCCGGGTCGGAGCCCAGCACCTGGCGGTTGGCGTCGTGCCAGCGGTCGACGGCCTCGGCGATCTCTGCGTCGGACGGCCCATCGGTGTCGGCCGGGCCGCCGGCCCGGGCCGACCGGTCGCCATCGGACGGCCTGTCGGCAGCGAGCCCGTCGGCGGCGATCGCCCACAGCGTGTCGCCCGTCTCGACCGTCACCGGTTCCCGGCCCGCTTCCGCACGCCGGTCCTGGTCCACCAGGGACGCTCGCCCGGGCGTCGACCCGGTGCCCGAGGCGACCGACCGGCCCGGGCGGCCCGTCGGCTCCCCGCTCATCGTGCTCGTCGGCCGCCAGCCGAGGTCGAGGACGACCGCGGGCCCCGCCTCCGCGGCGGGTACCCCGACGGCCTCCGGCAGGGCCATCGCCGTCGGCGCGGTGAGCGCCAGACCGAGCCCGGCACCCGCGGCGACCCGGGCCATGCGCCGCACCACGGCCGGCGCATGGCGGGCCACGGTGCGTTCCGCCGCCGCCCAGCGCCTGCCGCGCCGGTCCGCGAGGACGCAGGCCAGCGCGAGGAGCGCGTGCACACCCGTCCAGCCGGCCACCGCCGTGCCGACGGCGACCGCCGCCAGCTCGACGACGTCCTCCACCGGGAACAGCGCCGCACCGAGGCCGGACCCCACCTGCCACGTGCGGGTGCCGAGGACACCGCACGCCGCGACGAGCGCCGTGCCGACGGCGAGCAGCCCGAGGAGCCCTCTCCAGGTGCCTCCGGTCTCCGCGTCCGGGGCCGAGGCCGGGGAGCCGGCCGTCGGGCGGTCGGGGTGCGATGGCTTCCGGCCGACGTCGTGGCGGTCGGCAGCCGGTGCGTGCTCAAGGGCGTGCGTCGACATGGTTCCCCCTGCTGCGATTCGATTCCTGACACTATGAGTCCGAACGGCACTAGTGATGACACTTGATGTCGTCCGGCGACCGTTATTCAACAGGGGTGTCAGGAGGGTGTCCACCGGAGAGCGGGATGCCTGTGGATGGCGCAGGGTGTCTCCATGACATCCGTGCGCCCGACCGGCCCCACGCGCTGGGAGGCGCTCTTCAGCGATCTCGAGGCGCAGGCCCGCGCGCAGGTGGCGGCGGAGGCCGACGCGCTCGTGTCCGAGCTGACGCGCGCCGAGCACGCGACGATGACGCTCGCCGACAGGTTCCGCGCCGTCGTCGGCGCGGTGGTGACGGTCGAGCTGCTCGACGGCGCACCGTTGCGCGGCGTCGTGCTGGAGGCGGCGGACGAGTGGGTGCTGCTCCAGGGGGTCCGGCCGGAGCCGGCGAGCCAGCACCTCGTGCCGCTGGCCGCGGTGGCGGCGGTGCACGGGCTGACCCGTCACGCGGCGTCCGCGACGTCACGGCGGGACTCCGTCGGGCTGGGACCGGTGTTGCGGAGCCTGCAGCGCGACCGGGCGCGGGTCGCCGTGCGCACCCTGAGCGGGGTGTCGGCCGGGCGCATCGCACGCGTGGGCCGCGACCACCTGGACGTCGACCTGCTCGACGGGCGCGGAGCCCGGCTGGTTCCCTTCCCGGCCCTGCTGGTTGTCAGCGAGGCACCCTAAACCGACTGGAATGCCCGGAAATGGACAGCGGGACCGGTCTCACCCCGCATGGAGTGTGCCGGTCCCGTCGGTGTACGACGCGGCCTTTCAGCCGTCTGCTCAGCCGTCAGCGGCCGCAGAGCCCTTGAGCCGCTCACGGCTCTTTGCGTACATACGCTCGATGTACGACTCGAGCTCGGCTGCCTCGACGCGCCAGACCTTCTTGGGCCCCACCTGGATGGCGGGAAGGTCGCCGGTACGAACCAGTGCGTAGCCCTGGGCCATCGAGATGTTGAGGGTCTCGACCACATCCGCCAGAGAGAGAAAGCGCTTTTCCATGGGAACAGTGTGGCACGAGACACCGACATGAGGGGGTTATCCACAAGAAGTGTTTATCTGATGCCGGATCGGCGGCGTTCGATCACTATGGTTCCGGCGCTCTGCCCAGGCTGTGCACCATTCTGAGCGGGTTCGGGGCTCAACTTCTACTCGACGCCCTACCCAAAGTCCACCAAAGTACGCGGAAGGACCGAGATGACGTATGCCCCGGCCGCCCCGGCGCCCGCAGTCCGGGAGCAGGGCCTCCCCGAGCCGGTCGCGACCAGGCTGCGCAGGCCCGGCTGGCGCGACCCGCGCCTCGTGACCGGCCTCGTCATCGTCGCGCTGTCGGTCGCCTGCGGTTCCTGGGTGGTCTCGGCGGCGAGCCGCACCACCCCGGTCTTCGTGGCCGACGGTGCCCTCACGCCCGGCGCGCCTCTGACCGCCGAGTCGCTGCGGACGGTCGACGTCCGCCTCGGGTCCGGGACGGGCCGCTATCTGTCCGCCGCCGAGCCGTTGCCCGCGGACCTGGTGGTGCTCCGCGTGGTGGACGACGGCGAGCTGGTGCCGCTGACGGCCCTCGGCGCGGACGCCGACGTCCGCTCGGTCTCCGTCCCCGTGGGCTCGGGGCTGTCGGACCGCATCCGGGCCGGTGTGGTGGTGGACCTCTGGTTCGTCCCCGACGTGCCCGTCACGCACGAGGCGGGCGCGGCTCGACCGGAGCCGGCCACGCTGGCGAAGGACGTGGTGGTCGAGCAGGTGGACGCGCAGGACGGCGCGATCGTCGTGGACGGCACGGTGACGCTGCACGTGCTGGTCCCGGAGGACTCCCTGCCGACCGTGCTGGCCGCGCTCTCCGACGCCGGCACCGTCGCCGTCGTGCCCGTGGCGGGCGGTGTCCGGTGAGCGAGGACCGGACGGTCACCGTCCTGGTCGCGGTGCAGGCACCCGAGGAGGAGGCGGCGGTGGTGACCGTGCTCGGCGCGCAGCCGCGGATGACCGTCTCCCGGCGGTGCGCGGAGCTCGCCGAGCTCCTGGCCGCGGCCGAGGCGGGCGCGGGTACGGCCGCGGTCGTCTCCGGGGACCTGCCGGGCCTGGACCGGGACGCGGTGGCGCGGCTGCGGGGCGCGGGCCTGCGGGTCGTCGTGGTCGAGGATCCGGCAACGCCGGCCACCCGCCTCGCAGGTCTGGGCTGCGACGCCGTGGTCGCGGGCGGTGACGCGGAGAACCTGGTCGCCGCGGTCCGCGGCGACGGCTCGGCCCACGGCGCCGGACCCGCGGTGGGCGCCGCTCCGGCAGCCCTTCCCGACAGCGGGACCAGGCCCGGCATGCTCGTCGCCGTCTGGGGTCCGGCCGGATCGCCCGGCCGGACCACCACCGCCATCGAGCTCGCCGCGGCCCTCGCGGGGGTGGGCGCCACCGCGCCGCGCCGCTCCGGCGTGCTGCGCCGGCCGCGTCCGGTGCCCCCGGCGCACGGTGCGAGCACGGTGGTGCTGGCCGACGCCGACACCTACGCCTCCTCGGTGACCTCCCGCCTCGGCCTGCTCGACGACGCGCCCGGCCTGGCCGCCGCCGCCCGCGCGGCCGGCCAGGGTGTGCTCGACGTGCGGACGCTGGCCGGGCACGCCCCGGTGGTGCTGCCGGGTGTGCGCGTCCTGACGGGCATCACCCGGGCGTCCCGCTGGCCCGAGCTGCCCGCCAGCTCGCTCGACGTGGTGTTCCAGCGCAGCCGCGAGCTCGCGGCCTGGACCGTGGTCGACTGTGGCCCGGTGCTCGAGGCCGACGAGCTGCTCATGTACGACACGCGCGCACCGCAGCGCAACGGCGCGACCCTGAGCGCGCTCCAGGCCGCGGACGTCGTGGTCGTGGTCGGCAGCGCCGACCCCGTGGGGCTGCAGCGGCTGGTGCGCGGCCTGGAGGACCTGCGGGACGCCGCTGTGCCGATCCCGGCGGCCCGCGTCGTGGTCGTGAACCGGGTGCGGGTCTCCGCCGTCGGACGCCGGGCCGAGGCCCAGGTGCGCGACGCCCTCGCGCGCTACGGGGGAGTGGGCGACGCACACCTCGTGCCGGACGACCCGGCCGGGCTCGACGCCGCGCTGCTGGCAGGCCGCGTGCTGGCCGAGTGCGCGCCGGGATCGCCCGCGCGGGCCGCGTTCGAGGGCCTCGCGACGCGGGTCCGGGAGCTCGTGCCCGTGGTGGTCTGAGCGGACCGGCGGCCCGCACGGGGCACATCGCGCGTAACAATCCGCCCGTCCGGCGCGGCTAGGCGGCGGAAAGTTGGCATCCGGCGCTAGGTTGTGCCCGTGGCCGCCGTGACGAAGGACAACTACGCCGACGACCTGCGTCTGGCGCACGTGATCGCCGACCAGGTCGATTCCATCACCATGTCCCGCTTCCGGGCGCTCGACCTCAAGGTGGAGACCAAGCCCGACCTGACGCCAGTGTCCGACGCCGACCGCGCGGCCGAGGACTTCATCCGCGGCCAGCTCGCCCGCGCGCGCACGCGCGACGCGATCGTCGGCGAGGAGTACGGCTCCGCGGGCAGCGGCGCGCGGCGCTGGATCGTGGACCCGATCGACGGCACCAAGAACTTCGTGCGCGGCGTCCCCGTGTGGGCCACGCTCATCGCGCTGGCCGACGGCGACGAGGTCGTCGTGGGCCTGGTCAGCGCACCCGCCCTCGGCCGGCGCTGGTGGGCGGCCAAGGGCTCGGGCGCGTGGACCGGCAAGTCGCTGGCGTCCGCGTCGCGGATGTCGGTCTCCGGCATCTCGCGCGTCGCCGACGCGTCGTTCAGCTACGCGTCCCTCGGCGGCTGGGAGGAGCGCGGGAAGCTGGACGGGTTCCTCGACCTCACCCGCGCCTGCGCGCGGACCCGCGGGTACGGCGACTTCTGGTCGTACATGCTGGTGGCCGACGGCGCCGTCGACATCGCGGCCGAACCCGAGCTCGAGGTCTACGACATGGCCGCGCTCGTGCCGATCGTCACCGAGGCGGGCGGCACCTTCACGTCGCTCGACGGCCGGCCCGGCCCGTGGGGCGGGAACGCGGTGGCGACGAACGGCAAGCTGCACAAGGAAGCGCTCGACTTCCTCGGCTGACGGCGGCGTCAGGCGCGCGGGACGTCCTTGATCTCGCTCCAGTCGTACCAGAGCAGGTCGCGGTCCGTGACGCGCTGCAGCGCCTCGTCCAGCGCGGTGTCGGACTCCTCGCCCACCTCGGCCGTCGTCTCGGCGTCGCTCTCCTCGTCGGCCGCGGCCAGCACGTCGGCGATGTCGGCGCCGGCCTCCGGCTCGTCGACGTGCACGCAGACGATCGCCACCTGCTCGACCGTGCTGGTCACCTGGACCTCGGAGGCGACGGGCTCGTCGTCGTCCGAGCCGCCGGCCGGGACGGGGCCGACCGCCGCGTCCGGGACCTCCACCGTGATGATCACGCGCTGGTGCGGGGCGTCGGGCCGGCCGGCGATCAGCGCCAGCGAGTCGTCGGCGGCGTTGAGCGCGGCGACGTACTCCAGGCTCTCGGCGTCCTCGTCGGGCAGGGCGGCCTCGAGCTCCTTGGTCACGGCGTGGGCCCGGCGGGGCGCGACGGTCCAGCGGGCGGCGTCGGTGGCGTGAGAGACGGCGTCGAGCTCGTCGAGCGTGGCGGGCACGTAGATGCGCATGTGCTCAGTCTGCCGTGTGTCGAGCCCACGCGAGTGGAGTGGCGGTGTCACCCAGTCCCCGTACTCTCGTGTCCGGCGCCGGGGCGGGACGCCGAGGGTAGTGGTAGCAGCCGAGGGCAGGAGACGAGATGGGTGCCAAGACCGCGATGCTGGTGTACGCGGACGGAGACGTGGCGACGGGTCTGACGGGCGCGGCCGAGTTCGCCGACGAGGCGAGCGCTGCCGAGCTGCTCGGCCTGCTGTGGCCACCGGCCCGGATCCGGCCGGACGGCGAGGAGCCCTGGGACCTCGGGGACGCGGTGTTCCCGCCCGAGGGCCGGGCGTGCGCCCTGTCGACGCCCGAGGTGGACGTGCTGTGCGACCAGGCCCTCATGCTCGACCGGCCCTCCCAGCTGCCCGCCCACCTGGTCGACGCGAGCATGGGCCGCACCCTGTACCTGCACGCGATGCACAGCGTGGTGGACTGGTTCGCCTTCGCGGTGTGGCGGGACGGCACGCTCGTACGCTCGCTGAGCCTGTCCCCGGACGACGGCGTGCTGGAGGACAGGGGCGAGCGCCTCGCCTTCGAGCAGCCGTTCTGGGCGGGCGAGCACCCGGCCGGGGGTGACTACGCGCTCCCGTTCCACCCGCTGGAGCTGGGGGAGCACGCCCTGAGCGAGTTCTTCGGCTTCAACATCGAGGGGGCCGACGACGGCGGCCCGTCCGCCGGCCGGCTGGACCCGTGGGCCGTGGAGCTGTTCGGCTTCCAGGTGGTGTAACCGGGTCCAGCGCTCGACAGATCTCCGAAACACTCGTACATTTGTTCGAGAACGAGGAGGTCGTCATGCCCGAACCCACCACAGCCCGTCCGACCGGGGTGGTCCCCATGCTGTCCTACCAGGACGGCGTGTCCGCCATGGACTGGCTCATCAAGGCCTTCGGCTTCACCGAGGCGGAACGCTGGCTGGACGACGACGGACATCTCTCCCACGGCGAGCTCGACGCCGGCGGCGGTCGCGTGATGCTCTCGGAGCTCGCGTCCTACGAGGGACCGGCCGAGCACCGCAAGCACTGCCGGGCCGCCGACGCGTGGCTGTCGACCCCCTGGGTGATCGACGGCGTGCTGGTCCACGTGGACGACGTCGAGGCCCACCTCGCCCACGCCCAGGCCGCCGGCGCGGGGGTGCTGTCGAAGATCGAGGAGGCGCCGTACGGCCGCTCGTACCGGGCGGAGGACCTGGAGGGGCACCGCTGGATGTTCCTCCAGCCCTGACGGGTCGGCTACGCCGGGTCCCCGCCGCGGGCCAGCCGGTCCACGCGGCGCAGCGCGTCGGGGAACCGCGCCTCGCCGGCCATCTCCCGGACCAGGTCGGCCGCGGCGACGAGCGGCATCCCCGACGCCGTGACGTACAGGGGACGGGCGGACCGGCCGCGCAGCACCTCGGCGGCGTGCGACGCGGCGTGAAACCGGGTCTTGGCCACGCCGAGCACCACGGGGGCCAGTCCGGCGTCGGCCACGTGGGCGCCCAGCCCTGGGCTGCCGGCCGGGTCGAGGTCCACGTAACCGTCCACGATCAGCAGGTCCAGGGGTGCGACGCCGGCCAGCACCTGGCGGAGCGGCGGCAGCTCGCGCTCGTAGAACCGCCCCGGCCGGTACTCCGCGACCTGCTCGACCAGCACGGAGCGCTCCTCGACCAGCGTCGCGAACGTCGGGTCCTCGGCGACGACCAGCGCGGCCCGCGCCCCGCCGTCGTCCAGGTACTGCACGTCCACCGCGCCGTAGCGCGGGGTGCCGTCGGTCATGGTCAGGCGTCCGAGCCGGTCCGGGACGAGAGCAGGCGGCGGAACGAGGCGAGCCGGGCTGCCCGGGCCTGCCGCTCGTCGTCGGGGGAGGCCTCGACCCAGTCGTCGAGGGCGCAGTCCGGGGCGTCCGCGAGGTGCGTGCAGCCGCGGGGGCACTCCTGCGCCACCTCGTTCAGGTCCTCGAACGCCTGCAGCAGGTGCGCCACCTCGACGTGCGCCAGGCCGAACGAGCGCACGCCCGGCGTGTCGATCACCCAGCCGTCGAATGCCTCGCCAGGCTCGGCGCCACCTTCGTCGGGTGCGGCGCCACCTTCGTCGGGCGCGCCGTCGTCCTCGGGCTCGCCCTCCGGGGCCCCGACCGGGAGCCGCAGCGCGACCGCCGACGTCGAGGTGTGCCGGCCGCGCCCCGTCACGTCGTTGACCACCCCGGTGGCCCGCCTCGCCTCGGGCACCAGCGCGTTGATCAGCGTCGACTTGCCGACGCCCGAGTGCCCCACGAGCACCGACACCAGGCCGCGCAGCCGGTCGCGCACCTCCTCGACGGACTCCGGCGTGAGCACCACGGCGCCGTCGTCGCCCGACGGCGCCCGCTGCGTCACCACGACCTCGACCCCGAGCGGCTCGTAGAGCTCGCGCAGGTGGTCGGGGGAGGCGAGGTCCGCCTTGGTCAGGCACAGGAGCACCGACATCCCGGCGTCGTAGGCGGCCACGACGCAGCGATCGATCATGCCGGTGCGCGGCTCGGGCTGGGCCAGCGCGGTGACGATGACGAGCTGGTCCGCGTTGGCGACGACGATCCGCTCGTAGGGGTCGGTGTCGTCGGCGGTGCGGCGCAGCGTGGCGGTGCGCTCCTGGATGCGCACGATCCGCGCGAGCGACCCTTCCTCGCCGGAGGTGTCGCCCACGACGTCGACCCGGTCGCCGACGACGACCCGCGTGCGGGTGAGCTCGCGCGCCTTCATGGCGGTCACTGTCAGCGCCTCGTCCACGAGCAGCGTGTACCGCCCGCGGTCCACGCCGGTGACCAGCCCGGTGACGGCGTCCGAGTGCTCGGGGCGCTGTTTGGTCCGGGGCCTGGACCCGCGCTTGGACGGGCGAGACCTGAAGTCCGACTCGTCGCGGATGTCGCGCCGGCCCATCAGCCCAGCATGCCCAGCCACATGCCCGTGAAGTCGGGCAAGGTCTTGGCCGTGGTGCCGATGTTCTCCACCAGCACTCCTGGCACGCGCAGGCCGAGCAGCGCGGCCGAGGTGGCCATGCGGTGGTCGGCGTACGTGCGCACGACGTCGCCGCGCAGCGGCCGCGGCGTGATGACCAGGCCGTCCCGGGTCTCCTCCGCCTGCCCGCCGAGCCGCGTGATCTCGCGGGCCAGCGCGGCCAGGCGGTCGGTCTCGTGACCCCGCAGGTGCGCGATGCCGCGCAACCGGGAGGGCGAGTCGGCGAGCGCCGCCAGCGCGGCGAACGTCGGTGCGAGCTCGCCGCCGGCGTGCAGGTCGACGTCGATCCCGTGGATCTCGCCCGTCCCGGTCACGGACAGGACGCCGTCGGCCAGGGTGGAGGTGCCGCCCATGCGCTCCAGCAGCTCGGGCACCATGGCGCCCGGCTGGGTGGTCAGGGTCGGCCAGCCGGGGACCCGTACCGTGCCGCCCGCGACGAGAGCCGACGCGAGAAACGGTGCCGCGTTGGACAGGTCGGGCTCGACGCGCACGTCGCGGCCGGCGATGGGGCCGGGGCGCACGCTCCAGATGCCGTCCCGCGAGTCGTCGACCTCGACGCCGACGTCGCGCAGCGTCGCGACCGTCATCTCGATGTGGGGCAGGCTCGGCAGCGTGGCGCCGATGTGCCGCAGCGTGAGGCCACGCTCGTAACGCGCGGCGGCGAGGAGCAGCCCGGACACGAACTGCGAGGACCCCGAGGCGTCGACGTCCACGGAGCCGCCCGGCACGCTGCCGCGGCCCTCGACGGTGAAGGGGAGGTAGCTCGGCAGGTCGCCGGTGTCGCCCGTGCCCTCCGGGTCGTGCACCGTGATGCCGAGGGCGCGCAGCGCGGCGAGCACCGGCAGCATCGGCCGCACGCGGGCCTCGGGGTCGCCGTCGAACCGGACCGGGCCGTCGGCGAGGGCGGCGAACGGCGGCAGGAACCGCATCACCGTGCCGGCCAGGCCGGTGTCGACCTCGGTGCCGCCGGTGACGGGCCCCGGCGTGACGTGCAGCGTGCTCGGCTGGTCGCCCTCCTCGATCCGAGCGCCGAGGGCGCGCAGGGCGCCGATCATCAGGTCCGCGTCCCGGCTGCGCAGGGCGCCGCGCAGGGTGCCCGGGGAGTCCGCGAGGGCGGCGAGCACCAGGAGCCGGTTGGTCAGCGACTTGCTGCCGGGTACCTCGACCGTCGCGTCCAGCGGCGCGCCGGCGAGCGGCGCCTCCCATGTCGGTGCGGGCGCGGTGGTCGAAGAAGTCATGTGCCGAGATTATCGCGGAGCGGAGCCGCGCGGCGGCTCGTGTCCGGCGCGCCGGTCACCGGGGGTGGCCTGCGCGTCCGGCACCCGGCGGTCACGCCTCGGCGGCCGCGGCCTTCTTCTCCGCGCGTGCCGCGCGAGCCTGCTGGACGCGCCACGACATGCCCGGCCGGCCCTCCAGGTCCGCACCCGCGATGAGAGCGGCGCCGACCGAGGCGAGGTTGTGCAGGAACCGGTCGGTGCGCGCTGGCCGCTCCGCCTTGGGCGCGGTGAAGGGCTGGTTCACGACGGCGAGCGGCAGCGTCAGCAGCGCGAGGGCGAGGGCGGAGGCGCGCGGCGCCTTGCCCAGCGCGAGCAGCGCGCCCGCCGTGGCGGTCGCGATCCCGTGCGCGCGCACGAGCGTGGCGACCTGCTTCTCGCTGAGCGGCTCGGCACCGAGTGCCTTGGTCGCCAGGGCCGATCCCGTGCGGGCGGCGGCCACGTGCTCGCTCGGCTTCCGGGCAGCCTGCACGCCGTCGTAGATGAACGAGGAGGCCAGCAGCGGTCGCGCGATGTGTCGAAGCAGCATGGCTCCACCTTGGCAGATGCGGGCCGCGGTCGCAGCAGGATGCCGCGCGCGCCGCCGGGAATTCGAGGCCGTGGACGGCGGTTGAAGCGGACGTGGAGCAATGCCTCGAGAAGGATGCGGTGAACGACACGGTGATCGGCACGGTGACAAACGCAACAACCAGCCCGGAGACCAGCGGCCTGCCCGGTGCGACGGCAGGTTCGTCGGCGGTCGCGCAGAGCGCTCCCCTGATGTTCGGAGCAGTCCCGACGCACCTCCTGGACGCCGGTACCGACTCGGCGAAGGGCACGGCGGACGTCCTGTCCGGCGCCGCCCCGAGCGCTTTCGGCGCCGTTCTGGCGAACACCGGCTGGCCGACGCGGCTAGGCTCAAGGGCGATGACTGACACTTCCCGTGAGCAGAACCAGGGCGCAGGCGCCGATGCCGGCAGCGCCGACGTCGAGGCGCGCCCCGGCGAGGGCGCGAGCGAGGCCGTCGTCGGGACCACGGGACCGACCGAGGGCACCGACGTGACCACCGACGTCGACCCCGAGGACGCCGAGGGAACCGAGCGGTCCCCCCAGGAGGAGGACTCGACGGCTCGCGCCGCGCGGTTCGAGCGGGACGCCCTGCAGTACCTCGACCAGCTGTACTCCGCCGCGCTGCGCATGACGCGCAACCCCGCGGACGCGGAGGACCTGGTGCAGGAGACGTTCGCCAAGGCGTTCGCGGCGTTCCACCAGTACCGGCCGGGCACCAACCTGAAGGCCTGGCTGTACCGGATCCTCACGAACACGTTCATCAACAGCTACCGCAAGAAGCAGCGCGAGCCGCAGCAGTCCCAGGCGGAGGACGTCGAGGACTGGCAGATCGCGCGCGCGGCGTCGCACACGTCGCGCGGCCTGCGCTCGGCCGAGGCCGAGGCGCTGGACCGGCTCCCGGACAGCGATGTGAAGCGGGCGCTCGCCGAGCTCCCGGAGGACCGTCGGATGGTCGTCTACTACGCCGACGTCGAGGGCTTCCCCTACAAGGAGATCGCGGAGATCATGGGGACGCCGATAGGGACCGTCATGTCCCGTCTGCACCGCGGACGCCGGCAGCTGCGTGAGCTCCTCGCCGACTACGCCGCTCAGCGAGGACTCGTCAGCCAGGCGCCCGGAGGTGCGCAGTGAACAACATCAAACCCGTACCGCACGACACGGCGGGGGAGTCCGAGTGCGAACACGCACTGACGCACCTGTACGAGTACCTGGACTCCGAGATGACGCCGGACGACGAGCAGCGCATGCGCGCCCACGTCGCCCACTGCTCGCCGTGCCTGGCGGAGCTGAGCGTCGAGGACCTGGTCAAGCAGCTCGTGAAGCGGTCGTGCAGCGAGCGCGCGCCGGACACCCTGCGCGTACGGATCCACGAGCAGCTGACGGTGATGTCAGTGGTCTCGGTGGCCGACTGACGCAGCAGCCCGAGGCATGACGAAGGGCCGGTACCCCGTGGGGGTGCCGGCCCTTTCGCATGCTCAGGCTGTTCGCCTCAGGCGTTGGGACGCTTGCCGTGGTTGGCGGCCGAGCCCTTGCGGCTACGGCGCTTGCGACCGCGCTTGCTCATGGGTGTCTCCTGACAGGTGACGGACTGAATGGCTCAATGGTCCCACAGATCCGGGGGTTGTCAGGCCGCACGGGGTTGTCAGGTCGAGTAACGCGATATATCGTGTCTGGCATCAACGCGATATATCGCGTTCAGGACCTGACCATCGGAGGCACTCATGAGCACGGACAGCTGGACCGTCACCGGTCCGCAGACCATCGAGCTGAGCGACGTGACCACCGTGGACGCCCACGTCGTCGACGGCCGGCTGGACGTCGTCGCCCACGACGAGCCCGTCGTCCGCGTCGAGGTGCACTCGGTCGAGGGCCGGTCCCTGGAGGTCCGCCTCGAGGACGGCCGCCTGGTCATCGAGCACGAGAGCGGCCTCGGCGGCTGGGGCTCGTTCATGAAGCGGTTCGCCGACTTCGGCGGCAAGGCACGCGCCGACATCCACGTCGCGGTACCCGCCGGCACCGCGGTGCGCCTGGGCACGATCCGCGGCGAGTGCCTCCTGGCGGGCACGACGGCCGGGGCGTCCGCGTCCACCGTCTCCGGGTCCCTGCTGGTCTCCCGCACGGCCGGCGACCTCAGGCTGAACACCGTCTCCGGCGAGGTGACGGTCCGCGACCACGTGGGCGACATCACGAGCAATACCGTGTCCGCCGACGTCGTGGTGAGCGGGTCCGCCGAGTCCGTCGTGTCGTCGTCGGTCTCCGGGGACGTGACGATCGACCTGGCGACCCAGCCGCGGTCGGTCAAGGTCAACTCGGTGTCCGGGAACCTGCTGCTGCGCGTGCCGGACGACGGTGCGGTGGCCGTGTCGGCGCAGAGCGTCAGCGGGCGTGTGACGGTGGGCGGCGCCCAGTTCTCCGGCGGTGGCGGTGCCACGTTCTCCGGCGTCGGCCGCACCGATGCCGGGCCTGCCGGTCCGGGGACCACCCGGCTGCGGGCCACCAGCGTCTCCGGCGAGGTCACCGTCGTCGGCTTCCCGCAGGACGCCCCCGTCGACGCCACCCCCGCGGACCACTCGACCGTGGAGCTGTGATGCCACCGGTCTTCGCCCACGGCGAGCTGCGCCTCTACCTCCTGGTGCTGCTCATGGACGGGCCCCGGCACGGGTACGAGCTCATCACCGAGCTCACCCGGCGCTTCGGGGGCACGTACCGCCCCAGCGCGGGGACCATCTACCCGCGGCTGGCCCGGCTCGAGGAGGAAGGGCTGGTGCGCCGTTCCGCGCCGGGACCCGGCACGGCCGGACCCTCCGGGGCCGGGCGCAAGGGTACCTACGAGCTCACCCCCGCCGGCCAGGCCGAGCTCGACTCCCGCCTCGACGACGTCAAGCGCCTGGAGCGCAGCGTCGCCGAGACGGTACGCAGCCTCGCGGACGACGTGCGGGCCGACATCCGCGACACGATGCGCGGCCTGCGGGCCGAGCTCGCCGCCGCGGCGCAGGAGGTACGCACCCGCCCGCGACCGGGCCCCGACACCACGCCGGACCCGCGCCGCACCCAGTCCAACTCGCTACGGCACGACGCCGAGGCGGTGCTGCAGCGGTTCCGCAACGACGTGCTGGCCGACCTGCGGGAGGCCGACGTCGCCGGTACGGTGTCGGCGCTGACCGTCGAGACGCTGCGCACCGTCCTCGACTCGGCGCGTGCCGCGATCCGTGGGACCCTGCCGAACAGCGCGAGCAGCTCACCGCCCGCCGCACACCGCACGAGCCCGCAGTGACCAGATCAGTGACCCCCCATCCCCATGAACGGAGCACAGCGATGACCACCGAGTCCTGGAGCGTGGCCGCACCGCAGACCATCGAGGTCGGCGGCGCCACGACCCTGACCGTCCGACTGACGAACGGCCGCGCTGAGATCGTGGCCGACCCGAACCGCACGTCCGGTGCCGTCGTGGAGGTTCTCGAGGTCTCGACGCGGCCGCTGCAGATCCTCGCCGAGCACGGCAACCTCCGGGTCGCGTACGACTTCCCGGGCCTCGAGGGCTTCGTGGACCGGTTCCGCGGCCTCAAGGATCAGGACAGCGCCGTCGTGCGGATCACCGTGCCGGCCACGTCCGTGGTCGACGTCGCGACCGTGGGCGCCGAGGTGGTGGTGACCGGCGCGCAGGCCGGCGTGAACGTCAAGACCGCGGGCGGCGCCATCACGGTCACCGGGACCACCGGTTCCGTGACCACCAAGTCCGGCACGGGGGCCGTCAGCATCGCCGAGCACTCGGGCGACGCGTCGGCCACGACCGTGTCCGGCGCCGTGTCGCTCGCAGGTGCCCTGGGCCGGGTCTCGGTCCAGACCGTGTCCGGTGCGGTCGACGTCACCGCCGTCGGCACCACGCCGCTGGTCAACGCCAAGACGGTCTCCGGCGCGGCGGCGGTCCAGCTCGACGCCGGCGCACCGGTCAACCTCCGCGCACGCAGCGTGACGGGCAAGGTCGTGATCGACGGGGCGCAGGCGACGTCGAGCGCGCAGCGCACCGTCGTCGTCGACCACGCGGAGCCGGGCGCCGCGGCCTACATCTCGACCAACACGGTCTCGGGAACGGCCACGATCACCCGCGGCTGACCCCTGTCGCCGTAGTGCAGGAAGCCCGGGTCACCTTGGTGACCCGGGCTTCCGGCATGCGCCTCCGGCGCACGCTCTGCTTCTTGTCGCCTGAGCCTGCGGTTCCGCTTCGGGCGGGTGCCTCGTTCCTCGGCCCCCACCCTGCGCTGCACCTCCGGCTCAGGCGACCTCGTCCTGGGGCAGGCCCAGCCAGCTGTGCCACCCCGTGTGCAGCACGAGCCACGCCATGAGGCCGTAGCCCGCCTGGCCGGGGTAGGTGCCCCCGCCCTGCGCCAGGTCGGCCAGCCACTGCTCGTGCTGCGCCAGCGGCGTGTACGTGTCGACGTACGGCACGCGGCGCCGGCTGGCGACGTCGGCGAACGCGTCGGAGAGCTCCGCGATCCGGTCGCCCTCCGCGGGCGCACCGGGCGGCGGCCCGACGACGAACGCCGCCGTGCGGTTCGAGTCCGCGACGTCGAGGATGTTCGCCAGGTTCAGGCGTGAGCGCGCGACCGTGAGCCCCGCGGCGACGTCATGCCGCCCCAGGGCCACGACCAGGCGGTTCTCGACCTCGGAGTCCGGGCCGAACCGCGCCGCGGTCTCGGCCTCCCAGCGGGCGCCGAGCTGCGTGCTGTTCTCGCCGGGGACGGCGAGCGTGAAGAGCATTGCGGTCCGGGAAAAGTGGGTGCGCGCGACGACGCGGCCGGTCCAGCCGAGCGCACGGGCGTCTCCGACACCCGTGGCCAGCTCGTCACCGACGACGCAGATGCGCACCTCGCGATCCTGCAACGGACTCTCCTTGCCTGTTCCCGGCAGCCTGGCGGACGGCCGGTTCCCCATTGTGGTGCACGGAGCGCGGCCGATCGGTGACAACGCGCCGACGGCCGCGTGCCGCGTCGCGACAACGCGGAGGTCGTCAGAGCAGGGTCATCCCCCAGCGGACGCCGTGGTGCTCGTCCGGGGCGAGGTGCACGAGTCGCTCGCCGGTGCGGAAGGCGTCCGCGACGCAGGTCATGGGCTCGGCGGCCAGCCCCATCCGACGGCGGCCCGGCTCGATGTGGTCGCCCGTGCAGACCTGCCAGACGTCCTGCGACTCGTCCATCCAGACCGCGGCCGTCCTCCCGTCCGGGCCGGTCAGGTGGGCCCAGGACAGGCCCTTCTCGTCGCGGGTCACGTCCACGTAGGCGTCGTCCAGGTCGACGCCGGCGGCGCTGCGTGCCTCGCGCAGGTCGAACATGCCCGACGCCGGCTCGGTACCGGTCGGCAGCAGCCGCTCGTCGGTCGTCACGCGGGTCGCGGCGTCCAGCCGCAGGGTGCACTCGTCCAGGTCCGCGCCGCCCGTGGACAGCCAGGGGTGGAACCCGCACCCGTACGGCGCGGTGTCGGCGCCCACGTTGGTGACGTCGAGGGTGATCTCGAGACCGGCGTCGGACAGGGAGTAGCGCATCTGCGCCACGAGCTGGAACGGGTAGCCGGGCCGTGCCACGAGCTCGAGCTCGAGCGTGACGGCGGAGCCCGTGTGCTCCACGACGGACCAGCGGTCGAACGCCGCCAGGCCGTGCAGCGCGGTGTTGCGCGCGGGCTCGGTCACGGGGAGCTGGTGGCTCACGCCGCCGTACTCGTAGGCGCCGTCCCGCAGCCGGTTGGGCCAGGGGATGAGGACCGCGCAGTTGAACACGGGGTTGATCTCGTCCGCGCCGAACGGCACCACGACATCACGGCCGTCCACCGAGTACTCTCGCAGCGCCGCACCCACCTGGGTGACGGTGGCGCGATGGCCCGCGTGGCTGATGCGGAACTGGTCCCCGGAAGGATGGGGCCTTGCGGCAGCAACCGGAGGAATTTCTGTCGTCACACTCACACCGTAACCGTAGGGCAATTCTCGCCTGCGCCACGTAGCGTGAGACAGCAGACTAGAGAGCAGGCTAGACGGTCGGGCCCCACCCAGCACGCAGGGCCCCGCTGAACGACTGGACCCGACGGCGGGTCCGCGCGGGCAGCTCTGCCCGCCCCAGCAGTAGGAGGAACCATGGAACAGCAGGTACTCGGACGGACTGGTCGGCTCGTATCGGCCGTGGGCCTGGGCACCTGGCAGCTCGGCGCCGACTGGGGAGAGGTCAGCGAGAGCGATGCCCACGCCGTTCTCGAGGCCTCGCTCGAGGCCGGGGTGACCTTCTTCGACACCGCGGACGTCTACGGCGACGGCCGCAGCGAGCAGGTGATCGGCGCGTTCCTCAAGGAGCACCCCGAGGCCGGGATCACCGTGGCCACGAAGATGGGCCGGCGCATGGACCAGGTGCCGGAGAACTACGTGCTGGAGCACTTCCGCGAGTGGACCGACCGCTCCCGGCAGAACCTCGGCGTCGACCGCCTGGACCTGGTGCAGCTGCACTGCCCGCCCACGGCCGTCTACTCCACGGACGCCGTGTACGACGCGCTCGACGAGCTCGTGTCCGACGGCGTGATCGCGGCGTACGGCGTGAGCGTCGAGAAGACCACGGAGGCCCTGGAGGCCATCGCGCGTCCGAACGTCGCCTCCGTGCAGATCATCCTCAACGCGTTCCGGCTCAAGCCGCTCGACGAGGTGCTGCCCGCGGCGTCCGCGGCGGGCGTCGGCATCATCGCGCGCGTGCCGCTCGCCTCCGGGCTGCTCTCCGGCAAGTACACCAAGGACACGGTGTTCGCGGAGAACGACCACCGCAGCTTCAACCGTGACGGCGCCGCCTTCGACGTCGGCGAGACGTTCTCCGGCGTGCCCTACGAGGTGGGTCTCGAGGCGGCGGCCCGGTTCACCGAGCTGTCCCGGGAGATCCTGGGCGACACCCTCACGCCGCCCCAGGCCGCGATCGCGTGGGCGTGGCAGCGGCCGGGCGTCTCGTCCGTCATCCCGGGCGCGCGCAACGTGGAGCAGGCCCGGGCCAACGCCGCCGCGGGCGACGCCGCGACGCTGGGCCCGCTGTTCATGTCGGGCGTGCGGGAGATCTACGACGAGCTGATCAAGGAGCACGTCCACGACCGGTGGTGACACCGCTCGCACACGCCGAAGGGCGGGCACCCCGTGGGGTGCCCGCCCTTCGGCGTGTACGGCCTGTCAGCCGCGGGTGAAGGCCTGCTCCAGCAGCGTCTTCTGCTGCGCCTGGTGCAGCTTCGCGGTACCGGCCGCCGTCGAGGCCGACGCCGGGCGGGAGACCACCTTGACGTACGGCACGTCCAGCGGCAGCGCCAGGTGGATGAAGCCCCACGCGCCCTGGTTCTGCGGCTCGTCCTGCACCCAGACCACCTCGGCTTCGCCGTACTTGGCGATCTCGGCGCGGATCTGCGCCTCCGGGAACGGGTAGAGCTGCTCCAGGCGGACGATGGCCACGCCCTCGTCACCGCGCTTGGTGCGCTCGGCGAGGAGGTCGTAGTACACGCGGCCGGTGCAGAGGATCACGCGGTCGACCTTGGCGGCGTCCGCCGTCGAGTCCGCGATGACCTCCTGGAACGTGCCCGAGGTGAAGTCCTCCACCGCGGACGCCGCCGCCTTGAGGCGCAGCAGCTGCTTGGGCGTGAACACCACCAGCGGACGGCGCGGCCGGGCGTAGGCCTGGCGGCGCAGCAGGTGGAAGTACGACGCCGGCGTGGACGGCTGCGCGATGGTGATGTTGTCCTCGGCGCCGAGCTGCAGGAACCGCTCGATGCGGGCCGACGAGTGGTCGGGCCCCTGGCCCTCGTAGCCGTGCGGCAGCAGCATGACCACCGACGACGACTGGCCCCACTTCTGCTCGGCGGACGAGATGAACTCGTCGATCACCGTCTGGGCGCCGTTGACGAAGTCGCCGAACTGCGCCTCCCAGAGCACCAGGGCGTCCGGGCGCTCCACCGAGTAGCCGTACTCGAAGCCGAGCGCCGCGTACTCCGACAGCGAGGAGTCGTAGACCCAGAACTTGGCCTGGTCGCCCGACAGGTACAGCAGCGGGGTCCACTCTGCGCCGGTCTCCCGGTCGTGGAGCACCGCGTGCCGCTGCACGAACGTGCCGCGCCGCGAGTCCTGCCCGGCGAGGCGCACCGGGGTGCCCTCCGCGAGCAGCGAGCCGAAGGCCGCGAGCTCGCCGAAGCCCCAGTCGATGCCGCCTTCCTTGGCCATGAGCTGGCGCTTCTCCAGCAGCTGGGCCAGCTTCGGGTGGACCGTGAAGCCCTCCGGCGGCGTGGTGTGCACGTCGCCGACCCGCTGCAGCGCGTCGTGGGAGATCGCGGTCTGCCAGCCGACCATCGTGCCGGCGTCCTCGCGCTGCGACTCGGGGCGCTCCAGGCCCGCGAGGTGCTCCGTCTCCGGGGCGGGCGTGAAGCCGGACTTGGTCTCGGTGAAGACCCGCTCGAGCTGCGACTGGTAGTCCTGCAGCGCGTGCTCGGCCTCCTCCACGGTGATGTCACCGCGCGCGACCAGGTTCTCGGTGTACAGCTTGCGCACCGAGCGCTTGGTCTCGATGAGGTTGTACATGAGCGGCTGCGTCATCGACGGGTCGTCGCCCTCGTTGTGCCCGCGGCGGCGGTAGCAGATGAGGTCGATGATGACGTCCTGGCCGAACTGCTCGCGGAACGCGAAGGCGAGCTCCGCGGTGCGGACCACGGCCTCGGGGTCGTCACCGTTCACGTGCATGACCGGGACCTGGTAGCCCTTGGCGACGTCGGTCGCGTAGGTGGTCGACCGCGACGCCGTCGGGCCGGTGGTGAAGCCCACCTGGTTGTTGACGACCACGTGGATGGTGCCGCCGGTGCGGTACCCGCGCAGCTGCGACAGGTTCAGCACCTCGGGGACCACGCCCTGGCCGGCGAACGCCGCGTCGCCGTGCACCAGGATCGGCAGCACGGAGAAGCCGTCGCCACCGAGGTCGATGCGGTCCTGCTTGGCGCGGACGATGCCCTCGAGCACCGGGTCCACCGCCTCCAGGTGCGACGGGTTGGCCGCGAGGTAGACGCGCGTGGTGGCGCCGGACTCGGAGGTGAAGGTGCCCTCGGTGCCGAGGTGGTACTTCACGTCACCGGAGCCCTGGACGCTCTTGGGGTCGAGCTGGCCCTCGAACTCCTTGAAGATCTGGCCGTAGCTCTTGCCCGCGATGTTCGCCAGCACGTTGAGGCGGCCGCGGTGGGCCATGCCGATGCCGACCTCGTCGAGGCCGCCCTCGGCGGCGCGCGACAGGATCGCGTCGAGCAGCGGGATCAGGGACTCGCCGCCCTCCAGCGAGAAGCGCTTCTGCCCCACGAACTTGGTCTGCAGGAACGTCTCGAACGCCTCGGCGGAGTTCAGCCGGCGCAGGATGCGCAGCTGGTCCTCGCGCGGGGTCTTGGCGTAGCCGGCCTCCAGGCGCTCCTGGAGCCACTTGCGCTGACCCGGGTCGGCGATGTGCATGTACTCGATGCCGATGGTGCGGCAGTACGAGTCGCGCAGCAGGCCGAGGATGTCGCGCAGCGTCGCCTTCGGCTTGGGGCCGAAGCCCGCCGTCGGGAACGTGCGGTCCAGGTCCCACAGCGTCAGGCCGTGCGTCTGGATGTCCAGGTCGGGGTGCTTGCGCTGGCGGTAGGCCAGCGGGTCGGTGTCGGCCATGAGGTGACCGCGCGAGCGGTACGCCTGCACGACCTCGGCGATCTTGGCCGGCTTGGCGGCCTCGACGTCGGCGTCGACCGTGTTGTCGCGCACCCAGCGCACGGGCTCGTACGGGACGCGCAGCGCCGCGAAGACGCGGTCGTAGAAGCCGTCCAGGCCGAGCAGCTTGTTCGAGATGATCTTCAGGAACTCGCCGGACTGGGCGCCCTGGATGATGCGGTGGTCGTAGGTCGACGTGACCGTCATGACCTTCGAGATGCCCATGCGGGCGAGCTGCTCCTCGGACGCGCCGGCGAACTCCGCCGGGTAGTCCATGGCGCCGACGCCGATGATGGTGCCCTGACCCTGCATGAGGCGCGGCACCGAGTGCACGGTGCCGATGCCGCCCGGGTTGGTCAGCGAGATCGTGGTGCCCTGGAAGTCCGGCACGCCGAGCTTGTTGCCGCGGGCCTTGCGGACCAGCTCCTCGTAGGCCGCCCAGAACTCGGCGAAGTCGAGCTCCTCGGCCTTCTTGATGCTGGGCACCAGGAGCTGGCGCGAGCCGTCCGGCTTGGCCAGGTCGATCGCGAGGCCGAAGCCCACGTGCGCCGGCTGGTTCACGCCCGGCTTGCCGTCGACCGGCTCGTAGTGGGCGTTCATGACGGGCATGTCGGCCAGCGCCTCGACCAGCGCGAAGCCGATGAGGTGCGTGAACGAGATCTTGCCGCCGCGTCCGCGCTTGAGGTGGTTGTTAATGACGATGCGGTTGTCGACCATCAGCTTGGCGGGCACGGCGCGCACCGAAGTGGCGGTGGGGACCTCCAGCGAGGCCTCCATGTTCGTGACCACGCGCGCGGCGGGGCCGCGCAGCTTCTGGATGTCGTCGACGGCGTCCGGGTGCGCCACGGGGCGCTCGAACGTGTCCGCGTAGTGGGTGGTGGGCGGCGTGGCGATCGGGCTGGCCGGGTTGACCTTCGGGTCGGCCGGCAGGGCCTTCTCCCGCACCGGCTGCTCGGCCTCGGCGGCGGCGGTGCCGCCGGTCACCGGGCCGGCGCTCGGGGCGGGTGCCTCGGGCACGGGCGTCGCGGCGGGCGCGGCAACCGGGGCGGACGCGGCGGGCGCGGCCGTAGGTGCCGCGGTCGGTGTCGGGGAGGCCGGGGCGGGCGCCGTGGCGCCGTCCTTGGTGGAACCGTTCTCGCCCGGCGTGTAGTCGGCGAAGAAGTCCCACCACGCGGGGTCCACCGCGTTCTTGTCCTTCAGGTACTGCTGGTAGAGCTCGTCCACAAGCCATTCGTTGGCTCCGAATGACGAGCTCGCCACGCTGATCGACTCTGAACCAGCCTTAGGGGACACGCGCGGATCGCCCACCTTCACCACAGTTGCGTTCGTCGCGCGCCGCACAGGGGTCACAGCGCGCACAGCCCGAATGGTTTTCGGACCCTCCAAGGGTAGGCCCTCCGCGCTCCGCGGGGGGCGTGATCCCGCGGGTGTTGCGGGCGGGTCCGGTGTCAAAGAAGTAGGTTCGTCATGTTTCTCGCACCAAGAGCAAAACCAGGGCAACATTCGGCCTCGAAGTCCCCAACGTGGTGTTACGGGGTTTCGCCCGGCACGGACAATCTTTGGCGTCTGTGACAGAAATCACGGGACTCCGTCTCACGTTCTGGCGCCTCGCAGCCCTAGGCTGCTGGGTTTCTCGTCGGACGCCGCCGGGCGGGACGTCGCCCGGCTCAGACCGTGTGCGTCGTCGTGACACCCGGTGCCGGGTGGGCCCGCGCGGGGAGCGTGACGCGCATCGTCGCGCCGCGGTCGGAGTCGACCACCTCGACGTGCCCGCCGTGCAGCTCGACCGCCCAGCGGACGATCGCGAGGCCGATCCCGGTGCCGCCGCTCGACCCGACGGTGCCCGACCCGACGGTGCCGTCGGCGCCGCTCATCGTGTCGACCAGGGACTCGTCGACGGTGCCGGCACGCCCCTTGTCGCCCTTGTCGCCCCGGTTCCGGCCGCCCCGGCGGCTGACGCCCCGGCCGCCGCCGTCGCGCCCCCCGTCACCGCGCTGCGCGCCGGTCGACCCGGTGCCGCGGACGAACCGCTGGAAGATCCGCTCGCGGTCGGCGGCGGCGATGCCGGGCCCCTCGTCGCTCACCTCCAGCACGATGTCCGACCCCTCCGTGCCGTCCACGGGGTACGCGTCCAGCCGGACGACGCCGCCCTGCGGCGAGTGCCGGATGGCGTTCTGCAGCAGGTTGATGACCACCTGGTGCAGGCGTTCCGCGTCGCCCTCGATGGTCAGGTCCTCGGGGGTCACGTCGATGACGTAGTGCAGGTCCTTGGCGGCGTCGACCATCTGGAGGTCCTCGGCGCAGTGCTCCAGGAAGTCGCCGACGGCGATCTCGCCGACGTTCAGGGCCGAGGCGCCCGCCTCGATCCGGGAGAGGTCCAGCAGATAGGTGACGAGCCGGGTCAGCCGCTCGGTCTGGGCGTGCGCCTGCTCCAGCGCGGCCGGGGTGGGCTGCACCACGCCGTCCACCATGTTCTCGAGCTGGGCCTGGAGCGCGGCGACGGGCGTGCGCAGCTCGTGCGACACGTTCGCGATGAGGTCGCGACGGGTCTGCTCCACCGAGGCCAGGTCCTCCGCCATGCGGTTGAAGGCGTGCGCGAGCTGACCCACCTCGTCGCTGCTCGTCGCGCGTACCCGGCGGGTGTAGTCGCCGTCGGCCATGGCCTGGACGGCCTCGGTGATCTCCCGGAGGGGCGACGTCATGCCGCGGGCCAGGATCTGGGTGACCAGCAGCGACAGGATGATGGCCAGGGGGAAGGTGCGGCTCGGCCCCAGGGACGCCTGGAGGCCGAGCCAGGTGATGAGCACAGCGGCCGTCACGGTGGCCGCGACGAGCACGCCGAGCTTGATCTTGAGCGAGCGCAGGGGGTCGAGCGGCCGCACGTCGGGGACGCGGGGCACGTGCGGTCTCATCGGAACGACACCCGTGCTACTGGTTGGCGGGCGGCTCGAACGCGTACCCGACGCCGTGGACGGTCCGGATCAGGTCCGGACCGAGCTTGCGCCGCAGCGCCTTGATGTGGGAGTCGACGGTGCGGGTGCCGCTGGCGTCGGCCCAGTCCCAGACCTCGGCGAGCAGGCGCTCGCGCGTGAGCACGGTCTTGGGGGAGCCGGCGAGCATGACGAGCAGCTCGAACTCCGTGGGGGTCAGGTGCACTTCCTCGCCCCCGCGGTAGACACGGCGCTGGGCGCGGTCCACGGTCACGTCGCCCATCGTCATGGGCGGGTCGGCGGGCGTGGTCGCGGCGGCCTGGGCCGCGCGGTCGACCCGGCGCAGCAGGGCCTTGATCCGTGCCACCAGCTCGCGCATGGAGAACGGCTTGGTCATGTAGTCGTCGGCGCCCACGCCCAGACCGACCAGCATGTCGGTCTCGTCGTCGCGTGCGGTGAGCATCAGGATCGGGGTGGGGTGCTCCGCCTGGATGCGGCGTGTGACCTCGAGCCCGTCGATGCCCGGGAGCATCACGTCGAGCACCACGAGGTCGGGGCGCAGCCGGGAGGCGGCGTCGACGCCGGACAGGCCGTCGCGCGCGACCTCGACGCGCCAGCCCTCGGCGGACAACCGCTGGGCGATCGCGGTCGCGATCGTGGGCTCGTCCTCCACCACGAGGACGGTCGCGCTCTGCTGACCGGTCGAGGTGGCGGCCGACGCCGCGCCGGCCTGCTGCGGGGCCCCAGACGGCTGGGGAGTACCAGATGACATAGGTCAATCATGCCCGTACCTGCCTGATAAGACACTGAAGCCAGCCTGAGAGTCGGACCCCGAGGCGCTCGGAGCGCTGTTCCCGCTACGATCTATCGCACGATGATCGAGCGACATCCAGACCGAGAACCCTGGACCCATCAGGACCCCCGCAGTGCCCTCCGGAGGGCGAGATGACCGGCGACTGGATCATGGTCGCCGTCGGCGTCCTCCTCACGGCCGGTACTGCCGTCTTCGTGGCGGGAGAGTTCTCCCTCGTCACCATCGACCCCGCCGTGATCGGCGACTCCGACGACTCGGAGGGAGACAGACCCGGCGGGTCCCGGTCTGCCTCCTCGTCCGACCCGGGCCCCGGCACCCGGCCCGGTTCCGGTACCCAGCCCGCCTTCGGGAACGGCATGCGGGACCGCAGCGTGCGTACCGCGCTGCGCCACCTCTCCACCGAGCTGAGCTCGGCCCAGGTCGGCATCACGCTGACCACCATCCTGCTCGGCTACACCGCCCAGCCGGCGCTGAACTCCCTGATCTCGGCCGCCTTCGGGTCGACCTCCGTGCCGACGGCGGTCTCCGCCGGCCTCGCGGGTGTCCTGGCCCTCATCCTGGTGAACGCGTTCTCCATGGTCTGCGGCGAGCTGATCCCCAAGAACTTCGCGCTGTCGGCCCCGCTGGCCACCGCGCGGCTCGTGGTGCCGATCCAGCGCGTGTTCACCATCACCTTCAAGCCGCTGATCGCGGTGCTCAACGGTTCGGCCAACGCGCTGCTGCGCCGCCTCGGCGTCGAGCCCCGCGAGGAGCTGTCCGGGGCGCGCTCCGCGTCCGAGCTCGCCTCGCTGGTGCGCCGCTCCGCCGAGGAGGGCACGCTCGAGGAGTCGGTGGCGACCCTGCTGACCAACTCGATCGAGCTGGACACCCTCAGCGCGCGTGACGTCATGACCGACCGCCTGCGCATGTCCGTCGTGGACCGGGACGCGACGGCGGAGGACGTCGTCGCGCTCGCCCGGCGCACCGGGCACTCGCGGTTCCCCGTGATCGGGGAGGACCGCGACGACATCGTCGGCCTGGTGCACCTGCGCCGCGCCGTCGGCGTGCCGCACGACCGGCGGGCCGAGGTGCCCGCGGCCGCCCTCATGGTGGACGCGCCCCGTGTCCCCGAGACGGTGCGCCTGGGCCCCCTGCTCGTGGAGCTGCGCGGGTTCGGGCTGCAGATGGCCGTGGTCGTGGACGAGTACGGCGGCACGTCCGGCGTCGTGACGCTGGAGGACGTCGTCGAGGAGCTGGTGGGCGACGTCGCCGACGAGCACGACCCCCGCCGTGCCGGCGCCTCCCGCGCCGCCGACGGGTCGTGGATCGTGCCGGGCGTGCTGCGGCCCGACGAGCTCGACGAGTACACCAACATCGAGGTCCCCGAGGGGGCCGCGTACGAGACGCTCGGCGGCCTCGTGATGGCAGAGCTGGGCCGCGTTCCCGTGGTGGGCGACGAGGTCGTGGTGGGACAGGCCGGCCCGCAGGGGCTGCACGCCCGGGTTGCGCTGCGCGTCGAGGCTATGGACGGCCGGCGCGTCGAGCGCCTCCGCGTCCGCCCGCTGCCCGACGACGGCCCGCCCGACGGCGCCGGCCTCGACCGGACCGGCTCCGGGAAGGGGGCGAACCGATGAGCACCACCACCGCACTCGTCATCGGCCTCGTGCTGCTCGCGGGGAACGCGTTCTTCGTGGGCGCCGAGTTCGCCGTCATCTCCGCGCGCCGCAGCGCCATCGAGCCGCTCGCCGCGGCCGGTGACCGGCGCGCCGTCACCGTCCTGTGGGCCATGGAGCACGTGTCGCTCATGCTGGCCTGCGCGCAGCTCGGCGTGACCGTCTGCTCCACCGGGCTGGGCATCGTGGCGGAGCCCGCCATCGCGCAGCTCCTGGAGGGGCCGCTGCACGGCCTCGGCGTGAGCGAGGACCTCACGCACCCGATCGCGCTGGTCATCGCGCTGTCGCTGGTCGTGTACCTGCACGTCGTGCTCGGGGAGATGGTGCCCAAGAATCTGGCGGTCTCCGGTCCGGACCGGGCGGTCATGTGGTTCGGGCCGCCGCTCGTGCTCCTGGGCCGGGTGCTCCGCCCCGTCATCCTGGGCCTGAACTGGATCGCGAACCACGCGGTGCGGCTCGCCGGCGTGGAGCCCAAGGACGAGGTCGCCTCGGCGTTCACCGCGCAGGAGGTCCAGTCCATCGTGGAGCACTCCCAGGCGGAGGGTGTGCTGCGCGACGAGCAGGGACTGCTGACGGGCGCCATCGAGTTCTCCAACCGCACCGCGCGCGACGTCATGGTGCCGGTCGGCGGCCTGGTCGCCGTGGACGAGACCAGCACGCCCGACGACGTCGAGCGGCTCGTCTCCAAGCACGGCTTCAGCCGGTTCCCGGTCGTGACGCGCCGGGACGACGGCGACGAGCTCGTCGGCTACCTGCACCTCAAGGACGTCCTGTACGCGACCGGGCCCGCCCGGTTCGAGCCTGTCGCCGTCTGGCGCGTGCGCGCCCTGGCGGCCGTCGCGCCCGACGACGAGGTCGAGGACGCGCTGCGCGTGATGCAGCGCTCGGGCTCGCACCTGGCGCGGGTCGAGGGGCCGGACGGCGAGGTGCTCGGCGTGGTATTCCTCGAGGACATCCTCGAGGAGCTCGTGGGCGAGGTGCGTGACGCGATGCAGCGCCGCTGACGCCGGGACGGGCGCGACCGTCCACAGGCCGGGCTTGGCAGCCGGGCCGACCCAGGTTAATGTCACGTGCACATAACGGAACGCGAGGGGGCCGCGGACACATGACGACGGAGGACGAGTGGAGTCCACGGCTGTGACGAGTGCGCCCGTGCTCATGACGCGTCGAGAGCGGCGCGAGGCGGAGCAGCACACGCAGGCGATGCGCAAGGTGACGTCGTTCGACCGGCTGGTCACCGGAGCGGTTCCCCGGGCACCCCGGCCCACGTCCTCGGTCCCCGCCGGGCAGCGGCTCATCTCCCGGGCCGCCGTGGTCGGCACCCTCGCGGCCGCGACCATCGCGGCGCCGTTCGCGCAGGCGGTCGACAAGCCGGGCGACTCCCCGTTCGACGTCGAGGCCCCGCCCACCGGGCCGACGGTGCTGGACCTGGTGACGCAGCCCGTTGAGCGGCCGGAGACCTCGGGATCCGTGGTCCGCGCCGAGGCCCTCACCCGGCCCGAGTCGGCCGCCAGCCGCTCGCTCGACCGCAGCCCCCTGCCGGACTGCGACGTCAACGCCTCCGTGGACGGGACGAACGGCGGGCTCGCCGACCACTCGCTGTGCGAGCTATGGCAGCCGGGGGAGTACCTCCGGCCCGACGCCGCGATGTCGCTCAGCGCGCTCAACGAGGCGTTCCGCGCGTCGTTCGGCCGCGAGCTGTGCCTGGTGGCGAGCTACCGCGACCTGAGCACGCAGTACGAGCTCAAGGCGTCCCGCGGCTACTACGCCGCGTCCCCGGGCACCTCCATGCACGGCTGGGGCCTGGCGATCGACCTGTGCTCCAAGGAGACGGGCGACAGCGACGTCTTCTCGTGGCTGTGGGCCAACGCGCCGGCGTACGGCTGGCAGAACCCGTCCTGGGCGCAGCTCGGCGGCAGCAAGTACGAGCCGTGGCACTGGGAGTTCGTGACCGGCGTCGTCGAGAAGGGCGAGTGGCGGGGCTGACGGTGCCAGCGGTGCCTCGGAGGCGCCTCGCTCAGAGGCGCAGGTGGGTGTTGGGCCCGAAGTCCTGCCGGAAGGTCGGCCCCCGCTCCGCGAGCTCCGTGGCGAACGACGGCGCCCACGCGCTGTAGGGCTCCATGGCCAGCGACTCGTTGGAGAACCGGCGGTCGTCGGTGATCTCCGTGACGCAGAAGTCCGGGATCTGCAGGCCGGTGACGGGGCCGGAGCGCTCGCACTCGGCCACCACCAGCGGGTGGTTGGGCCCGCCGAAGACGTCGATCGACCAGCCGTCCGCCCCGAGCCACGCGGCGTAGCGGACCTTGACGATCGGGGCGCCGCCCCGGCGCACCAGCTCCACGCCGACGCGCGGGTCCAGCTCGCGCTCCGCCTCGTAGCGGGTGCCCCCGACTGCCGGGCCCTTGACGGTGACGGCGGCGAAGTCGATGTCCGCGACGTGCGCGCGGAGCAGCTCGGCCGGATCGGTGTCGGCGGTCAGGTCGGCGTCGACGTCGCCCGCCTGGACCCGGACGCGCAGGGCGTAGCCGTCGTCGGCCAGGAAGTACGACTGGACGATGAGGGCCGGCGCGTCCTTGAGCTCGGCCGGCAGGTCGCGCACGAAGAACCGGCGCTCGAACTCGAAGTCGGCGTAGCCGCGGTCAGGATCGGGGTCGGGGGCGGCCGGCCCGTCGAAGAGGTCGTCGCTCATGAGAGGTCCCTCGCCATGCTCGGCAGATGATTCTCGGCGGATGATCCCAGAAGTCTACGCAACCGGCTTCGCCTGGGGCGCGTGGCCGGCGACGAACTCGGTCAGCGCCGCGGAGAGCTCCTCCGGACGGGTCGCGATGCTCCCGGGCTTCAAGACCACGGGGGTGCCGACCGCGAGAGAGTTCACCGAGGCGGCGATGCGCCGGACGACGGTGCGCTGGCGGACCACGACGGCGCGCGGGTCGGCGACGTCCACGGCGAGCACCCGTCGGAAGGCCAGCCGGGTCTCCCGGACGCCCGTCACCTCGGACCAGAGCACCTGCTCGACGCCGAGGTTGGGCAGCCAGTCGGTGAGGCCGTCGTCGTCGAGCGTGAGCACGGGCCACGCGGGCAGCAGCAGGCGGCGCACCACGATGAGGCCGAGGCCGGTGAAGACCAGCACGCCGATCGCGCTCACGGAGACCACGGTCAGCGCCGCCGGTGAGCCGCTGGTCTGCGCGGCGTCGAAGCCGAGGCGGGTGGCGATCGCGCAGAGCACCACCAGCGCGAGGGTGGTGAGGGCGAGCGTGACGACGTGCGCTCGGGACGGGTAGAAGTCGACGGATTCGTCGGGCATATCCGGACACTAGCGGCCCGCGGGGGCGGATCGGTAGCCCGGGGTCGCCGGGGCCCGGGCTCGGCGGTCGGGTCAGGCCAGCAGGAGGCGCGCGCCCGCCACGGACGTCGCGATCAGCACGACCGTGCTGAACACCGAGCCTGAGATGCGGTGGGCCACGAGCTTGCCGAGCACGAGGCCGGCGACCAGGCCGGGCAGGAGGACGAGCGAGACGTGCAGCGACGCGGGGGAGACCAGCCCCAGCCCGGCGCTGAACGGCAGCTTGGCCACGTTCACCGTGAGGAAGAACAGTGCGACCGTGCCCAGCAGACCGGCGCGCGAGATCCCGGCCCGCAGCAGGTAGAGGCTCATGGGCGGTCCGCCGGCGTTGGCGATCATGGTCGAGACCCCGGCCGTGGCCCCGAGCGCGGTGCGGATGACCCGCTCGCGGAGGCGAGGGCGGGTGGGGGCGGCGTCGCCGTCGGGCACAGGCTCTGGCGTGGGACCGGCGGGGCGGGGCGGTCGGCGGCGCGCGCGGCGCGCGGCGAGCTGCCGGACCAGGTCGCCGAGCCCGGCGAGGAGGAGCAGCGCTCCGACGATCCGGGCGCTGACGTCTGGCGGGGCCCAGCGCAGCGCCGCGAAGCCGACGATCAGCCCGAGCGTGACGCTCGGGAGCAGGTCCCGCAGGACGCGCCACCGGACGTCCCGGCCGTACGCACTCACGGCGACGAGGTCACCGACGATGAGCAGGGGCAATGCGACCCCGGCGGCCTGGACCGGCGGGAGCACCGAGGCGATGACGGCCGCTCCGAACGCGCCGAGCGGCGGCAGGCCGGTCTTGGACAGGCCCATGAGGAGTGCGGCGACCGTGCCGCCGATGACGACGGTGACGGTGAGGTCCAGTGCGGGGTCCATGACGGGGTGGACTCTACGGCGGAACGACGACGGACCGCCGTGGCCGCTCGCCCCGCGGGACCCTCCCCGACGTGTCAGACGTACAGGTCACCGGAGGGACCTGTACGTCTGACACGTACCTCGGGTCAGTGCGCCCCGGGGCGGGAGGTGCTGGGGGCGTCCTCGGCCTCGCCGGCCGGCTCGGTGGTCGAGGCCTCGTCGAGCTCCTGGGTGCCCGGCTCGGTGCCGGCGTCTGCCGCGTCGTCGTTGCGCGTCGCGTGGAGGCTGGTGAAGGTGACGATGACGAGCACGCCGATGATCACGCCGAGCGAGGCCAGGGTCGGGATCTCCGGCACGCCGGCCCAGATGCCGTGGGCCCAGTGCAGCACGAGCTTGACGCCGATGAAGGCGAGGATCGTCGCGAGGCCGTAGCCGAGGTGCACGAGCTTGCTCAGGGCGCCCTGGAGCACGAAGTACAGGGCACGCAGGCCGAGGAGGGCGAAAGCGTTGGTCGCGAACACGAGGTACGGGTCGCTGGTGATGCCGTAGACGGCAGGCACCGAGTCGACGGCGAAGACGACGTCGGCGGCGAAGATCGCGACGACCACGACCGCCAGGGGCGTGAGCATGCGCTTGCCGCCCTCGCGCACCGAGAGCGCAGGGCCGCGGTAGTCGTCCGTGACGGGCATGAAGCGGCGGATCACCTTGACCGACCGCAGCTCGGAGACGTCGATCGCGTGGTCGTCGCCCTTGACCTGGTCACGGAGGATCTTGACCGCGGTGGCCAGCAGGATCGCGCCGAAGAGCAGGAAGGCCCAGCTCAGGTTGGCCAGGACGGCCGCGCCGAGCGCGATGAAGACGCCGCGGAGCACCAGCGCGCCGACGATGCCGAGCAGGAGCACGCGCTGCTGCAGGGCCTTGGGTACCGCGAAGGCGCTGAGCAGCAGCATGAACACGAAGAGGTTGTCCACGGACAGCGACTTCTCGACGAGGTACCCGGTCAGGTACTGCACGCCGGTCGACGATCCGAAGGTGGCCCAGATCCAGCCGCCGAACGCGAGCGGGAGGGCGATGTAGAAGGCGCTCCAGCCGAGGGCCTCCCGCATCGAGACCTCGTGCGGGCGCCGGGTGATGAGGAAGTCGACGACGACCAGAGCGATGACGGCGACGATGGTGACGGCCCACATCGTGGGGGTGGCCACCGTGGTCAGGCCGGAGGCAGGGGCAGCAGAACTCGTCAGCGAGGCGAGCAAGGAGTCTCCAAAGATAGGTCGGCTCCGAGGTCTCCTTCGCCTTGCTGAGCAAGGCCGCCGCCCGAGGCGCTGGTAGCGCCGTAATGACCGGGACGGTGTTGGGAAGTACTCCCCCCGCGCAGCAAACTGTACGGCATGTCGCCCGAAAGGGGCAGACAGGCCGGGGGTCGGGGTCGATCCGGAGGTGCCCGCGCGGGGTGTCGGCCCGGGGTGTCGGCTCGGGGGAACGCCGAGGTTTCGCCCGCTGCTTTGATCGAGCGTATCCGTTGCGGACGCTAGCCTCGCAAACAGATAGGTGCAGCTGGGAGCTGGTGTGGCGCTCTTGCCCGCGAGGATGGAGTCCGTGATGATCAACGAATGGTGGGCACTGGCGTCCGATCAGCGGTACTGGATGGAGACGATCAAGCGCCGCGACTATGGCGATGCCATCCGCGCGCCACACCGGAAGCAGAACGGCGCGGCCATGCCCTACTACGAGCTCGTGAAGTTCGTGCGCGACGGAGATGTCGTTCTGCATTGGGATACCGAGCGTCCCTTCGGCGCCCCGTCCGCATTCGTCGGGTGGTCGGTCGTCGATGGCGCCCCTTATGACACCGACAATGTCGTCTATAGCGACGCTTCGCCCACGACTGGCACGGAAGCCCTTCTCCGCGACTACACCGCGTTCCGGCAGCCGCTCGACTATCACCAGCTCAATGACCGCTTCGCAAAGGTTCGTGCTCTCCGTGATCAGTTGGCGAGCCAGGTCGACGGCACGAACTACTTTCCGTTCAACATCCGGAAGGACGGCACACTCCGCGCTGGACAGGGCAACTACCTGACGAAGTTCCCGGTAGAGCTGTTCGACGCCTTGCCCGAGCTGGCGGAAGCGCGGCGTGGCGCCCAGATTCCGAGAATGGAAACCCGGTACGCAGGCTGGTCCCGGGAGGCGCGTGGGGACCGGCGCCAGGCCACTGAGGCTGGCTACATCGCTGACGCCAAGGTTCGCCGTGCGATCGAGATGCAAGCGGTACATCAGGCGATGGCCTACTACGAGGCTCTTGGCTACGACTGCCTCGACGTGGGTGCGTCACGTCCCTACGACCTGCACCTGACCCGAGCCGGCGTCGACGGCGAGCGGCACATCGAGGTCAAAGGGTCGATGGGAGAGGCGGCGGAGGTCGAACTGACGATTGGCGAGGTGAACCACGCTCGCGACTTCCAACCCACGGATCTCTTAATAGTCGGCGGCATCACGTGGAAACGGGAGGGCGACAGCGTCGTTACCGAGCCGGGGCAAGCCCGCGTGGTCGAGAACTGGACTCCGCGGAAGTTGTCATTGCGGCCCATTCGGTTCCGTCACACCGTCCCACGGGCAGTGTCCATCGAGTGACCGGAACCGTATGCGCGAAACACGGTGCGACCAAGGGGCGCGCGATGAGTATGGTTCGCGCCGTCGAGCGGCACTGCCATCCTTTCGGTGGAACGGGCGAGCTGCACATGACGCGAGACGGCCTCGGACCTGGAGCCCAGGGCCGTCTCTTCGTGCCTCACGGGTCGCTGACCTGTGGTGGGGAGAGTGGTGGGGAACCACTCCCGGCTCGGGACAGCGAAAGGGCCCCTCATCTGGCGTGATGCCTGGTGAGGGGCCCTTTTCGGGTGGTGCGCTTGAAGGGATTCGAAACCCCGACCTTCTGCTCCGGAGGACTTCGGCTCATGGCCGATCGGTGTGTTTCTGCGGGTCGCCCGGCCCGGAACGCCCGGGAAACTGGTGCTCGCGCGAGCGTTCGGAGCTGTTTGGCGGGGAGATTGGCGGGGAAGGCGGGATCATCTGTCAGTGGGCAACGAGGACCGATATCGCTGTGGCTTCTGCGGCGAGCCGACTGACGACGACCCGAGGTACGTCCGCCTTGATCTGTCTTGGGATCACGCGGAGGTCTTCCAAGTCATCGGGGCCCACCATGCCTGCCTGGTCGCAGCGCTACAGCCGGGCTTCCCTCTGGCGGTTGAGGGGCCATACGAGTAGTGAGCTGATGGGGCGGTCGTACCTGCGGGTCTGTGACCCAACATGCTCCTGCTTCGGGGTCCCTGTTCCTCCGTCATCCGTTGGCGCGGGGCACGTCTCGGACATCGGTTCTGCCGGCAGTGCAACAGGTCCCGCTTGTTGGGCTTCGGTGCGGTGATGCTCGGTGTCGGCGGGACCTGTTGCGCTGGCGGCGGGTTCGGTGTCAGGGTCCCGGTCAAGCCAATGGATGACGGAGGAACAGGGGCACCGCGGTCCCTCGATCCTCTTGATTCCGGCAGGTGTCCGCCGGAGGCCCTTCGAGCTCGGCCGAGACCTATCCTCGGGTCGGTCGCGGATCGATCGCCTTCGCGAGAGCAAGGACTATCGCGCTGGTCGTGAGTGGGCCGCTGTCCTGCTCCAGTTCGGCCGCGAGGCTTTGCAGGAAGACCTCCGCTGTGAAGTCATTCCAGGCCGTGGGGTTGTCGTATGCCGAGTCGCGCAGGTCCCACAGGGCGTCGACGAGCTGTTCGTTCGTCTGGGCCGTAGCGAGGTCACGTAGTCCGGCGCTGAGTGCGTCCACACCGCGAATCGTAGGCGGGTCCCGAGCTGAGTCGGGGCCCGCTTCGTCGTTCTTCGAGTTCGGCCCGCTGGGTGGGGTGCGGTGGGGTGCGCGGAGGCGCGGAGCGCCGCAGCGCGGGGCCCCATCGCGGGGCCCCGCCCGGGCGGGCCGGACGCGCGGCGGAGCCGCGCCTTGAGCCAGTAAAGAAAATCCTCACGGAACTGTTGTACGGCGGCGTGCTGGTGCTGCTCGCACCTCGCGGATGGGGCGATCCAGGCCCTAGAGCGGAGGCGAAAGGGGTCCTCTCGGATCCGCCCACTCTGCAATCGAGGTGAGCGTGTACCTTCTACCGCCCTCTTGCTCCGTAACGCCGAACTCAACCCGCTCGATAAGTTGGGCCTGCACATAACTTTGATGTCCGACCCTCAGCCCGTCAATCTGGTCACGCGCTTCCTCATTGACCCGTCCGGAGTACTCCTGCTGTCGGGCCTCATCCAGCAAGAGAAAGGTTCCCCTAAGCGTGTTGGACGCGAGCAGTGTTCCTCGACGGATATAGAGGTCGCGTTCGGCTGGCTTGACTCCATCGATGAGTTCCACCGCCTCAACGACTTGTTGAGCAGTCAGCCGGGCGGAAGTTGGATCGGCTCGTTGGGGACCGACCAATATTCCGAGGCCACTCTCCGCTTGCAAGACCGCGCGAAACAGCGAGATCACCTTCGACCGTGCGCGCGGGCCGTAGGCACGCAGGGCCTCCACAAGAATTTGTGGGTTGCTTCCAGTTTCCACCAGTGCAACTAGACGTTCGAGAGTAGCCTGGACGTTATGCTCATCGTCCATTAAACGCCCTCGCTTATCGGTGGCGAGCACAACGGCGAAAGATGCAGCACGTAGTGCGACAACGTTCATCTGGATGCCGTCTGTGATGCTGGCCGCGATTGCGCCCCTCTCTGTGGGGGTGCCCGTCTCTTCTTGTGCGAGCGCATCGAAGGTCTCCTGCAGCCGCGTGCCGATATTTCCAAGATTCCTTAGTGAAAACTCGGTCAAGTTCTCGCCATTGGCGTCGAGTTCGATTGCGGCAAACGTGCGGAGCGACGCTACTGCGTCGGATCGTAGTTCCTGCTCATTAAGTGGCGGAGCCGTTGGTGTTTCGATATCCAGACGCGCAGAGGGGGTTGGAAGCTTATTCTCCGGAATTTCTCCGTATGGAAGTGCGAACGCATTAACGTAGGGCTCGGCGCGTTCGTGTCGCTCGATGACACTCCAAATCTCCCAAGGCCCGGAAGTTTCAAAAGCTTCTCGCAAGCCGATGTGCCCGGACCTGACCTGGTTAAACCGCTGCGGCGACAGAACGAGATAGAGATACTCAACGCTGACGTCATCCTCGTCCGTACAAATGGCGAGAAGTCTAACGTCGAGACTTAACGAGCGGAGGGCAAAGAAGCGCGGTCCATCGTGCTCGAAGTAGACCTCTAGCATTTCAAGCTCGCCGTAGGGCAGGGCGTTCGAGAGGCTGTCTATCATGCCGTCGTCCCAACTACCTCATTCGGTGGCGGCACTGCACCGTGGGCGGGCCACCAATCGTGATGGTCCTTTCCCGCATGGCTCGGTGTGTTGAGTATAGTTCCGGCATTCGGGACCAGATCGAATCTAACGATCACCTTGCCTCGCGCCCATGGCAGAAACTCCAATGAGGCAATAAGGCTGTCCTCGCGAGTGTACATTGAAAGAGCATACGCGCCGCAGTTGTTCGCGCTTCGATGCGCGCTGCTCGATCTGTTATCGATTGGTAGTTCCCAGTCGATTTTCACGTCAGTGAGCGTAGCTCCGATTTCCGCCCCGCGGTGCCCGAATCGGTAGTAGGTCCCGTTCGGGGGCTCGCTGTTCGCGGGCGGGCAGCCTTCCGGCAAGCGGCTATCTGACACCATGATTAGACGCTACCAGCGTGAACTGCGATTTAAGTGGAAGCGCCACAAAATCACCCTGCGCGTTTATATCCATGCGGATCGACTTGGCATGGCGTGACGACTAGAAGGGTTTTGTCGTCGTGTGGCTTCGACCGGGGCCACTGGCGGCCCTCAGAGTCTGCTTCCTCGGCCTCGTGTATTCGGCGAAGCACCAACTCAGGGCCGTGCATGGTGGCCTCCTCGTAGAGGTCTCGCCATGTTGTAGCGCCAGGGTGCCGTAAGGGGTCCACACCGTCGCTGGCCAGCACGAGTGCGGAGGCAGCCGCGTGATCGTCGATGGTCGTAATGCCGTGTTGCGCGGCCTCGGGCTCTGCGCCGGCTATCCAGTAGCCACCGGGTTGGTTGACCCTCCGGGCCTGCTCCGCCTGGAGTTCGAGAAGATGTGTCCGGTGCCCGTCGTCGTATCCGTGGCCATCGAGGAGTCGCCTACGGTACGCGGCCCGTTCTGCCGTCGCGACTTCGTCCAACCGGTCGTCAGTGTGGACGGTCTCGGTACCGTCCGCCTGCAGAACGACGACGTAGCTGTCTCCAAGGACATAGGTCTCTACGACTTCATCGGACCACCGGGCGAGGGCGACCGTGCTTGTTGGGGTCGTGGCCGGCGTCAGGTGGTGGGTGTCGCGGACTGCGCGGATCGATTCCGTGATGGCATCAGCCAGTGTGCCGCCCTGTGGCACTGTTTCGGCGATCGCTTGTGCCAGCTGTTCGGCGTACCAGCCGGGATCGTGCGAGCGGTCGCCTGCGACGGAGGTTGCACCGTCGAGCACTGCTGCGAATCCGTCTCCGATGACACAGCGGTCCTGGTTGTTCGTGCCTCCCGCAAGAGTCGCACCAAGGGCCTTGCGTGACTCGCTCATGAATGAACCTTCGGGCCCCAGGCGGCGGCCGTGTCCTTGACTGTGGTGCCCTCGAATGTGCTGGTGACGACGAGCGAGAACGGGTTGTCACCAACGGCTGCGTAGACCTCGGAGAGATGTCGTCGCAAGTACTCCACGGCTCCCACCGACCCGAGGGCGTGCACGCCTGCGACGATCAACAGGATCCGGCTGTGACGGTGGATGCGAGCGATGTACGCGATGTCGCCGGCGGGGTCACCGATGTCAGAGGGGGACAGGAACACTTCGCCGGTGGCCCGGTCGGTGATGACCCATCGGCCGTCGCTGTCAGGCTCGAACGAGAGGTAGGGGTCTGCTTCGATCGCCTCGGCAGTGACGTGGGACGACTTCGGGCCGCAGATCGCTACTGCGTCGGTTGGTGGCTCCCACTCGCCGCTAGTCGGGATCTGGAAGACGTCGGCCGCGAGGCTGAGCGATTCGAGGATGCCGGTAAGGCTCTTCGCGGCGGCGTCGTCTTCTGCGGCGATGACGCCGTGAGTGCGGTCCCCGATCGCACGAAGCGGGATGGCAACAGTGACGGGACCGACGCCGAAGAACGCGCGCTCGACGGGCGGGGCGCTCTTGCGCAGCTGTGTGATGCGGCCTTTGGAGATGCCGACCTGGTTCGCGACCTCGGTGTAGGACATGCCGAGTTCGTCGTGGGCGCGGTCGATAGCGGCCTTGCGCAATCGTGCGAGTTCGGTAGTTCGCTGGCCGTAGATCACCAGCAGTTCCGTGGCGCGTCGGGCCTGACGGATGGGGTCACCATCCGTCCTGACGTCCTCGAAGTCCTCCACGCTCATAGGTTCCGAGTTTAGACCCCTTGACGGATCGCTCGGAGGGGCCTACCTTCGTGTTTAGACCCCTCAACTCGAATGGGTCGCCGAACGGGCCGGGTGTTTAGGCCCCTCAACATGAGGAGTTTCGAGATGGCGATGCAGCGACGGTTTGCAGTGGCTCACGAGGACGTGTTCCCCAAGGGCGCGTTCCTGAAGGGCGAGGTCGAGCCCGTGCAGGACTTCAACGCCGACAAGCGCCCCGACGGGTCGCGGCCGCAGCAGCGGGACAAGGACACCGGCCTTCCCCTCTGGCAGGTGGTGGTCCTGGACGCTGACGAGGAGGCGGGCAAGAAGGACACCGCCGTGACGGTGAAGATCGCGGCACCGGTCCAGCCGGTCCCGCCGGAGAACAAGACGCCGTTCCCGTGGACGCCGATCGAGTTCGTGGGCCTGACGGCTCTGCCGTACGTGGACGACAACGGGACCCGGCCGCGCCTGGCGTGGTCGTACAAGGCCGACGACGTGTGCGAGCCCGGCAAGGCCGACGTCCCGACGCCGGCCCGCCCCGACGCCGGCAAGGCCGCGTGATGTCCCGGGCGGAGTCGATGGCTGCTGCGGCGGTCTACCTGTCCGAGGCCGTCGCTGCCCTGGCCGGTGCGGTCGTGACGCTGGCCCGCCTCGACCTGTACGACGCGGTCGACGTGGTCCGGTCCGTGCAGCGACCGGTCGAGGGCCTGTCCCAGGACATCAGTCTCGCGGCCACGGCCGCCCACCGGGCCGAGCGCCCCGAGTTCTACGACGAGTCCGGCCGCTTCGTCGGCCCCTACGGGAAGGGAAAGAACTGATGGCACTGGACGAGACCACGAGGCAGGTCAACAAGCGCGCCGTGAACGCGCTGGACGAGGCGAACTACCGCCTCGGTGAGGCGAACTTCCACGTCCTGCGCGCGGTGCAGCCGTTGGAGGGCCTGAGCAAGTACACCAACGCCCACGACCCGGCCCTGGAAGAGCTGCGGGCCGTGGCTGCCCGGATCGGTGCCGCACGTGAGGACGTGGCCCGTCGCCTGCGCGCTGAGGACGAGGGCCAGTGATGACGGTCGACCTCGACGAGTGGGGCATGAGGCCGGAGAACGAACAGGAGGCGTGGGAGCAGGTCTCCGGGTGCCTCGTGTATGCGATCGATGCCCTCGCGTGGGCGCGGGCCGCGTTTCCGCAGTCCCCGGCCACGGCCGACCAGTACGACCGCATGGACCGGGCCTGCGCGGCCCTGGTCGAACAGCTCGATGAGACCAAGCGACGACTCGGACAGAAGGAGCAGGGCTGATGTTCAACGGACGGATCAGCAAGAAGGACTACCCGGGACTTCTCAACGAGATGGGTAACGACCTGGAGACCGCCCGGGCCATGGTCGCGCGGATGCAGGACTGGGTCACCGAGACCGGTGTGGATCAGGACCTGGCTCAGGCCCTGGGCGGTGCCGTTGCGGCTGTCAAGGACGCGCACGAGGCCGCCCATAACGCCTGGCGCAGGGTCAGCGACGAGATCGAGAAGGAGGGCCGGGACCGATGAACGCCACGACGACGCCGAACACGGGCCTGCGTGCCCGCCTGGACGCCCGAGTCACCACGGCCCGCGCTGCCGTTCGCGCCGCCACCGTGGAGCACTCCGGGTGGTCCGGGAAGGCGTGGCGGGTGCTGGCCTGGATCGCGTACCGCGACTGGATGTTCACCCGGGCCCTGACCGTGTGGGCTGCCCGGCACTGGATGCCGACCGTGCTCGGCGTCGTCGTCTCCGTGAGCTGGTGGGGCATCCTCACCCTCGCAGAGGTCCCCGGGGACCGGATCACTGGCCCGCTGTTGGCGCTGCTGGTGTTCCTGTCCCCGGGGATCTTCCTGGGCCTGTTCGCGATGATCGCCCCGGCCCGCTACCGGCGTCGGGTCCACGCACACAAGATGGCCGCGTACTGGCCCGAGGTCGCCCGCTCCTGCACCCTCTACCGCACCGAGCCCGACGGCACCGTCACCGTGTCCCGCCTCCGGCATGTCTCGCACCAGCCCGGCGCCGTCGTGCTGCGGGTCGAGACGTTCCCCGGCCAGACCCCGGACACCCTGCACCGCGCCGCCCCGGCCATCGCGTCGGCGTACCGGGCGCACGGCTTCGAGGTCACCCCGGTCAAGCCCGGCGTCCTCGACCTCGCGTTGTTCACCACCTACCGCATCGCCCCGGTCGCTGCCCGGATGCCCGTGCCCGAGGGCGCCAACCCCGATGCCCTGCCGGTCGGCAAGGCCCGTACCGGTCACGTCGCGGAGATGGTCGTCCGGGGCCGTCACACGCTCGTCGTCGGGGCGACCGGCGCGGGCAAGGGCTCGGTGCTGTGGTCGGTCATCGGCGGACTGGCCCCGGCGATCCACGACGGGACCGTCTGTGCCTGGGGTCTGGACCTCAAGGGCGGGGTCGAGCTGGAGATGGGCCGCGCCCTGTTCGGTCGCGTCGCCTACACCGCCGAGGACGCCGTCGAGGTTCTGCGGGCCCTGATGCGGGTCATCGACCGACGCAAGGAGTCCATGCGCGGGGTCTCCCGTCTCCACACCCCGACCCCGAGTGAGCCGCTGCACGTCCTGATGATCGACGAGCTCGCGGACCTGATGGCCTACTCCGAGTTCGAGGTCCGCCGCGAGGCCGACCGGCTCATGTCGAAGATCCTGACCCAGGGCCGGGCGCTGGGCGTCGTGGTCGTGTCCTGCGTGCAGAACCCGCGTCAGGAGGCCGTGGGACAGCGCAACCTCTACCCCCAGAAGATCGCGCTGCGCCTGGACTCCGACATTGAGTCGGACATGGTGCTCGGCCCGGCCGCTCTCCAGGCCCCGGCACACGAGATCTCCCGCTCCGACCCGGGCACCGGGTACCTGGTCCGCGAGGACGGCGCACCCGTGATGGTCCGGTTCGCGTACTGGCCCGACGAACTCATTCGTGAGGTCGCCGTCCGGTACGCCGCGCCGTCGTCCCACTCGGCTCCCGAGCCTCGCGACGGTGCCGATGCCGCCAACGCCTGGGCGGCTGCCGCTCGCCGCACCACACCGAACGACAACGAGACCAAGCCCGGCAACGAGGACGCCCCGGCTCCTCGCACCCGCAAGCCCCGCGCACCGCGCAAGCCCCGCGCACCCCGTCCGGCCGCTGAGGCCGCTACCCCTGAGGAGGTCTGATCATGAACCGCACCCCTGGGCCCGTGGCCCGGATCGCGGCCGACTCCCGGCCCGTGCTCGTCTTCACCGTCGTCCTAACCCTCGCCGTCGCCCTCGCGTCCTTCGCGCTCTCGTTCGCCTCGCTGCGGGACGCCGCCCTGTGGGGTCGAGTGCCTGAGGCACTGGCGTTCCTTGTGCCCGTCGTCATCGACGCCTCGGTGCTCGTCTACGGCCTCGTGGCCCTGGTGCTCCGGGACCGTGGCCACTCCAGCGCCTGGGCCTGGACCCTGATGTTCGGGTTCACCGTCGTGTCCATCGGCGCCAACGCGGCACACGCCTACGACGTGGGGCCGGAGCTGCGGACCCTGGTCGGCGTTGTCCTGGTCGCTCTCGCACCGCTGTCCGTGCTCACTTCCACTCATGCCCTCGCGTCCCTCGTCGTCGCGGACGGTCGCGCCGTCGAGCCCGAGCCCGTGCTGGTGCCTGAGGTGGCCGTGGTCGAGCCGGAGCCGGTGGCCGTGATCGAACCCGTCCCCGCCGTCGAGCTGGAGCCCGTGAAGGTCCCCGAGCCTGCGCCGGCCGAATCGCCCACCCCGGTCGCTGCGCCGGTTCGTCCTGCTCCGGCTGCTCGGCGTCCGCGTCTGGGTCGGGTCCGTCCGATCACTCAGGACGCTCTGGACCTGCCCGGCCTGAACATGGCGAGGGCCGAAGCGTGATCGCCTCCGCCGAGCAGATGCGCCGCGCTCTCTGCGCCCGCTCCGAGTACCGCGGGCTGCCGTGGATCAGTGAGGCCACCTCGCCCGCCCAGCGCGCCGCGATGGCGAGTGTGTGTGCCGCCTGCCCCGTCCTGGCTACCTGCGCTGCTGAGGTCGCCACGACGCTCACTACGGCGGGGTTTTGGGCCGGTCAGGACCACACCGCTCGCGACTATCCCGTCCAGGGCGTGCTGGACCTCGACCTGGGTCTGAAGGGTCACCGCGTGGTGCCTGCTGGTGAGGTCGCTGACCTTGGTGACGGCTGGGTCCTGGTCGACCCGCAGGAGTACACCGAGCTGGACGGCTCGACCCGTGTGGGTGGCCTGCTGGCCAAGGTCCGGAACGCCGCATGACCACCACGCCCACGTTCCCCGGCTTCGGGGAACATGCACCACTCGACGTCGCTCCGGGCACCCTGGGATTCGCTACCCAGACCGCCCGGGGCACGTCCTTCCGTTCCCGCCTGGACGCCTTCGCAGACACCGCCGCAGCCGTGGGGTACTGCTCGCACCCGATCAAGCTCAACGGGTCCTCCATGACCATCGACACCACCACCGGTGAGGTCATCTCGGAGTACCACTCGGCCGACGCCCCGATGGGGCAGCTCTACCGGCCCTGCGGCAACCGGCGTGCCGACATCTGCCCCGCGTGCTCCCGCGTCTACGCCCGCGACACCTTCGCGATGATCCGATCCGGCCTCCTGGGCGGCAAGACCGTCCCCGAGACCGTCAAGGACGCGCCGCTGGTGTTCGCGACCCTGACGGCGCCGTCGTTCGGGCACGTTCACGGCATCCGGAAGAAGGACGGTCACAAGACCGGCGGGACCTGCCGCCCCTTCGACCGGGCCAAGGTCTGCCCGCATGGCCGGTCCAAGTCGTGCATGCGTGTGCACACCGAGAACGAGACCATCGTGGGGGCTCCGCTGTGCTGGGACTGCTACGACTGGGACACCGCCATCGTCTGGCAGTGGCACGCCCCGGAACTCTGGCGCCGCTTCACCATCGGTCTCCGCCGCGCCCTCGCCTCCCACCTCGGGCTGACGGACACGGAGCTCAAGCACGCGGTCTCGGTGCAGTACGCCAAGGTCGCGGAGTACCAGGCGCGCGGTTCGGTCCACTTCCACGCCCTGATCCGGCTCGATGGTCCGGACGGTCCCGGGTCGATGGCTCCCGTGGACGGGGACACCCTCAAGGGCCTGATTACGTCTGCTGCCCTCGGTGTCGAGTACACCGCTGTTCCGGTCGATGGTGCCGACGTGCCGCGCAAACTGGCCTTCGGGGTCCAGGTTGATACGCGGACCGTGAGCACTGGCCTGCCGGGCAGCGTCGCTGACGAAGCACACTCCACCGACACCCTGTCGCCCGAGCAGGTCGCGGGGTACCTGGCGAAGTACGCGACCAAGTCCACCGACGTCGACCCGACCGCACCTCGAGCACATCTGTCCCGCCTGATCCGGCAGTGCCGTCGCCTGGCTGACCGTGCCGCCACCGCATGCCGCCCGGACGGGTACGAGCCGGAAGAGGACGAGGACGGGTGCGTGTGTGGGGAGTGCATCAACTCGCCGTACCGGCTGCTGGCGAAGTGGTCGCACATGCTCGGCTTCCGGGGCCACTTCTCCAGCAAGTCCCGCCGCTACTCCGTCACCCTCGGACGCCTGCGCACCGCTCGGGCTCGGTTCGCGCGGCTGGCTGCTGAGGCTGAGCGGGCTGGGGAGCCGTTGGACGTGGCCGACCTGGAACGTCGCCTGTTGGCCGACGACGAGGAAACCACGCTCGTCGTCGAGGGCTCCTGGACGTACTCGGGGACCGGCTGGGCCAGCAACGGTGAGAAGGAACTAGCTGAGGCTGCTGCCGCTCGTGCCCGCGAATACGCGCAGTGGAAGGCAGCACAGAAGAACCCGGGCCGCTCGGCCTGACCAACGACTTGGTGGATGTGGAAGGGGACGTACCGATGAGCCAGAACGACAAGATCCTGACGCAGGCCGAGGTGGCCGCGATCCTCCGCGTGCCGGAGAGCACCCTGCAAGACCTCGCCCGCCGTGGGCACCGCTCGATCCCGCAGGCGTGGAAGGTCGGCCGTGCCTGGCGCTGGCTCGCCTCCGACGTCGACGCCTTCATCACCTCGCGCGGTCAGCAGGTCGCGGCATGAGCGTCAAGAAGCGGGTCTACACCTACCAGGGTGACGACGGAGAGACCCGAACTCGTGAGGTGTGGCGCGCTCGGGTCTGGACCTACCCGCCGCACGGCCCCCGTAAGGAGGTCGAAGACGAGTTCGAGACCTGGAAGGAGGCCAAGAAGTGGGAGGGGGACCAGCGGACCGGGGCTCGCGGTCGGACGCTTGACGTGGAGCGCACCACCCTTGCGGACGCCGGTCTGTGGGAGCGAGCTGAGTCCCGGCTTCGGGCACGGCTGGCACCCAAGACCTTTGACCACTACCGACGCGGCTGGGAAAAGCGCGTCATCGGGTCGTTGGGATCGCTCAAGCTCGGCCAGCTCACCACCGGTGCCATTGAGCACGCTGCGGTCGAGTGGGCGCGAGCTGGCGCTGGTCCGTCAACGGTCCGGCAGGCGCGTCTTGCCCTCTCTGCGGTGCTCGACGTTGCAGTCAGTGACGGACTGCTTCCGGTGAACGTCGCGGCGGTCCGGACGAGGGGGAAGCGCTCGGGTCGGCGTCAGAAGCGCAAGGTCGGCAAGACGATGCGGCCGGAGCAACTGGCGGAACTGGTCGACGGCATTCGGGATCTGCCTGCGGGGGAGACCTATGCGCTGATGGTCGATCTGATGGGTACGGCTGCTCTGCGGTACGGGGAGGCAGCCGGGCTCCGCGTCGGTGACATTGACTTCGGCCGTGGCGTGATCGAACTCCAGCGGCAGGTCACGGAGGTGTCGAAGGAGGAGCTCGACGCACCGCTGAAGGAGGGCTACTGGCGAGACGGGAATCTGGTGTGGGGGCCGCTGAAGAACGGTGACGATCGGACCGTTCCGGTGCCGCTTCACCTGGTGAAGTCGCTTCGTGCGCTGACGGTGGGTCGCCGTGCGGGGGAGCTGGTGTTCCGGTCCGAGCGGGGAGAGAAGGTCGTGCGCCGGAACACCTTGGCGCGCAAGGTGGGGTGGTCCAAGCGGGTGGCCCGCATGGGGTTCGTCGGCTTCCGGATTCACGACCTGCGAGCAACGGCACTGACCAACCTGCTGGAGGCCGGTGTGAAGCTCCACGTCGTTCGGGACATCGCCGGGCACAGCGACCTCCGGGTGACCAACCTCTACACGCGTCCGCATGACGATGCGCTGAGCCTGGCCGCAGCGGCGCTTGACACGTACGCGGGCCGCACGCGGTGAGTGCTGTGGCGGGGAAGTTGGCGGGGAACGACACAGACCCCGGGCACAAAAAATGCCCCTCACCGGGAGTGATGCCTGGTGAGGGGCGCTGTGCGCCTGAAGGGATTCGAACCCCCGACCTTCTGCTCCGGAGCCAAGAACGGTCGCCTATCCGCCTGCCCCGTCGGGGTCGGCCCGTCGTGGAACTGTTCGGATCGGTACAGGGTCGTCCGGGACTGGCCGCGCCGGTGGGCCAGCAGTTAGGCCAGCAGATAGCCCAGCAGTCCGGACGTGCGGAGGGGCGTCAGAGTTGGTCGGACCTGCGAGGTCGCCCGTCCAGGACCAACGGGCCGTCTGAGGTGCCCAATCCCCTCCGCGCCGCCTGTGCAAAGGCATCTCGTGCTGCTCGTGCGCGCTCGACCGCGTCGGCGGCCGAGTCGAACGATTGGTAGCTCTCAAGCAGACCAGCCACGTCCCACAGGGCCTCGTGCAGATTGCGCGCCGTTTCGATCTCGGCTGGCGTGCCGACAAGCGCGATTTCCGAAGCGGTCTCCTCAAGGGCATCGAGACGCTCGAACGCATCCTCGACCGCCTCAACGATGATGTCGCGCGTTATGGCATCGAATACGCCGTCAATGCCTTCCTCTGGGGTGAGCAGGATCGACGTGAAGCCTGGCATCCGCACTCGCCGACCATCGATGTCCAGTTGAGACGCTGCATCCCACATGTCCCGTTCGAGCTTGAGCGATGAAGCCAAGAACGACGAATTAAGGCGCAGACGGTCCGCGTACCAGCGGGACCGCTCGTCTGCCGATCGACGACGACGCTCAGCGCGGCTCGCCAGGACCTGGGTCAGTACCGCAGCCAAGAGGGTACCGAGAACGCCGATTGCGATACCGAGCACCTGGACCGTCGAGTCATCCATGCGTAGATGATGACTGCTCGCTCAGGGCGCAATCCGAGTCGCCACGCCGGGGGCACCAGGGGCACGGTCCTAGCCGCAGGACACGTCTCGCGCACGGCATGCGCCAACTGCTGGCGTCAAGGCCGGCACAGGAGTCCATCCAGATCACCCCTGTCTTCACTGGCTCTGCGGCGCCACGTCGAGGCATGCTACTTCGATGGCAATAGCATCCGCCCTGCTGCGTCCGGACCTGTGGAACGCACTCTTGCCAGCGCTCACATCCGGTCGCGAAGCTGGACGCCGGTACGTGAGCAGCGGGAAGTTCGTCCCACGCCAATCGGTGACGAAGTACGAAGAGAACGACGCCGGCTGGCCCCAAACCGTGGCCAACAGAACTACTCCTTTTAGCAGAGACAGCGATCCGGTGGATTGGGGAGAGTTGTTCTCGCTGAGAGAAGGGACCCTGTCGTACGTGCTGACCAAGCATGTTCCCGAGTTGGATGGTTTCCTCAACGAAACCTCACGGCGAGCCCTCTCCGACGAGCACCTGATGCACGGTCTCAGCATCGTCGCACCGTACTTTCCGGATGATGATCAAGAATCACAAATCCAGCACGAGATGATTACCCGCTTAATCGGACCAATACTGAATCGCGCTGATGCAATCGGCGCAGAGGATGAAGACTCCCTGCGCGAGATATATCGCTCGGTCGAAATGGCGCGTTTTGCTGATAAATTAACTGGCGACGTAGTAATGCCTTTGGTCGCCGTGTCGTTTGACGCGCCCGAGCCTGTGCGGATCGACTCAAATATCTGGATCGAGCCTCTTAGTAAAGCAGATCAAATGGCTCGTGCCATGGATTGGTCCGCCACCGGAAGTGTCTCGCCCTGGGTCTCGGCTGCCGCTACCCATGCAGTCGTCATTCGTGCTGTCACCTTTGACAACGTCGTTCAGTCACTATCGGTACTGCGAGGGCAACTGCCCGAGGGTTTTGGCGTGGTGGACGCCGAAATCGCTGCCGAGGCAGTGACTATCGTCACAGGCAAGCCCACCGGGCATTGTCAGGTTTTGGTTCGGCCTCACGGCTGGGCAAGTGGTTGGGCGCAAGACTTGCCGCCCCTCTGGGAGGCTTGGACGGGGCGCGCGTATCCGGAAATCCTGAATCGCAGAAACGATTGGGACGGCAAATTCGACCCGATAAGCAGCGAGCAAACGGAGAAGATCGCTAAAGTGGCCGGAGGGCTGCGATCGGCCCCTAAGAATATCAAGGTTGCGGCCCGTCGTTGCAGAAGAAGTTCATTCCGTGACGAAGTGGAAGATATGGTCCTCGACGCGGCAATCGGAATCGAGGCGCTCGTCGGTAAAGAAGCCGATGCTGTTACGCACCGGCTCGCGCAACGCACCGCCGTCGCATTGCGCAATAAGCTTCCCCCGGAGGTTACGTACGATGTAACGAAGCGGTTCTATGGCATTCGCTCTACCGTTGCCCACGGTGGCACGCCGAAACGGTGGGATATCGACGTCGAAGGCACGGAGTATCCTGCTGTTGACCTTGGGAAGATCCTCCTGCGATCGTTGCTCATGGATTGGCTACTCGCGGAAATCCCCTGGGACGCAACTTCGCTCGACCGCCAGATGCTCCAACTGGCCACTCCTCCTGATGAAACCGACGACCCCGCCTAGCGGGGAATCCCATGACCCATGTGGTCCGGAAACGGCCCGCCACTAAAACGAGGCAAGGAGGCCACCGCCTATGTGCGGTGGCCTCCTTTCCGCCCGACCTCGCTTTCGACGCGGCCTTCATCTGCTGCTATGCCACAGTTGCGCGCTGCGCGAGCTCCTGCAGATCGACGGGGGTGCGTCGGCTGATCTGCATGAGGTCACGGATTGCCTGTCGTGCCAACGGGTGCGAGCGGATCTGCTCCGGTGCCAGTTGTTCCCCTTCGAGGAGCGCGGCAACCGCCTCTCCCACCTGGCGACGCTGCGTGTATGCCCTCGCCTTGTCGAGGAGCAACCGACTCCGCCGCTCGGCCGAAAGCTCGCTTGTGTCGATCTGCTCGGCCAGGTCCAGTGCCATCCCCGCATCGCCCAGATCGACCGACGCGGTGACGGCGTGAATCTCCACGTTGGCCGGGCCGAACTCGGTTCCGAAGTCGCTTCGACCGGGGCCGACGTCCCCAGCGACGGCGCGGGCCTGGTCGAGCCACATGTGTGTGGCGCTCCGGTCCCCCTCCCGTGAACTGATGACAGCTCGGACGAGCTGCAAAGCACCGTAGAGCGACTTGCCCTCCGTACTCAACGAACCGTCGTCGAGCTTCGGTTGAAGCGCCCGGATCGCCTCGGACGCGGCGTATTCGGCCTGCCCCGGTCGCTGGACCCGCAGAAACGTGTGGGCCAGACGGAACGTGCCGGCCACCACCTCCAGCGGCTGTCCAGACCGCCCAGCGGCGGCAATTGCGCGGTCGGACGCCACCCATGCCGCGTCCGCCTCGTCCTGCCGTGCCAGCACGGCGGCCGTGACTTGGTAGACCTGAGCGAGAACCTCGTGCTCGGCATCCGTCGCGGCACTCCGCCGAACACGGCGTTCGAGCATCGGGATGAGCGTGACGAGCTCCTCCCCAATCTCGCTGAACGCCGAGGCATGAGCCAGCTCCCACAGCCGGTCAACGTGCTCACGCAGCTCGTCGATTGGCCGCTCATCGGCCGGTGCCGAGTTCTCCAGCAGGGTTGCTATCCCCGGGTAGCCCGTCAGCGCTAGGCGGATGCCATCTAGGTCGCTACCTGGCTCGGCTGGGCCGTCCTCGGGTGGCTCGACGGCATCCGAACGCAGGTCCAGCACAGAGACCTCGAGGGCGTCCGCCAACGTCTGGAGCGTGGACAGCCGGTCTACCGGCAGAACCCCACGTTCGACCTGCGACACCCAGGACTCGGACCGGCCAAGCTCGGCGCCGAGGTCCTTCTGCGAGAGCTTGCGCTCCTTGCGCAGTGCCGCGACGCGCGCTCCGAAGATCTTCTGATCACTCACCCTCTGCGTACCCCTTTCCGTCGACTGCGGTCAGCCAGTCGACCTCGACCTGATCGACCAGTGCCTCACGGCCCACAAGGAACTTGCGGGTGTGCGGCTGGCGCTCGTGCTCGTCGAACGCGGCCCGGTCCCGGTAGAGCTCGTAGAAGATCCGCTGGTCCGGCTGCCCCTCGACGAGGTGGTTCACGTAAACCAGCGTCCCGGGCTCTGAGGCCCGGATTCCTGCCAGTGTCTCGGCCACAAGCGCGTCGAATGCCTCTGCGGCACCTTCCTTCAGCGTGAAGCGGACCGAAAGCCCGAACTGCCCAGCCATGTGCACTCCTGTCTCAGAACCACTGTTGGTAGCAACATGCTACCGGTCGCAGGGAAACTGCGTGCTGCTGTTGACACGCAGAAAAACTGCGGGTTAGGTTCGACCCACACCAGCCGGACCGACCATCGGTCCGGCCTGAGGCACCAAGGGGTCGAGCAATGTCGAAGAGGACTGAGGATCTGGCAGCCGCGAGGCGGCTGCTCCTCGCGCTGTCCGAGGGCCTGGCCAAGGCCGGGCAGCTGCTGGTCGCGTCCGGCCTGGTCGAGGACGGCCGGGCCACAGCCCGGATGCGCGCCGAGGTCGGCGTGATGCGCCAGCGAGTTCGCAAGGTCCACAACGCCGCCATCGCCGCCGAGGGCGGCAACACCGCTACGGGGGAGAACCGATGAGCACCTACACCGCACTTGCCGCGCCCGACGACGAGCCGACGTTCACCGAGCTGGCCGCGATCGTCGCGGAAGAGCCCGTCATCGCTGCTGAGGTCGCCGTGGTGGACGCCGAGTGCCGCCTGGCGGCCTCGCCCGACGAGGTGGCCGTCAGGGCGCACCGTCGCGCCGTGGTCGCCCTCGGCGTCGCGCTGCGCACGGCGGTGCAGACCAGCACCAACCGCGCCCTGTCCACGGCCCCGGTGTACGTGCCGGGTAGCCCGCTGTCGACGGCCCGCCGGGTCGTCATCCGTCCCGCCACCCGCACCGCCTGAGAGGAACCGCCATGATCCCCGTTTCGCTCCTGCTGATCCTGCTCATCGCCGCCGTCATCGCCGTCAAGTACGGCAAGGCCAAGATCGGCACCATGCTCCTGGGCATCTGCCTGGGCCTGGCGCTGGCCTCGACCTCGTTCGGCATGTGGGGCACCGAGGCCCTGAACGACCTGCTCAACAACCTGTTCGCTGGCGCCAACGACATGGTGGAGGGCTGACGATGACCACCCCGAACGAGCACATCCCCGGCACCCCGGACGACGGGCTGCCCAACGACGAGCAGCTGTCCGCGATGGTCTACGGTCCCAGCTCCGAGGTCGAGGCCCAGGGCACGGACCTGGTCCCGTCCGGTGCGCCTGCGACGGCTGCCGAGACCGAGGCGGCGGAGGAGGCCGCGTTCATGGGCGAGGTGATCGACGCCCCGCCGCCGCCCGCTGCGACGCCCGCCCCGCCCGCGCCGCGTGTGATCGAGCACCGTGGGGACCAGCGTCGTCAGGTCCTGCCCGACTGGCTCAAGTCGCCTGACGCGTTCTGGGCCACCGCCCGGTGGGCCGTGGGCTATTCGGGCCACGTGTGCGCCTACCACGCGGTGCGTGCCCCGCTGTACGCGCTGCGGCTGGCTGCCCGCGCCCCGATCGGCGCGGGCCGGATCACCTCGGCCGTGTGGCGCTGGGCGACCGACTCGGACAACGTCGAGACCCGCCGCGCGCTGCTGGCCTCGACCAAGGGCGACCCGAACGCCTACCTCAAGGTCCGGAACGACGCCCGGGCCGTGGCCCGGCGCCGTGGGGGAGCGGCCGTGTTCGGCCTCGCGACGGCCACGGCCGGCGCCGCAGCCGTAGCCGTAGCGACCCTGGCGGACCCGGTGTGGCAGGGCGTGACCGTCGCCGCCGCGCTGGGCGTGCTGGGCGTCGTCGGGCGCAACCGGGAGGGCAAGATCACCGGGAACGCCACGGCCGACGCGAAGATCCCGCCGCTAACGGGTGACCTCATCAAAGACGCGCTGCTGTCGCTGCGCCTGGGGTCGGTCAACTCCGGTGTGCGGGCCGACGACAAGGCCATCCGGTTCCTGTCGATCGTGCGCGACGGCGCCGGGTTCCGCGCCGACATCGACCTGCCCCCGGGCGCCACTGCGTCGGAGGTCATGGAGAAGCGCTCCCAGCTCGCCTCCGGCCTGCGCCGCCCCCTGGGCTGCGTGTGGCCCTCCGGTGACCCGGACGTGCACGAGGGCCGCCTGATCCTGTACGTCGGTGACCGGTCCCTGTCGCAGTCCGAGCCGAAGCCGTTCCCGCTGGCCAAGTCCGGCACGGTGGACATCTTCGAGCCCATCCCCGTGGGCGTGGACCAGCGCGGCCGCAAGGTCGAGACGACGTTGATCTTCGCCTCCGGTGTCATCGGCGCCATCCCCCGCATGGGCAAGACGTTCACGCTGCGTCTGCTGCTGCTGGCCGCCGCCCTCGACCCCCGGGTCGAACTGCACGTGCACGACCTGCGCGGCGGCGCCGACCTGGCCGCGCTGGCCAAGGTCGCGCACTACTACCGCTCCGGCGACGACCCCGAGGACATGTCCGCGCTGATCGCCGACGCCCGCGCCATGCGCAAGGAGATGATGCGCCGCTACAAGGTGGTGCGCGAGACCCTCAAGGGCGACCCGCGCTGCCCCGAGGGCAAGGTCACCAACGAGCTGGCCTCCGTCAAGTCCCTGGGCCTGCACCCGATCCTCGCCGCGTACGACGAGACACAGGTCATGTTCGAGCACCCGCAGTACGGCAAGGAGCTGCGCGAGATCTTCGAGGACCTGGTCCGCCGGGGACCTGCCGCCGGGATCATGGTGTGGCTCGCCACCCAGCGTCCCGACGACAAGTCCATCCCCGTGGGCGTCTCCGCCAACGCCGTCCTGCGGTTCTGCCTCAAGGTCATGGGCTGGCGCGAGAACAACATGGTCCTGGGCGACGGCATGTACGCCGCCGGGTACTCGGCCACCACGTTCTCCCGCAAGGACCTGGGCGTGGCCTACATGGTCGGTGAGGGCGACGACCCCGTCATCGTGCGCACCTACTACGTGGACGGCCCCGGAGCCGAGACCGTCACCGACCGGGCCCGCGCGATTCGTGAGGCCAAGGGGTACCTGACCGGCATGGCCGCAGGCGACGAGCCCGCCGACACCGACCACTCCACGATCCTGGACCACCTCATGGACGTCTGGCCCGCCGAGGACCCCGACTGGCCCACCGGCAAGGTCTGGGGCGACGAGCTGGCCGCGCGCCTGGCCGCCTCCAAGCCCGCCCTCTACGAGGGCTGGGACGCCGCCCAGGTCCACGCCGCCGTCAAGGTCCATGGCGTGGCCGCCAAGAACGTCAAGCGGAGCGGCGGCGCGGTCCGCAAGGGCCTCGTGCGCGACGAGCTCGTCACCGCCCTGTCGGGCGACCTTCCCGACTTCACCACCCTCACCGAGACCACGGAGGACTGACCCATGCCTGTACTGCACATCGACGGCGCCGGGCGTGAGATCCGCCCCGGGGACCGGATCGTCACCTACATCAAGATCGACGGCCGCACCGTCACCACCGAGGGGACCGTCGTGTCCCTGACCCAGCTCAAGCGCGGCCGGTACGTCGTCGGCAGCACCGTCCGCGCCCGCGTCCCGGGCCTCGGCCCCGGGGTCCACTCCCTCAACAGCCGCGACGTCCGCAAGCCCTGACCAACGCACGAGAGGAGCACCACCATGAGCACCACGACCGATGCACCGCGGCGCGGATCGCGCCGCCTGGTCCTGGGCGGAGCCGTCTCCGTCGCCCTCATCTCCACCGTCTCCGCCTACCTCGCCATGGTCCGGTTCGGCACCGACGTCCTGGGCATGGACCAGGCCACCGCGTACACGACGGCGGGCGTGTTCGAGCTGTCCCTCATGACCGTCGCTCTGCTGGCTCGTGAGGCGGCCCGGGACAACCGGCCCGGCGGCACGCTGCTGACCCTGACGTGGGCGCTGTCGTCCGCGTCCGGGGTGTTCGCCGCGTGGCACGAGGTCTACCTGGACCACCCCGCCGGCGCCGTCCTGTTCCGGTTCATCGTCCCGCTGCTCGCAGCCCTGATGTGGCACCTCGCCCTCATCGGTGACCGCCACCTCGCGTCCGGCGCGACCTGGTCCGGCATCCGGCAGACCATGCGGATGCACGCCCTGTTCCTCACCACGGAGGACGCTGTCCGGGCCCACGCCGCCGACGACGGCACCCCCGCCGCACGACGCGCCATTGTCCGGGCCGAGGCCCGCCGCCGGGCCGCCCGCGCGGTCGCCCTCAAGACGGTGCCGCCCGCCGAGATGCGCACCCGGACGCTGGAGTGGATGGACTCGCTGTCCGCCGTCGCCGACGCCGTGACCGACGTCGCCCGCCTGCACGTCGAGGCCAACAACCGCGTCGCCGGGTTCGTGTCCGCCCCGGTCGCGTCCGGGCCGGACTACACCGACCGCGCCGCCGACGCTGTCCGGGCCGAACTGGCGGACATCATCGCGGACACCCAGACGGACACGACGGCGGACAGCGACCGCCTGTCCGCCGTCGCGGCAGCCGGACAGGACACCCCGCGTGTCCGGGCCACCGTCCGGCCCAAGTCGACCCGGACCGTCCGCCCGGTCGCATCGGCCGGTGACCGGGCTGTCCGCCTCGACATCGTGTCCGGGCTGCTGACCACCAACCCGGACGCCACCGCCAGTGACGCCCTGTCCGCCCTGGCGGACAACGGCCACCACGTCACCGACCGGACGGCGCGCCGCCTGCTGGCCGACGCCCGCCCCACCGCCACCGTCGCTGTCGCCTGATCGGGAGGAGCCCACCATGAACCGCAACGACACCAGCACCGAGACCATGAGCCCCGCCGAGTACGCCGAGCTGGTCCGCGACGCCCGCGAGCTGGTTACCGCCGTCGAGCGCGCCGTACGCCGCACGGGTGCCGTGTTCGTGGCCGCGATGGGCCTCACCATGGCTGCCACGGCCCTCCGGGTGCCCGTGGTGGGCGAAGTGGCCGCCGTGGTCGCCGTGATCGCGTTCACCGCCGCGCTGCTCACGCTCGTGTGCCGCATCGCCATCGGAACGATGCCCGCCGAGGTAGCCGCCGCCGCACCCGCCGAGGTCTTGCCGAGCCCGGCGAACGGTAGCGGGAGGCCCGCTACCGGTAGCGAGGCCGCTACCGCCGAAAACGGCGTGATTCCAACGAAGTAGCGGGGTAGCGCCCCTCGCCGGCGCACCCCGAAACCCCCACCCCTGGCAGTTCTGAGGGCACGGCGGGCCGCTACCGCTACCCGCCGTGCCCCTACCCCACCCATGCCAAAAACAGGCCGCACACCGGCCTGGGAAGGGATCGCCATGGACACCACCACGACGCTGCACGCCGTGGCCGACAGCACCGACCCGCTGGTCACCGCCGCATGGCTGGACGGGTACGACACCGGGCAGCACATCGGCGCCACCCTCGGCACCCGTGACGCCTGGACCGAGGGCTACGACGCCGGGCACGCAGCCGGGATCGAGGCCGCCCGCCGCCAGCTCGACGCCGAGGCCGAGGCCGCCGCCGACGAGCACCGGTCGCGTGTCCACGCCGACCTGCGACAGGACCGGCCCGCGTTCGACGAGCTGTGCGACCGCCGCGCCGCGACGGCCGACGAGCACGGTCACCACGAGACCGCCGCCGTCGAGCGTGCCCGCGCCGCCCGGCAGCGCTGGCTGCTGCGGGCCAACGGCGTCGTGCCCATGCACACCGCAACCGGGCACGTGTACCCCGCCAACTGGCCCGAGTCCGAGCGGTACTGCGCCCACGCCGTCGCCACCGTCGCTGGGAGTCCCGCCCGGCACACGGCACCCGCCATCACCCCTGTCCGCACCGCCGCCTGAGGGAGAGACCGCCATGAGCAGCACGCCCCGCCACCTGACCGCCGTCCCCGCACACGACGTCGAGACGTTCGTTCTCGACGTCCACCGCACCCACACGAGCTGGTGCTACTGGGCGCCCCAGCCAGGACAGCCCCGCCGCGTCGAGTACGCCGAGGCGCAGGCCGGGACGTACCCCGTCCGCGTCGAGACCAGCCCCGTGGGCGACCTGCTCGCGGTGGTGGACCTGGACACGTTCGTCATGCGCCGCATCACCTGGCGGTGGATCTTCCCCCGCATCGAGCGGCCCTGTGTGCGGTCCGTGTCCGACGTCGCCTGGCTCACCGACGAGGTGATCGACGGCGCCGCGGCGATGACCGATGACGACGGCACCCCGCTCGCCACCTGGCGGCGCCTGACCACGAAGGAGGACGGCCGTGGCTGACCTGCTGCTGAACGTCGGTGACCACCTGCGCGTGACGGTCAACTACTACACGCTCCCGGCCGCGGACTACCAGGGCGTCCTGACCGAATTCGAGCCCACCGGGTTCGACACCACGGGCAGGCCGTTCCCGCCGTACGCCGTGGTGTGCGACCCAGACGGGAACTACCTGGTCTCGTTCCCCCTCGACTACGACGCCCGCCGCGTGAGCTACCCCGACGTGTACCGCGTCGAGCTGGTGAGGGTCTACCCGCGTGACGCGGCGTGGTGGGACCGGCCCGGCACCGCCCGCGCCTACCACGCGCCCGACGACCCGCACGCCCCGGTGTGGGCGGCCTGCGCGCCCGGTCGCATCCTCCTGCACACCCCCGGGGCCAGCACCCCGGACCAGGCCCCGGCACTGTGCCGCCGCCCCGCGTGCACCCGCCGCACCAGCCCCACCAAGCGCACCCAGAGCGAGGAGAACCGCTGATGAGCAACCTGACCATGACTGACCTGTTCTGCGGCGCCGGCGGATCTTCCACCGGAGCAGTCACCGTGCCCGGTGTCTCGGTGCGGCTGGCGGCGAACCACTGGGACAAGGCCATCGCGACCCACAACGAGAACCACCCCACGACCGACCACCTCCAGGCCGACATCTCCAACACCGACCCGCGCTACGTCCCGACCACGGACCTGCTGTGGGCGTCCCCGGAGTGCACGAACCACTCCCGGGCCAAGGGCCGCAAGCTGCACACCCAGCCCGACCTGTTCGGCGACGTCCTGCCCGACGAGGCCACCCAGCGGTCCCGGGCGACGATGTGGGACGTCGTGCGGTTCACCGAGACCCACAACTACCGCGCCGTAATCGTCGAGAACGTCGTCGAGGTCGCGGACTGGTCCTCACCCACGGGCATCCGTGGTGGCCTGTTTGACGCCTGGCTGGCCGCCATGCACTCGATGGGGTACCGGCACCAGATCATCTCGCTGAACAGCATGCACGCCCAGGCCGGGGGACTGCCCGCGCCGCAGTCCCGCGACCGGGTCTACATCGCGTTCTGGCGGGCCGGGGAGCGCGCCCCGGACTTCGAGCACATGCTCCGCCCGGCCGCGTACTGCCCCACGTGTGACGAGGTGGTCCGGGCCCGGCAGTGGTGGAAGCGCGGCAACGGCGACCGCCCGGGCCGGTACCGGTCGCAGTACCTCTACCGCTGCCCGAACACCCGGTGCCGGAACGCCGTCGTCGAGCCCGCGTGGCTGCCCGCCGCGTCGGTCATCGACTGGACCGTCCCGGGCGTCCGGATCGGGGAGCGGGAGTCCCTCGGGTTCAAGCCGCTGGCCGACAAGACTCGCCGCCGGATCGCGGCAGGGATCGCCCGCTACTGGTCCCCCTTCCACCTGGAGGCCGGGGGCAACACGTACGACGCCGCCGACCCCAAGCACGTGAGCCACGGCGACCCGAACGCGTACTACCGCGCCTGGTCCACGGCGGACGTGCTCAAGACGCTGCACACGATCGAGTCCAAGGCTCTCGCCATCCCGGTCGAGGGTCGTGACGGCAAGTCCGCCCAGCCGATGGGGCAGCCGCTGCGCACCCAGACGACGCGTCTCGAGACGGCGATGGTCGCCCCGTTCATCGCAGAGCTGCGGGGCGGTGGTTCCACCGCACGATCTGCCGGTGACCCGCTCGCGACGGTCACGGCGTCGGGCAACCACCACGGTCTGGTGATGCCGTACTACGGCACCGGGCGGACCGCCTCGGCCGGTGAGGCGCTGTCCACCGTGACCACGGTGCAGCGCCACGCGCTGATCCACCGGAACAACTCCGGGGGAGCGGAGATGACCACCCCCGCCGGCGAACCGCTGCGCACGCTGACCACGGCCGGTCACCAGTCGGTCCTCACGCCCGGGGACCTCGCGGCGGCCGAGGCCGCGGTGGATGACTGCACGTTCCGGATGCTGGAGCCGTCCGAGGTCAAGCAGGGCATGGCGTTCCCGACCGAGTACGTGATGGTCGGCAACCGCCGCGAACAGGTCCGCCTCGCGGGCAACGCGGTCACCCCGCCTGCCGCCCGGGACCTGATCGCCACCGTCGCCGCCGCGATCACGGGCGAGCACCACGCCACCACCGCCCAGACCACCGCCCTCGCGGCCTGACGGAAGGGAGCCACCATGACCGCCACGACCCCCGACCTGCACACCACCGAGCCGAGCGACCTTGACCCCGAGTCGGTGTTCTGGGAGGCGCGCCCCGAGCTCGCCGCCGTCCGTCAGACCGCCCGCGCCGCCATGGCCTCACCCTGGGCCGTCCTGGGCTGCGTCCTGGCACGTGTGTCGCTCTCGGTGCCGCCCTCGGTCGTCATCCCGCCCCTGGGCAACGACCGCTCCGCCGTGGCGTCCCTGAACGTGTTCGTGGGCCTCGTCGGCCCGTCCGGCACGGGCAAGGGCGTCGCCACCGCCGCCGCCGAGGACTTCCTGAACACCCCGCCCGGCGGTGGTCGCCTCATCGAGAAGCTGCCCCTCGGATCTGGCGAGGGCATCTCTCACACCCTCATCGAGACCGACAGCGAGGGCGAGGTCACCCCCTCCATCCGCTCCGTGTGGTTCGACGTCCCCGAGATTGACACCCTCACGGCCCTGATCGGTCGCCAGGCGTCCACGACGTCGTCTGAGCTGCGCAAGATGTTCTCCGGTGAGGGGCTGGGCTTCCAGAACTCCGACGCGACTCGCCGCAAGATCGTCCCCGCGCACTCCTACCGCGCCGCTCTCGTCGCCGGGGTCCAGCCGCTCAAGGCCGGGCCACTACTGGACGACGCCGCCGGGGGTACGCCTCAGCGGTTCCTGTGGCTGCCCGCCACCGATCCCGGAGCGCCCGACGTCACCCCGGACGCCCCGGCGCCGCTGTCCTGGTCCAGCCCGGTCCTGGCCACCGAGCACCGCCGCACGCTCCTGACCGTGGCCGCGTCGATCACGGCGGTTCTCCGGGAGGAACGTCTCAACCGGCTGCGCGAGGTGATCACCGATGGGCTCGGACAGCAGTCCCTTGTTCGGCTCAAGGTTGCTGCCCTGCTCGCACTGCTGGCCCGGCGACTCGACGTCACCGAGGGTGACTGGAGCCTGGCCGACTACATCATGCGGATGTCCGACCACACCCGGAACCGGATGCGTGACGTGCTGCGCGCCGAGGCGATGCAGGCTGTCCAGGCGCGGGCCGAGGCACGGGCCGCGTTCGACGAGCACCACGACGCCGCCGCTGCGCAGCGCACGGCCGCCAAGATCCTCAGCAAGCTCGACAACGAACCGGTCTCCGCGACCACCGTCCGGCGCGCCCTCGGCCCGGCGCTGCGGGACTACTTCGAGGCCGCCACGGACGACCTGATCCGGCGTGGCCTGGTCGAGCGCAACGACGACGTCTACCACGGGCAGCCCCGCACCCGACTGCGCCGCCGACAGTGAGCCCGAGACGGTGAGGGGTGACAAACCGTCACCCCTCACCGTCACCCCTAAAACCCCAGGTCAGGGGCACTTTTTAGGGGTGACATCGAGGGGTGACAACTGTCACCCCTCACCCCCTCAGGCCGCCCGCCAGAACCGCACGAAGCACCACCAGACGAACCAGGGAGACGCCGTCATGGCAACCGCCACACCGCCGGTCTACACCGCGACCGAACCCACCGTCACCGCCGTAGTGCCACTGCTGTACCGCGTCGAGGAAGCCGCCGAAGCACTCCGGGTCTCCCGGACCCAGGTCTATGCGCTGATCCGCTGCGGAGCGCTCCGTACCGTCAAGATCGGCGGCAGCCGGCGTGTGCCTGTCGCCGCCGTCGCGGAGTACGTCGCGAACCTCGGAGCTGCTGCGTGAGCGCCCCGACCACGGAGAAGGCGCGCCGCCCTCGGGGCGAGGGCGGCGTGTACTTCAACGCGAAGCGGAACCGGTACATCGCTGAGCATGTTGTCGGGTATGACGGCAAGGGCGACGAGATCCGCAAGACCGCCTCGGGGAAGACCGAGGCAGCGGCGCTCAAGGCGCTCCGTGAGCGCGTGCGCCAGTACGAGGCTGGCATAGTCCAGGGCGCGGACCGGTACACCGTCGGCCAGGCCGTCGAGGACTGGCTGACGTACAGCCGGACCGAGGTCGGGGAGAAGACCGTGCGCGGCAACCGCGACTTCTTCGAGCACCACATCCGCCCGCACCTGGGCGGACGGCGGATCAAGGATCTCCGGCCCGTCGAGGTCGAGAAGTGGATGCACGACCTTGCGCCGGACCTGGGGCGCTCCGCCTTGAAGCAGATCCTCTCCGTGCTCCGGAGGTCGCTCGACCGGGCCGTGACGCTCGGTCTCGCGGAACGGAACGTCACGACCCTGGTTCAGCCCCCGAAGGGGCGCACGGGCCGCAAGTCGAGGTCGTTCACGTTGGAGCAGGTGCGGGCGATCCTCGACAGCCCATCGGCCAGCGAGCACTGGATGTACCCCTACGTCGTCGTGTCGCTCACGGTCGGCTTGCGGACAGAGGAGGCCCGGGCGCTGCGCTGGGATCACGTCCACCTCTCTCCGGTGCCGCATGTGTGGGTCTGGCGCTCCGTGCGCGAGGACGGCGACACCAAGACCGAGAAGTCCCGCCGCACCCTGGCGCTGCCGAGCGTCGCCGTGCGGGCGCTCAACCGGCAGTGGGCATGGCAGGACGACCGGCGGCGGGCGATGGGGGACGCATGGCCCAGCCCGGACCTGGTCTTCACCACGGGATCGGGGACAGAGCTCCAACCTGACAACGTCCGCCGTGACTTCCGCGTCCTGCTCCGTGACGTGCCAGGCATCGAGCCGGAGCAGTGGACTCCGCGCGACATGAGGCACACCTTCGTGTCGCTGCTCTCCCAGGGTGAGGTCCCCATCGAGGAGGTCTCACGGCTCGTCGGGCACAGCGACATCGGCACGACGGAGAACGTCTACCGGCACGAGCTGCGGCCCGTTCTCCAGAACGGAGCGCGAGCGATGGACGGCGTACTCAGCACCCCATAGGCCAGCAGTTAGGCCAGCAGTAGTCGACAGAAGGCCGAGAGAACGGAGAAAGCGACAGGCCGTGACCAGCGTTCGCGCTGGTCACGGCCTGTTTTTGTCTGTGCGCCTGAAGGGATTCGAACCCCCGACCTTCTGCTCCGGAGGCAGACGCTCTATCCACTGAGCTACAGGCGCGTGACCGTTGTCCGGGGAGGCGATGCTCCCCTAACGGCCGAAGCGAGACTACCAGGTGAGCGGCCCGGAGTGTGCATCGGGCGGTGTGACCCGCGCTGCCGTTCGGGCCGGGGGAGCATGCCACGTGAAACCCGGTGGCGGGCAGGAGAGGTGCGGATTGCCCGGCAACCTTCTCTCGACCGCGTGCGTCTGTGTGCCGTGAATCTTCGATGTGCTCGAGACCTGAGGCGTACGGACGGGTACGCGGACGACGAACGAGGTGGTGGACATGGCGAGTGACGACGCGGCGGTCCTCGACGACCCCCGTGCCAGGGTGGTGACCACGGGTACGGCGGCGGAGCGGTTCACGGTGTTCGCACGGGAGCGGTCGCCCGAGCTGTCCCGGATCGCCTACCTGCTGTGCGGCGACGCACACCGGGCCGCCGACCTGGTGCAGCTCGCACTGGAACGGACCTACCGGGCCTGGGGCCGGGTGGGCGACGGCGACCCGTTCGCCTACGCGCGGCGGGTGATCGCCACGGCCCGGATCGACAGCTGGCGACGAACCCGGCGCGACGTCCTGGTGGCCCCGGCCGACCTGCGACCCGGTGCCGCGTCGGACGGCACGCAGCACGTCGTCGACCGCGACGCACTGGTGGGGGCACTCCGGCAGCTCCCGGCGGGACAGCGGCGCGTCGTCGTCCTGCGGTACCTGCTGGACCGGACCGAGAAGCAGACGGCGGAGGACCTCGGGATCTCCGTGGGGGCCGTGAAGTCGGGCGCGTCCCGCGGCCTCGACCGGCTGCGGGCGGTCCTCGGCACCGGCCAGTCGGCGGCCGCCCAGGCCGGCACACCCAACACCTCGCGAAAGGAGGCGCAGTGATGAAGGAGCAGAGCGACACGCTGGTGACCCTGATCCACGACGCGGCGGGCCAGGTCGGGCCCGTGGCCGGGATCGACGGCGAGATGATGGCCCGGCGAGCGATCCGGCACGAGCGCACCCGGCGCGGGGTGATCGGCGGCGCCGTGGCGCTCGCCGTCGCGGCGGTCGTGACCGTCGGCGGCCTGGTCGCGACCGGCAGGCAGACGCTGCCGGCCGGATGGCCCTTCGGGGGCGGGTGGCACGACGTGTCCGGGGGCGGGCTGCTGCTGTCGGTGCCGGCTGACTGGGATGCGTACGACCAGGGCGAGGGCTACCCCTCCTGGGGCACGGACGAGAAGGACGGCGCGTTCGACCCCGCGGCGGTCACGTCGGCCGTGACGGTCGTGCCCGTCGACGAGGGCGGGGCGCTGACGGAGGCGGACGGCGACGTGGTCGAGACCGACGTGCCGGCCGCGGCGTCGGCGCAGTACCTGTTGATGGAGGAGGGCTGGACGGGCGGTCCGGAAGGAGCGCTGGACGTCGAGCTGGAGTCCGGGCGAACCGTCCGCGTCCTCGTGGTCCTGCCCGACGCGCCGGAGTCCGCGGGGCTGTTCGAGCAGCTCGTCGAGGGCGTCCGGGTCGACCCTGACGCGACCGAGGAGGATCTTGAGGGACAGGGGCCGATGCTCGACGTCATCGAGGAGCACCCCGCGGACTGGGCGGTCCAGGAGCACCAGGGCCTGAGCTTCGCGGTGCCGGGCGACTGGGTGGAGGACGAGCTGTCCGCCACCCGGGAGGACAACTGGCCGACCGTGTCGATGGACGACACCGACGGGGAGCTGCGACTGCAGGTGACCACGTCCGGGGCCTCACCTGTCCCGGACGAGGAGTTCGGGTACGCGTACGGTCTCGACCTGCCCCCGGGCGCCGACCGCGCCGGCGCGGAGCTGGACCCGCAGGACGGGACGCTCCACGCCTTCGTCGAGGTCCGACGGGCCGGAGGGCGTACCTACTCGATCGACGTCTACGTCCCGGAGGGCGCGGACGGCGACCGGGTCGTGAGCACGATCGCCGGCAGCCTGGAGTTCACGCCGGAAGCGGACGACCTGCCCGCCTACGAGGACCTGATCGACGCCCGGGCGCTCGTGGACGCCGCACCGGCCGTCCCGCAGGACTGGGTGGTCGTGTCCGACGTCCCGGGCATCCGCCTGCGGGTGCCGTCGGACTGGATCGACCAGGCCGGAGGCGACGGCACGATCGCGCGCTACGCCCCGGGTGACCAGGACGAAGGCGTGGGCGCCTTGATCGAGGAGGCCGGGATCCTCGGCAACGGCGAGATCCCGGTCGGCGGGTACCGGCTGGATGTCCCGGGAGCGGAGCGTGCGACCGTCCGGATGACCGACTACACCGCCTACGGGGAGGCCGAGGCCGCGGCGTTCAACGCCCGGGCCGAGGTGGAGCTCCCCGACGGCAGGTTCGTGCAGCTCACCTACGACGGGCCGCCGGACTCCGGCGAGCGGTTCTGGCAGATGCTCGGCACCCTCGAGGTGGGCACGGACTGACGGTCGTTCCGGACGGCGGTGGTGCATCCCGGTATGGGGTGTGCCACCGTCGTCCGGCGCCTGTGGACAACCGGGGCGGGGCACCCGGCCCGGCCGATAGAATCGATCCGTGACCCCCACCGAGCTCTCCGAAGCGCTGAGCGCTGCCCTTGCCGCGGCCGTCGCCGACGGCACACTCGCCCTGCCTGCCGATGCCGTCCCGGCCTCGGTCCACGTGGAGCGACCCAGGCAGCGAGAGCACGGGGACTGGGCCACGAACGTGGCCCTCCAGCTCGCGAAGAAGGCGGGCACGACGCCGCGGGCGCTCGCGGAGGACCTGGCGGCGCGCCTGGGCGCGACCCCGGGCATCAAGTCCGTCGGCGTCGCCGGCCCGGGCTTCCTCAACATCACGCTCGACGCGGCCGTGGCGGGCGAGCTCGCCCGCACCATCGTGGAGGCCGGCTCGGCGTACGGCCGGGGCGAGGCCCTGACCGGCCAGGTGATCAACCTGGAGTTCATCAGCGCCAACCCGACCGGCCCGCTGCACATCGGGCACACCCGGTGGGCCGCGCTGGGCGACTCGCTGGGGCGCATCCTCCGCGCCGCGGGCGCCGACGTGACCGCCGAGTACTACATCAACGACGCGGGCGCCCAGATGGACCGCTTCGGGGAGTCCGTGCTGGCGCGTGCCACGGACGGCGAGGTGCCCGAGGGCGGCTACCGCGGCGAGTACGTCAAGGAGCTCGCGGCCAAGGTGCTCGCGGACCGCCCGGACCTGCCCGAGCTGCCGCACGACGAGGCCGTCGCGGTGGCCCGCGAGTCGGGCTACGCGCACCAGCTCGCCGAGATCCGCGAGGTGCTGGAGAGCTTCGGCGTGCACTTCGACGTCTGGTTCTCCGAGCGGGACCTGCACAGCTCGGGCGCCGTCGAGAAGGCCGTGGCCCGCCTGCGCGAGCAGGGGCACGTGTTCGACCAGGAGGGCGCGGTCTGGCTGCGCACCACCGACTTCACCGACGACAAGGACCGCGTGATGGTCCGGGCGAACGGCGAGCCCACCTACTTCGCGTCGGACGCCGCGTACTACCTGTCCAAGAAGGACCGTGGGTTCCCGGGCAAGATCTACCTGCTCGGCGCCGACCACCACGGGTACGTCAACCGGCTCAAGGCCATCGCGGCGTGCGCCGGGGACGACCCGGAGACGAACATCGAGGTGCTGATCGGCCAGCTCGTCAACGTCGGCGGCGCCAAGCTGTCCAAGCGCGCCGGCAACATCATCGAGCTGCGCGACCTGGTCGACTGGATCGGCAAGGACGCCGTCCGCTACTCGCTCGCGCGCTACCCCGCGGACACGCCGCTGGAGCTGCAGGGCGAGGACATGCTCAAGCAGACCAACGACAACCCGGTCTTCTACGTCCAGTACGCGCACAGCCGCACGGTGCAGATCGGCGCCAAGGCCGTGGAGCGCGGCGTGCGTCGCGCGGACGGGTTCGACCCGGCGCAGCTCTCGCACGGCTCGGAGGCGGCGCTGATCGGCCGCCTCACCGAGTTCCCGCGGATCGTGGCGCAGGCCGCCGAGCTGCGCGAGCCGCACCGCGTGGCCCGCTACCTGGAGGCCCTCGCCGGCGACTTCCACTCCTGGTACAACGACGACGAGAAGCTGCGCGTCACGCCGTACCCGGACGAGGAGGTCACGGACGCGCACCGGGCCCGGCTCTGGCTGAACGACGCCGTCCGCACGGTCCTGGCCAACGGCCTCGACCTGCTGGGCGTGAGCGCCCCGGAGCGGATGTGACCGGCGCGCCCTGGTCCACCGGTGTCGGCCGGCTGCCGGACGGCGCGCTGGCCGTCGCCGGCGTGGACGTCCGCGACCTTGCCGCCGAGCACGGCACGCCCGCCTACGTGCTGGACGAGGCCGACTTCCGGATGCGCGCCCGCGCGTACCGCACGGCGTTCGAGGCCGCGTTCGGCGCGGTCGGCGCCGGTGTGGACGTCTACTACGCCGGCAAGGCGCTGCTCACCGTGGCCGTCGCGCGCTGGGCGCGCGAGGAGGGGCTGCGGGTCGACACCGCCTCCAGCGGCGAGCTCGCCGTCGCGCTGCGGGCCGAGGTACCGGGGGCCGAGATCGGCCTGCACGGCAACAACAAGTCCGACGCCGAGATCCTGCGTGCCCTGGACGCCGGGGTGGGCCGCATCATCGTGGACTCGCTGGTCGAGATCGAGCGCGTCGCGCGGCTCGCGGCGGAGCGCGGGGTCGTGGCGCCGGTGATGGTCCGCGTGACCACGGGCGTGCACGCCGGTGGCCACGAGTACATCGCGACGGCCCACGAGGACCAGAAGTTCGGCCTCTCCGTCAACGCGGCGGACGGGGCGGAGAGCCCCGCGATGGCCGCCCTGCTGCAGGTGCTCAAGCACCCCGAGCTGAGGCTGCTCGGCATCCACTCCCACATCGGCTCGCAGATCCTCGACCCGGACGGGTTCGAGGCCGCCGCCCGCGTGGTGCTGCGCCTGCGCGCCGACCTGGCCGAGCGGTCGGGCGTGCTGGTCGACGAGGTCGACCTCGGCGGGGGGTACGGCATCGCCTACCTGCCGGGCGACGTCGCGCTCGACCCGGAGCGCGTGGCGAAGGACATCGCGCAGTCGGTCGCCGGGGTGTGCCAGGAGCTGGGCACGAGCCTGCCGCGGTTCTCGATCGAGCCCGGCCGGGCGATCGTCGGCCCCGCGGGCCTCACGCTGTACACGGTCGGCACGGTCAAGCCCGTCACGGTCTCGGCCGACGACGGCGCGGACTTCACGCGCACCTACGTGTCCGTCGACGGCGGCATGAGCGACAACATCCGCCCGGCCCTGTACGGCGCGGCGTACCACGCCGAGGTCGTGGGCCGGACGTCGGCGGCGGAGACCGTGCTGGCGCGGGTGGTCGGCAAGCACTGCGAGTCCGGCGACATCGTGGTGCACGAGGTGCGCCTGCCCGCCGACGTGCGCGCGGGCGACCTGCTCGCCGTGGCCGCCACCGGTGCCTACGGGCGCTCGATGGCGTCGAACTACAACATGCTGCCCCGCCCGCCCGTGGTCGCGGTGGCCGGCGGAGCCTCGCGGGTGCTGGTGCGACGCGAGACCGAGGACGACCTGCTGGGCCTCGACCAGGGCTGAACCGGGTGCCGGCCGCGCGGCCGGCACCCAGGTCAGACGCCCTGGGCGTCGTCCACGTGGCACCCCTCGGCGGTGTCCTCGTAGTCGTCGATGTGCCCTTCGATCTGCTTGCCCAGCTCCTCCAGCTGGACGCTGAGCGCATCGATCTCGGAGCCGATGGTCTCCGCCGCGGAGATGTCGCCTGCATTGATCGCGGCCATGAAGTCGTTCAGGCCCTCCAGGTAGACGACCGTCTTGTCGTCCAGCTTGGCCGAGACCTCGAGCATGGCGTCCGCGTCGTCGATCGCGCCGATGCAGGCGGTCGCCGTGGTCTCGGCCCGCTCCTTGGCGATCTCCAGGTCGTCGATCGTCGCGCGGGCCTCGGCGAGGGTCTCCTCCGCGCCCGCCAGGTCCGCCGAGAGCGCCGCCGCACGCGACTGCCAGTCGTTGGTCGAGACCACGCCGAGCGCGCCCCACACCATGGCCGCGATCAGCAGCACCACCAGCACGAGGGTGACGGCGTGGTTCTTGAGGAACGCCACGGCGCTTCCGAGCGCCTGCCCGGGTGCTGGCGCGTCCGGGGCGCCAGCTCCGGTCGGTGCCACCGCTGACGGCTCCGCTCCAGCCGGCCCGGCCGCGTCGGCATCTTCAGCCGGCCCGGCCGCGTCGGCCGCGGGCGGCGCCGCGCTCTCGGCGGTCAGCACCTGGCCGGCCGCCGGCTCCGCTCCGTCGTTCGCGACCGGGTCGTTCGCGACCGGCCCGGCCGCCGTCGTGCTGCCGTTCGTGGCGTCGGAGACGGAGCCGTTCGATGCGTCCGGAGCCGGAAGGGGCTCGCCGGACGGATTCAGTTCTGGAGCGCGGGTCGCGCTCTCGTCGTCGGACATGGGCGCACCGTATCCGGCCAAAAGGGCGAAAGCCGACGTATTTGAGCCGGAGGTGAAAGATCACCCGGCCCGGTTCGTGGCCCCGCTCGCGCTGCCGCCCCCGAGCAGGCCGTCGACGACTCCGCCGACCACGCCCTCGACCGTGTCGCCGACCAGGCCGACCGTGCCGCCGACCACGTCCTCGACCAGGCCCGAGCCGGTGGGGGAGTCCGGGTCCTCCTGCGCGGGCGGTTCGGTCGGCGTGGGCTCGGCCGGGGCCGGCGGCTCGGGAGCGGTCGGCGTGCTGCCGCCCGGTTCCGCCGACGAGTCGCCGGAGACCTCGGTCCCACCGGATCCGCCGTCCTGCCCGCCGTCCGAGCCGGCGTCGGAGCCGGCCCCGCCGGACGTCGGCCGCTTCGTGGCCGCGGCCTCCTCCGCGGGCCGGGAGCCCAGGTTCGCCGGATCGGTCCGGGACGCCGGGACCGACCCCCACGTGCCGACGTCGGCCGGATCGATGGCCCGGTTCGGGATCGAGCCCGCCGCGAAGAACTCGAAGTGCCACGGCTCCGGCTTGGCGCCGTCGAGCCGGGCCCAGGACGGGTTGTCCCAGCCGTAGTCGGGCGCGTGCAGGCGCAGCCACACGTACTCGGGGGAGCTGCCGCCGGCGACGGGGTCGCCCAGGTCGATCGCGAGGCCCCAGCCGTGGTTCGACGTGCCGGGGATCGCGGCCAGGTGCGGCTTGGTCCCCTTGACCACCACCTGCATGTCGTACGAGCGGTAGGAGTCCGTCAGCGGGATCGGGTGGCCGAACTCGTCCTCGAAGCGTGCGCTGAGAGCCGTCAGCCGCTCGGCCGCGTCGCAGCGCAGCAGGTGGCCGGGCGCGAAGGGCAGCGCGCAGAGCACGTCCGCGGGGATGCGGCCGTTGGCGTACCCCGCGGTGGAGTCGCCGTAGGCCGCCACGGTCTCCAGCAGGTTGCGGCGCAGCGAGGTGCCCGCGTCCGGCAGCGTGTCGATCAGCGCGGTGGGCGACGACGGGTCGAGCATGTTGGCGAGCCGCATCGCGGCGACGGCCACCTCGTCGAACGTCACGTAGCCCGGCCCCTCGTCGGGGACGGCGCGCTTCGGCGGGAAGGCCTCGGACGGGCCCCACTCCGGGGCCCTGCTCTGGTGGAGCGCGCTCGTGACGGTCCGGGACACCTGCTCGGCCCGCATCGCCTCGGCCGCGGGGGTCGCCGTGCCCGACTTGCCCGCCGCCGGTGCTGACTCGACCCGGAGCGGCCGGTCTGCCTCGGCCAGGGCGAGCTGTTGCGCCTGGTAGGTCGTGTAGAGCATGCCGAGCTCCGCGGCGGCCTGGGCGACGCCGGGGCTGGGTGACGAGCTCTGCCGCAGCGTCCGCTCGGCGCGGTCCAGGACGGCGAGGACCTGGCTGACGGTGACGCCGTCCGCCGCGGTGGCCGGTGCGGGCACGGCCTGCCGGACGGCGCCCAGCCGCACCGCAGCCTGTCCCGCGCCGGACGCCGCGGGCACCGCCGCCACACCCGCCGTCGACGCGCCGAGGAGCCCGGCGCCCGCCGTCGGGACGCTCGTGGACACGCTGACGAGCACCCCGCCGGTCACCGCGAGGGCGACGACGCCGGTCCAGGCGCTGCGCCCGTGGCGGCCCCGGGTTGCGCGGCGCCGGTCGTCGGATCGGCGGAACGCCGCTCCCGGCTGGGGCGACTGCGAGCCTGACACCCCTGGCCCTGACGCCCCCGTCTCGGCAGCACCGGCATGAGGCCTGCCCGGACCGCCCTCGTCCGACGTCCGGTCCACCGGCTGTGCACCGTTCGGCTGTTCGCTCACTGGTCAACGCCCCCTTGCGTATGACATCGGCGCCGGCGGACCACGGTCCGCCCGCCGACCGGTCGGGGCAGCGGAGCGGTCCGGAGACCCGCTGCCGTCCGTCGAAGAACGCCCAGGGTAGCGCTACTGACGGTGTGTGCAACAACCGGAATGTCGCGCTTGCCGGCCCCACCCCGGCGCCACCCGCGCGCCACCCCACCCGGCGCCCACGCGGCGCCCCGTGAGAGTGCCCGACGCCGCGCCGGTCTCACCCCAGGGGTGGTGGGGCGCCGAGAGAGCGGCGACCGGCACGGCGTCGGGCGGTGGAAGGGACGCCCCGCCACAGCGGGGCGTCCCAGCCTGAGGTCGACCGGCTACGGCCGGTCGACGGGCGAGCCCACCAGGTGCCCCTGGTAGGCCGGGCTCGTGAGGAACGCCGGGAAGTCGTCCTCGAGAGCGACGGCGCGGAAGATCTCGGCCGCGTCGTCGATCCGGTTGCCGTGGCCGTGCGGCAGCGAGGCCACGACGTCGAGCAGGATGGCCTCGACGCGCTCCCGGGTCACGGGCTGCCGGTCGTCATCGGTCACGGTGCCCGACGCGATCCACTGCCAGACCTGGGACCGGGAGATCTCCGCGGTGGCGGCGTCCTCCATGAGGCTGTCCAGCGCGGCGGCCCCGGTACCGCGGAGCCACGCGTCGAGGTAGCGCACGGCCACCGAGACGTTCGAGCGCAGCCCGGCGGACGTCACGGTCGCCCCGGCCCGCCGCGCCGACGCGACGTCGAGCAGCTCGTGCTGCCCCACGGCGACGTCGGGCCGCAGGCGGGTGACCTGGTTCGGCGCGTCGCCGAGCACGGCGTCGAACTCGGCCTCGGCCACCGGGATGAGGTCGGGGTGGGCCACCCAGGTGCCGTCGAAGCCGTCGCCGGCCTCGCGCTTCTTGTCCACGGCGACCTGCTGGAACGCCTGCCGCGTGACCTCCGGGTTGCGGCGGTCGGGGATGAACGCGCTCATGCCGCCGATGGCGTGCGCGCCGCGCTTGTGGCAGGTGGCCACCAGCAGCTCGGTGTACGCGCGCATGAACGGCGCCGTCATGGTGACCTGGGCGCGGTCGGGCAGCACGTACGAGTCGCCGCGCGTGCGGAAGCACTTGATCACCGAGAACAGGTAGTCCCAGCGGCCGGCGTTCAGCCCGGCGCAGTGGTCACGCAGCTCGTAGAGGATCTCCTCCATCTCGAACGCCGCGGCGAGCGTCTCGATGAGCACCGTGGCGCGCACGGTGCCGCGCGGGATGCCGAGCGCGTCCTGCGCCACCTCGAAGACCTCGTTCCACAGCCGCGCCTCCCGGTAGCCCTCGAGCTTGGGCAGGTAGAAGTACGGGCCACGGCCGCGGGCGACGAGCTCGGCGGCATTGTGGAAGAAGTAGAGACCGAAGTCCACGAGGCTGCCGAGCGTGCTGCTCGTGATGCCGTTCGCGTCCGTGTACCGCAGGTGCGCCTCGTCGAGGTGCCAGCCGCGCGGGCGGAACACGATGGTCGGGAGGTCCACGAGGTCGGCCGACCGCAGCGTGTACTCCTTGCCGCCCTCGTTCGTGAAGCTGAGCGTGCCGCGGATGGCGTCGTGCAGCGCGAGCTGCCCCTCGATCACGTTGGGCCACGTGGGGCTGGACGCGTCCTCGGCGTCGGCCAGCCAGCACCGGGCGCCCGAGTTGAGCGCGTTGATGGTCATCTTCGGGTCGGTGGGACCCGTGATCTCGACGCGCCGGTCCTCCAGGCCGGGCGCGTTGCGCGATCCGGCCACCCGCCAGTCCGGGTCGTCCCGCACCGGCCGCGTCGAGGCCCGGAAGTCCGGGTCGCTGCCGTCGGCGATGTCCTGGCGGCGCAGCTGGCGCTGCGCGATCAGCTCGTCGCGGCGGGCGTCGAACCGGTCGTGGAGCAGGGCGAGGAACGCCAGGGCCTCCGGCGTCAGGATCTCGCCGTACCGCGGCCCGACGGCCGCGGTCACGGTGATCACGCCCCGGCGGGCGCCGGTCCCCGAGGCGCCCACCCCGCCGTTCGGCAGCGTGCTGGGGGCCGAGCTCCGGGGCGCGGGAGCCGGGGCGGGCGCCTGCGTGGGAGCGGGGGTCGACGGGGTGGACGCGGTGCGGGGCGCCGTGGCGGACCCGGTGCGGGCCGCCGGCGGGGTGCCGATCCCGGCCAGGCCGGCGTCGGCGTCGTAGGGGCTGGTGCCCTGGGCGCGGGTGTCGATGGTGGCGGTCATCAGAACTGCGCCGCCTCGGTCGAGCCGGCCAGGGCGGTGGTCGCCGAGTCCGGGTTGAGCGCGGTGGCGACGCGGTCGAAGTAGCCGGTGCCGACCTCGCGCTGGTGCCGCGTGGCGGTGTAGCCGCGCTCCTCGGCGGCGAACTCCAGCTCCTGCAGCTTCACGTACGCCGACATCTGCTCGCGGGCGTACCCGTGGGCGAGGTCGAACATCGAGTAGTTCAGGGCGTGGAAGCCGGCCAGGGTGATGAACTGGAACGTGAACCCCATCGCGCCCAGCTCGCGCTGGAACTTCGCGATCGTGTCGTCGTCGAGGTGCTTCTTCCAGTTGAACGACGGCGAGCAGTTGTAGCTCAGCATCTGGTCGGGGAAGTCGGCCTTGACGGCCTCGGCGAACGTGCGGGCCAGCTCCAGGTCGGGCGTGCCGGTCTCCATCCAGATCAGGTCGGAGTAGGGCGCGTAGGCCTTGGCGCGGGCGATGCACGGCTCGATGCCGTTGGTCACCTTGTAGAAGCCCTCGTTGGTGCGCTCGCCGGTGATGAAGGGGCGGTCACGCTCGTCGACGTCCGAGGTGATCAGGGTCGCCGCCTCGGCGTCGGTCCGGGCGATCACGATGGACGGGACGTCGGCGACGTCGGCCGCGAGCCGCGCGGCGTTGAGCGTGCGCACGTGCTGCTGGGTGGGGATGAGCACTTTGCCGCCCAGGTGGCCGCACTTCTTCTCCGAGGCGAGCTGGTCCTCCCAGTGCACGCCCGCGGCGCCCGACTGGATCATCGACTTCATCAGCTCGTACGCGTTGAGCGGGCCGCCGAAGCCGGCCTCGGCGTCGGCCACGATCGGGGCGAGCCAGTCGCGGGTGGGGGTGCCGTTCTCGGCGACGTCGATCTGGTCGGCGCGCAGCAGGGCGTTGTTGATGCGGCGGACCACGGCGGGCACGGAGTTGGCCGGGTAGAGCGACTGGTCGGGGTAGGTCTGCCCCGAGAGGTTCGCGTCGCCGGCGACCTGCCAGCCGGAGAGGTAGATGGCCTGCAGGCCGGCCTTGACCTGCTGCACCGCCTGGTTGCCGGTCAGCGCGCCGAGGGCGTTGATGTAGTCCTCCTCGTGCAGCTGGCGCCACAGGCGCTCGGCGCCGCGGCGGGCGAGGGTGCTCTCCTCGCCGACCGAGCCGCGCAGGGCGACGACGTCCTCGGCGGTGAAGCTGCGCTCGATGCCGGCCCAGCGGGAATCGGTGTCCCAGGACTGCTGCAGCTCTGCGGCCGTCTGGATCTGGTCCCCGGCGCGCACGGAGGCCTGCGCCGGCACCGCGGTCGTCGCGGACGTGGTCGCCTCGGACGTGTGGTCGATCGTGGGTGCGCTCATGGCGGGTCTCCTTCTCGGGACGGAACGTTGTCACCGCGTCTGCCGGTGACGTGTTACGACCATCTGCCCTCCGCGACCCCCTGCTCAAGCAGATCCGCGCAGAAGTTTTCGTGTTCTTCTGTTGATCGGAAGCCTTTGCCTATGTCACCCTCTGGCATGGCAGGAAGCACCGAGAATCGCGGAACCGCCCGAAACGCGGCATCCTCGCGTTCCCCGCAGAGCGGGCAGAGCGGTCAGCCGCGCCGGCAGGCGGCGGGCGCCACGCGCCGTCCGGTGGCGCGCCCCGCGCCTGGCGCGGCGGCGGGTGCCGCAGGCGGCCCGACGGCGGACGGCGAGCCGGACGCGCTCACGATCGGCCGGCGCATCCGCTACCTGCGGACGAGCAAGGGCATGACGCTCGAAGACCTCGCCGGCGCGATCGACCGCGCCCCGTCGCAGGTCAGCACGCTGGAGAACGGGAAGCGGGAGCCCAAGTTCTCCCAGCTCCAGGCCATCGCCCGGGCGCTCGGCGCCGGGGTGGACGACCTCCTGTCGGCCGAGCCGCCGTCGGAGCGGGACGCGCTGGAGATCGAGCTGGAGCGGGTGCAGCGCGGCCCGCTGTTCGCGTCGCTCGGGATCGACGGCGTGCGGATCGGCAAGTCGCTGCCCACCGACGCGCTCGGCACCATCCTGGCGCTGCACCGGGAGCTGGAGCGCCTGCACACCGAGCGTGCGGCCACCCCCGAGGAGGCGCGCCGGGCCAACGGCGAGCTCCGCGACGACATGCGCGCCAAGGACAACTACCTGCCCGAGCTGGAGCAGGTCGCCAAGGAGCTGCTCGCCGACGTGGGGCACACCTCCGGGCCGCTGCCGCAGCGGATGGCCGCGGAGATCGCCGCGCACCTGGGCTTCACCCTGCACTACGTGAGCGACCTGCCGCACTCGACGCGGTCGGTGATCGACACCCGCAACCGCCGCGTCTACCTGCCGTCCAAGGGGTTCCGTGGCCGCTCGAACACCCGATCGGCGCTGCTCCAGGCGCTCGCCTCGCACGTGCTCGACCACACCGAGCCGGGCCACTACGGCGAGTTCCTGCGCCAGCGGGTCGAGGCCAACTACCTCGCGGCGGCCCTGATGGTGCCGGAGAAGCCGGGCGTGAAGTTCCTGCGCGACGCCAAGGACGAGCGCTCCATCGCGATCGAGGACCTGCGCGACGCGTTCGGGGTGTCGTTCGAGACCGCCGCGCACCGGTTCACGAACCTCGCCACGCGGCACCTCGGCATCCCGGTGCACTTCATGAAGGTCCACGAGTCGGGGATCCTGCACAAGGCGTACGAGAACGACGGCGTGCGGTTCCCCTCGGACGCCCTGGGCGCCGTCGAGGGCCAGCACGTGTGCAAGCAGTGGACGGCGCGCCAGGTGTTCGACGTCGAGGACCGGTTCAACCCGTACGCGCAGTACACGGACACGCCGTCGGGCACGTACTGGTGCACCTCGCGCGTGGAGAACACGTCGGACGGCGCCTTCTCGGTGTCGGTCGGCGTGCCGTTCGCGCACGTCAAGTGGTTCTCCGGCCGCGAGACGACGGTCCGGTCGGCCTCGCGGTGCCCCGACGAGTCGTGCTGCCGGCGTCCGCCCGCGGACCTGACCGAGAAGTGGGGCGACTTCGCCTGGCCCTCCGCCCGGCCGCACGCGTCGATGCTCGCCGCGATGCCCTCGGGCGCGTACCCGGGCGTGGAGACCACGGAGGTCTACACGTTCCTGGAAAGGCACGCCCCCGAGGGCTGAGCGGATTCGGCAGCGCTGCGTCAGCAGCCCGTGACCAGGTCGTACACCCCCTCCGACGTCTCCCGCAGGGTCGTCACGGTCGCGTTCCCCTGGCCGAGATAGTCCAGGGAGCCGACGGCGTAGAACGGGTTGTACGGGTCGATGCCGTACGACGTGGCCCGGCCCGCGGCCTGGTGCTGGGCGTTCGTGGCCGCGCCGCAGAACAGGCCCGGCGGGTCCGTGGGCGGGTCGGTGGGCGGGTCCGTCGGCGGGTCGGTGGGCTCGGCCGACCGGTCCACCCGCCGGTTGTTGTCGAAGAAGAAGTCCGTCACGTACGCGGGGTAGTTCACCGAGCTCGTCGAGATGTACGAGCCGCCCGGCCCGCCGCCGGCCGGCCACGCGTGGCCCACGTTCGTGTTGGCGATGAGGGAGACGCGGGGCCCCGCGGCGTCGGACCACAGCGTTCCGCTGCCGGCGGTGTTCGTACCGGGCAGGCCCGCCAGCGAGAACGACGACTGGCTGGAGGCGCCGTAGATACCGGCCATGACCTGCGCGTTCAGCGTGTTGTAACCCGTCGCGACGGTCGTGTCGGACGACCCGTACACCACCGACGTCACCTGCGTGCCGAAGCCCGGCGACCCGGTCGAGGCGAAGTTGCGGCAGACGGTGGTGGCCTGCGCCTGCGTGGTCGCCACCGACCCGATCTGGCCGGACGTCGTACCGACCGTGGGGCCGGCGTTGATGCCGATCCCCGCGAAGACGTCGGGCGCGAGGCAGCCCATGACCATGGTCTCGCCGCCGCCGGAGGAGAGCCCGGAGAGGTACACCTGGTTGGGGTCGATCCCGAGCGAGGCGTCCCCGAGCAGGTCGTCGACGAGCTGCAGCAGGTTGTCGTCGTGCCGCGCCGGGTTGGCCCGCGAGTGCGAGGTGTCGTAGTAGTCCCAGCAGCCGAGCAGCACGCCGCCGTTCGGCGCCGCTGGGACGGCCACGACCATGCCGTGCTCGTCGGCCGTCGTGGTCCAGTTGCCGCCGTTCTTGAGGTTGGTCGACGTCTGCACGCAGCCGTGCAGGTTGATCATCAGCGCCCGCCCGGCCGCCAGCGCGGGTTCCGAGGTCGGCACGTAGAGCTGCGTGGTCATGCCGCCCGCCGTGCGGGACGACCAGGCGCCGGCCGCGGCGACCTGCTCGACGGCGGTGGGCGCGCCGGGCTGGGCGGCCGCGGTCGTGCTCGCGACGGCGGCCGCCGCGGGCGGGACGAGCGCCACGGCGACGGCCGCGATCCAGACGAGCGCACGGCGGCCGGGTCGGCCGGGCGGGCGCGGGGACGGGTGTGTCATGCGAACCTCCACGTTGAGGTCGTGCTGCCCGAGGCGCTCCGATGCGCGGGGTCAGCCGGACATCTGCGGACATTAGGTGCGACCTGAATCACCTGTCAATAGTTCACCCGGCCGGTTCCGCGGGCGGATGGGTTGACACGAGATGCCCGTCTCGTCCACTATCTCCGCAACCTGAATCGCCTCTCAGGTTTGGGCGACGTAGCCCGCACCCCACGAGCGGCGACCACCCGAAGAAGGGCAGAGTCATGCGGACGAGGAAGTCCCTCATGGCCGTCGCCGCCGCGGCGGTGACGGGCCTGGCGCTCGCAGCGTGCGCGCCGACCGGCGCGACCACCGGCGGCAGCGGCGACGACGGCGCGGACGCGGCGCCGATCGACGTCGGCATCGTCTACTCGGAGTCCGGGCCGCTCGCCGCCTACGGCGCGGCCTACAAGCAGGGGTTCGAGGCGGGCATCGAGTACGCCACCGACGGCACCGGGACGGTGGCCGGCCACGAGCTCAACGTCACGTTCCACGACGACGCCGGCGACCCCGAGAAGGCGGTCTCGCAGGCCAAGGACCTGATCGGCAAGGGCTACCAGATCCTGGGCGGCACGGTCGTCTCGGGCGTGGCGCTGCCGCTCGCCGAGCAGGCCGAACAGAACAAGGTCCTGTACGTCTCCGGTCCCGCGGCCGTGGACACGCTCACCGGCATCAACCGCTACACGTTCCGCAGCGGCCGGCAGTCGCTGCAGGACGTCGCCGCGGCGGGCACGTTCGTGGACCCGGAAGGCGCGAAGGTCGTCGTCTTCGCCCAGGACAACGCGTTCGGGCAGGGCAACCTCGCCGCGGTCGAGGGCGTGCTGGGCGGCCAGGGCGCGGAGGTCTCCTCGGTGCTGGTGCCCGAGGACGCGACCGAGTTCACGCCCTTCGCCAAGAAGGTGCTCGACGCCGAGGCCGACATGGTCTTCGTGGCCTGGGCCGGCGCCACGACGGGCGCGATGTGGCAGGGCCTGGACCAGCAGGGCGTGCTCGACGAGACCACCGTCGTCACGGGCCTGGGCGACGTGGCCACCTACGGCGCCTACGGCGACGCTGCCGAGAAGGTCAGCTTCCTCAACCACTACTTCCCCGGCGCGGCGGGCACCGAGACCGAGACCGCGATGCTGGACGCCGTCGAGGCGGCCGGCGGCACGCCCGACCTGTTCACGCCGGACGGCTTCGTGGCGGCGCAGCTCGTCGTGCACGCGATCGAGGAGGGCGCCGGCGACGTCGAGGCGATGGTCGACGCGCTGGAGGGCTATACGTTCGAGGGCCCCAAGGGCGAGACCACGGTCCGCGCCTCCGACCACGCGCTGATCCAGCCGATGTACCAGGCCAAGCTGGTCAAGGACGCCGACGCCTGGATGCCGGAGCTGGTCGAGGTCATCGACGGCGAGGCCGTCGCGCCCGCCGAGGCGACCGACTGATGGCAGCGGGTGGCGAGCCGGTCCTCGAGACGGCCGGGCTCGGGCTGACGATCGGCGGCGCGCGGATCCTCGACGGGGTGGACCTCCGGGTGGGGCGCGGCGAGCTGCTGGGCGTGATCGGTCCGAACGGCGCGGGCAAGACCACGCTGTTCAACCTGATCAGCGGGATCTACCGGGCCACGAGTGGCCGCGTGCTGCTCGGGGGCCGGGACGTGACCGCGGCGTCCGTCGCCGTCCGGGCCCGCGCCGGCCTGGGCCGGACGTTCCAGACGTCGAGCTTGTTCCCGCGGCTGTCCGTCGTGGAGAACGTCCGGCTCGCCACCCAGCGCCGCCTCGGCGGCAGCCTCTCGGTCCTGAGCTTTCCCCGGCGCGGCGACGTCGCGTCGGCGGAGGCCGCCGAGCACCTGGTCACCGTGGGTCTGACCCACCGGTCCGACGTCGCGGCCGGCGACCTGTCCCACGGCGACAAGCGCAAGCTGGAGATCGCCGTGCTGCTGGCCATGGACTCGTCGGTGGTGCTGCTGGACGAGCCGATGGCGGGCGTGGCGACGGGCGACGTCGCCGGGCTGGTCGAGGTGATCCGGTCCATCAACGACTCCGGCCGCACGGTACTCATGGTGGAGCACCACATGGACGTGGTGCTGGGCCTGGCCGACCGGGTCGCCGTCATGCACCACGGCGAGCTGCTGACCTGCGACGTCCCGGAGAAGGTCATGGCGGACGAGACGGTGCAGTCCGCCTACCTGGGCACGACGGCCGGCTCGACCGCGGGGAGTGCCGCATGAGCGGGCCGAACGTGCTGGAGGTGCGCGGCCTGTCGGCGCGCATCGCCGGGCAGCAGGTGGTGCACGACGTGTCGTTCGAGGTCCCGGCGTCCGGCGTCACCGCGGTGCTCGGCCGCAACGGCGTCGGCAAGACGTCCAGCCTGCGGGCGATCCTCGGCCTGATCGAACGCTCGGGCGAGGTGCTGCTCGACGGCGTCCGCGTGGACGCCGAGCGCACGGACCGCATCGTCCGGCGCGGCGTGGGCTACGTGCCGGAGGACCGCGAGGTGTTCGCGGGCCTGACGGTGGCGGAGAACCTCCGGCTCGCGGAACGCCGCGGTTCCACGGCAGAGCATCGCGAGCTCGTCGACACCCTGTTCCCGGACCTGGTCAGGCGCGCCGGACAGCGTGCGGGCACGCTCTCGGGCGGGCAGCAGCAGATGGTCTCCCTGGCACGGGCGCTGCTCAACGAGAACCGGATCCTCCTCGTGGACGAGCCCACCAAGGGGCTCGCCCCGCGGATCGTGACCGAGGTGGCCGAGACCCTGGCCGCGGCCGCCCGGACCGTGCCCGTGCTGCTCGTGGAGCAGAACCTGCAGGTCGTCGAGCGGCTGGCCGAGCGCGTCGTGGTCATCGACGCCGGACGCGTGGTGCACACGGGCCCGGCGCGGGCCCTGCTCGACGACCCCGACCTGGTCCAGCGGCTGCTGGGAGTCTCGGCCGGCGAGCACGACCCGTCCGGCGAGGAAGCAGCGACCACCGCGGAGGCCGGCCGATGAGCACCCTGATCCTCCTGCTCGCCACGGGCCTCGGCCTGGGCGGGCTGTACTTCCTCGTCGCCTCGGGCCTGTCCCTGATCTACGGCCTGATGGGCGTGCTGAACTTCGCGCACGGGTCGTTCCTCACGCTCGGCGCGTTCGTCGGGCTGGCGGCCGGCAACCTCGTCGGCGCGGGCACCTGGGGCGGCCTCCTGCTGGGCCTCGTGGTGGGCGCGCTGACCGGCGCGGCCGCGGCGACCGCCACCGAGCTGGGCCTCATCCGTCCGCTCTACGACCGGCACATCGAGCAGGTGCTCGTCACCGTGGGCCTCTCGCTCGCCACGGTCGCCCTGTTCGAGGGGATCTGGGGGCCGAACCCCCGGAACGTCACGCGCACCGAGTGGCTCGCCTCGACCACGGACGTGCTGGGCGCGCACGTGCCGAACACCGCGTTCCTCAACGTGCTCGCGGCGGCCGCCGTGCTCGGCGGCATCGTCGCGTTCCTGCGGTACACGCGGTACGGCCTGATCATCCGCGCCGGCGTCGAGAACCGGGCCATGGTCACGGCACTTGGCATCGACGTGCGCCGCGCGTTCACGCTCGTCTTCGCCGTGGGCGGGGCCGCGGCCGGCCTGGGTGGCGTGCTGGCCACGCAGTCGCTGAACTACGTCTCCCCGCACATGGGCGCGAGCCTGCTGATCTTCGCGTTCATCGTCACGGTGATCGGCGGCATGGGCTCGCTGACCGGGGCCGCGGTGGCGTCCGTCGTCGTCGCCGTGCTGCAGCAGCTCGCGAACTTCTACCTGAACAACACCGGCGACCTGATCGTCGTCCTGCTCCTGGCGCTCGTGCTGCTCGTGCGCCCGTCCGGACTGATGGGGAGGCCCGCATGAACCGCGTAAGCACCCGCCTCGGTGGCCTGGCGCTCCTGGTGCTGCTCGCCTGCCTGCCGCTGCTCGCGCTCCCGGTGCCGGGCGTGCTGCCCGGGTACACCTACGAGCCCGGCACGCTCCAGCTCCTCGCCCTGTGCTGGCTGACGGCGGCGCTCGCGCTGTCCTACCACCTGCTGTTCGGGGTGGCGGGCCTGATGAGCTTCGGGCACGCGCTCTACTTCGCGGCCGGGATCTACGGGCTGGCGATCGTGCTGGACCGCACCGACGTGCCGCTCCTGCCCGCCGCCGCACTGGTACTGGTGGGCGGCGTGGCCCTCGCGTTCGTCGTGGGCGCCATCTCCCTGCGCGTCACCGGCATCTCGTTCGCGATGGTCACGCTCGCGTTCGCCCAGGCGGGCAACGTGCTGGTGCGCCGCGACCAGGGCGACCTGACCGGCGGCGAGGAGGGCCTCGCGCTCGCGACCGACGGCGTGCCGGCCGCCCTGGTGGGCGTGGTCAACACCCGCAACCTGTACTGGCTGGCGCTCGCGGTGCTGCTGGTGGTCTACCTGGTGGTGCTGTGGATCGAGCGCAGCCGGGCGGGGCACATGGCCGCGGCCGTGCGTGAGAACGAGGTGCGCGTGCGGATCATCGGCGGCCGCCCGTACCTGACCAAGCTCGTGGTGTTCGTGCTGGCGGCATCGCTCGCGACCGTGGTCGGGATGGCGTACCTGCTGCTGCAGTCCGGCGCGTCGCCGGCGACGTCGACCGCGGACTTCACGCTCACGCTCCTGGTCATGGTGGTGCTGGGCGGCGTCGGGTCGCGGTGGGGCGCGGTCGTGGGGGCGGTGCTCTACACGCTGCTGGACCAGCGCCTCGCCGAGCTCGCGCACTCCGAGGCCGTGGCCGGGCTGCCGGCCGTGCTGCGGATCCCGCTGTCGGAGCCGATGTTCCTGCTGGGCACGTGCTTCGTGCTGGTCGTGATCTTCCTGCCGGGCGGGCTGGCGGGCGCGGCCGAGCGGCTGGCCGCCCGGCGTCGGACCGCGGTCCGGCCCGAGCCCGAGGGGGTGGCGGCATGAGCGACCTGCACACGCTGGGCCGGTGGCCGCGCGACCGCGCGCTGGCCACGCCCGACCGGGTGGCCGTGGACGACCGCGGCGTCACCCTGACATATCGCGCCCTGGACGCGCGAGCCACGGCACTGGCGGGCCGGCTGCTCGACGCCGGGTACGTGGCGGGCGACCGGATCGCCACCGTCACCGGCAACAGCTCCGACCAGGTGGTGCTGTTCTTCGCCTGCGCCAAGGCCGGGCTCGTGCTCGCGCCGCTGTCGTGGCGGCTGTCCCCGCACGAGCTCGCGGCGCAGCTCGACCAGGCCGACCCCGCGCTCGTGCTCGTCGAGGAGGAGTGCGGCACCCTGGCGGACGCCGCGCTCGAACGGCTGCCGCTGCCGCCGTCGCGCACGGCGCTCGGGCCGCACGGCGTGGAGGCGCGCGTGCCCGCGCCCACGCGGCGGACGTCGCTCGCGGAGCCGTCCGCCGGAGCGCGGGGCCGGGTGGTGCGCGACGACGACCCGCTGCTGCTGGTGTTCACGTCCGGCACGGGCGGCGCCTCGCGGGGTGCGCTGCTCACCCACGCGAACTGCTTCTGGAACAACCTGTCGCTGTCCCGGACGGTCGAGCTGACCAGCACGGACGTGGTGCTCTCGGTGCTGCCCCAGTTCCACGTGGGCGGCTGGAACATCCAGCCGCTGCTGGCCTGGTGGACGGGCGCCACCGTGGTGCTGGAGCGCACCTTCGAGCCCGAGCGCGTGCTGCGCCTGGTCGCCGACCGGCGCGTCACCACGATGATGGGCGTGCCCACCAACTACCTGCTGCTCGCCGAGCACCCCGGCTTCGCGGCGGCCGACCTGAGCTCGCTGCGGCACGCGGTGGTGGGCGGCGCGCCCATGCCGGAGCCGCTGCTGCGCGCCTGGCACCGGCGCGGCGTCGCGCTCACCCAGGGTTACGGGCTCACCGAGGCGGGCCCCAACGTGCTCTGCCTGCCCGACGACGTGGCGCGCGACCGCGTCGGCTCCGCCGGCGTGCCGTACCCGCACGTCGAGGTGGCGGTGGCCGACCCGGTCACCGGCGAGCACCTCGTGGGCACCGCCACGGGCGAGCTGCTGGTGCGCGGCCCGAGCGTGTTCGCGGGCTACTTCCGGGAGCCGGAGGCGACGGCGGCGTCGTTCGCGGGCGGCTGGCTGCGCACCGGTGACCTGGTGGAACGCGACGCCGACGGGTACTACCGCGTGGTCGACCGGCTCAAGGACGTGTTCATCACGGGCGGCGAGAACGTCACCCCGGCCGAGGTGGAGGCGGCGCTGCGCCGGCACCCCGCCGTGGCGGACGCCGCCGTGGTGGGCGTGCCCGACGAGCGCTGGGGCGAGGTGGGCCACGCGTTCGTGGTGCCGCGCGGCGGGCTGCTCACCGACGCGGAGGATCTCGCGGCCTTCTGCCGGCGCGAGCTGGCCGGCTACAAGGTGCCGCGGCACTTCGACCTCGTCCCGGACCTGCCACGCTCGTCCCTGAACAAGGTGGTGCGCTCGGCGCTCCACGTACGCCCTGCCAAGGAGGCCCGGTGAGCACCATCTCCCAGCCCATGACCAAGGGGGAGCGCACCCGCGCGCGCATCCTCGTCGCCGCCGAGCGGGTGTTCGCCGAGCTCGGCTTCCACGACGCCTCGATCGTGAAGATCACGGAGGCGGCCGGGGTGGGGCAGGGCACGTTCTACCTGTACTTCACCTCGAAGATCGAGATCTTCGACGAGGTGGTCGAGGACCTGAACCGGCGCGTGCGGCACGCGATGATCGCGGCGTCCTCGCAGGCGTCGGGACGGATCGAGGCGGAGCGGGCGGGGTTCCGCGCCTTCTTCGAGTTCACGGCCGAGCATCCGGCGCTGTACCGGATCGTGCGGCAGGCGGAGTTCGTCTCGCCGGGCGCGCTGCGCCTGCACTACACGCGGATCGTCGAGGGGTACCGCGACGGGCTCGCCAAGGCGCAGGCCGCGGGCGAGGTCGGCGACATCGACCCCGAGGTGGCCGCGTGGGCGCTCATGGGCATCGGCGAGATCGTCGGCATGCGGTGGGTCCTGTGGGGCCCCGACGTCGAGCCCGGCGGCCCGACGTCGGCCGTCCCGCCCGAGGTGTTCGACCAGGCGATGAGGTTCATCGAGCGGGCGCTGGCGCCCGGCGGCACCGGCCCCGGCCGGAGCGAGGGGGAGGAGCGTCCATGAGCGTCGTCGACCAGGTGGAGGCCACCGGCTCGCACACCTACACCACCCACGACGTGGCGGTGGCGGGCGGCGCGCTGCGGGTGGGCGTCTGGGAGCCGACGGCGCCCGAGGCGACCGGCCCCGACGGTGCGCCCCTGCCCGCCATCGTGCTGGTGCACGGCATCACCGCCTCGCACCGCGCCTGGCCCGCGGTCGTCTCCGCGTTGCCCGGGCGCCGCGTCGTCGCGCCCGACCTGCGCGGCCGCGGCCGCAGCAACACGCTGCCCGGCCCGTACGGCATGGCCGCGCACGCCGACGACGTCGCGGCCGTGATCGGGGCGCTCGCGGCCGGGCCGGCGGTCGTCGTCGGACACTCCATGGGCGGTTTCGTGTCGCTCGTGCTGACGCACCGGCACCCGGACCTCGTGGCCCGGCTCGTGCTCGTCGACGGCGGCCTGCCCATCCCGCTGCCGCCGGGGGTGCCGGACGGCGCGACGCCCGAGGAGCTGGTGCGGGCGCTGCTCGGCCCCGCGATCGAGCGGCTGACCCAGACCTTCCCGAGCGCCGAGGCGTACCGGGAGTTCTGGCGGGCGCACCCCGCCTTCGCCCGGTGGAACCCCGTCGTGGAGCAGTACGTGGACTACGACCTGGCGGAGTACCCGCCGGTGGGTACTGCCGTTGCCGGGTCGCCGGGCGCGCCGGTGCTCCGGCCCGCGACGTCGCCCGACGCCGTCGCCGCGGACTCGGCCGACTCCGCACGGGGCGACGCCGTGCCCGCCGCGCTCGCCTGGGCCGCCGAGACCAACCTGCCGATCACGTTCTTGCGGGCGCCGCGCGGCCTGCTCGACCAGCCCGGCGGCATGTACCCGGCCGACACCGTCGCCGAGTGGTTGGGCCGGCTCCCCGGGCTGACGGCGAGCGAGGTGCTCGGCGTGAACCACTACACGATCATCATGGCGGAGCCGGGCATCTCGGCGGTGAGGGCCGCGGTGACCACCGTCGAGGGCTGACCGACGCCCCGGCGAGCGGCCGCGGATCGAGATGTCGCGGGGGAGCGCCGCGGGGTGACCACCGCTTCTGCGGAGGTGGCCGGGTGGGCTGAATCCCGTTCGTCCCGGGTACGGACTTTCTGGCTCTGCCGGACTGTCTGGCAGGGCCGTATTCAACGGGTCCGGGGTGGACAAAGTTCAGCCCACCCGGCCACCTCTCCCGGTGTGTGCCTCACCCCGTCGAGCTCCGCGCCGCCCGCCGGGCCGCGCCTCTGGTCCGGCGACGGTCCAGCGCCGTCAGGCCTCCGGGCGCCGGCCGAGCATGCGGTCGCGCTGAAGGTTCATCTCGTCGGCCAGCACCTGGACGACAGCCGCCACGGCCGGCCGGCGCCAGGACTCGCTGCGGATCACGGCCCAGTAGGGCAGGCGTTCGGTGACCTCGTCGGGCAGGAGGCGCACCAGGTCGTCGTGCCGGTCGGCCATGAAGCAGGGCAGGAACCCGAGCCCCGCGCCCGCGCGCGTGGCCTCGACGTGCACGAACACGTTGGTCGAGGCCAACGCGTCCGGCATGCCCGGCACGAGGCGGCGCGGGGCGTCGAGGTCGTTCACCTGGAGCATCGAGTCGACGAAGTAGACCAGGCCGTGCCGGGACATCTCCTCGACCGTGGTGGGCGTGCCGTGCCGCGCCAGGTAGTCCCGCGAGCCGTACATGCCGAGCACGTACTCGCCCAGGCGCACGGCCTTGGCCCGCTGCACCTTCGGGTCCCCGACCACGACGTCGATGTCGACCCCCGAGCGGTGGTGGGTCGCCACGCGGGTGACCGTGACGAGCTCGACCGACAGCTCGGGGTGCGCGCCGCGCAGCCGGGCGATGGCGGGGGAGGCGACGTACGCGCTGAACCCGTCCGTGGCGGTCATGCGCACCACGCCGGTGACCGGGTCGGCCTCGGCGTCGCCCCCGACGAGCCGGTCCACGGCGTCCGACACGGCCTCGCCCGCCCGGGCCGCGCGCCGGCCGAGCGTCGTGAGCTCCCAGCCGTCCGCCCCGCGCACCAGGAGGCGCCCGCCGAGGGCGCGCTCCAGCGCCGTGATGTTGCGGGCGACGGTGGTGTGGTTGACGCCGAGCGCCTGCGCCGCCGTCGTGTACCGGCCGGTGCGCGCCACGGCGAGCAGCACCAGGAGCTGGTCGGCGACCTGACCGGCCGGCGGGTCGTTGCGGGCTGACATGCCGTGACGTTACCAAGTGTGCATCCGTGCACATGCCGTCTGCCGACTTCGTCATTGCTGTGCACAGTGCTTCCCCGGAACACTCGGCGAGTCACAGGTGGCGGGCTGCGCGGATCGCGCGGGCCGGCCGCACCCCGTGTCAGAGTCGACACCTAGGAGCAGCAGCATGTCCGCACAGCAGGGCACACACGCACCGGACGACCGGTCGCTGATCAGGCGCATCGTCGCCGCCTCGATGGCCGGCACCGTCGTCGAGTGGTACGACTTCTTCCTCTACGCGACCGCCGCGGCGCTCGTGTTCAACAAGGTGCTCATGCCCGAGACGGGCAACGCCTACGACGCGATCATCGCCGCGTTCGTCACCTACGCCGTCGGCTTCCTCGCCCGCCCGCTGGGCGGCATCATCTTCGGCCACCTGGGCGACAAGCTCGGGCGCAAGTACACGCTGCAGTTCACGATCGTGCTGATCGGCGTGGCGACCGTGCTCATGGGCTGCCTGCCCACGTTCCAGCAGGTCGGCTTCCTCGCCCCGGCGCTCCTGGTGGTCCTGCGCTTCGTCCAGGGCGTGGCGCTCGGCGGCGAGTGGGGCGGCGCCGTGCTGCTCGTGGCCGAGCACAGCAAGGACTCCGAGCGGGCTCGCTGGACGGCGTGGCCGCAGGCCGGCGTCCCCGCGGGCAACCTGCTCGCGACCGTCGTGCTCTACACGATGTCGGCCACCCTGACGGACGAGGCGTTCCTCGCCTGGGGCTGGCGCGTGGCGTTCTGGCTGTCGGCGGTGGTCATCGTCGTGGGTTACTACGTGCGCACCCGGGTCTCCGACGCCCCCATCTACGAGGAGGCGAAGGCCGAGATCGACGAGGGCGCCAAGGGCTACGGCGTGCTCGAGGTGATCAAGCGCTACCCGCGCGGCGTGCTCACGGGCATGGGCCTGCGGTTCGCGGAGAACATCCTGTACTACCTCGTGGTCAGCTTCTCGATCGTCTACCTCGGCACCGCGCTCGGCATGGACACCACCCGCATCCTCGGTGTGGTCGCGGCCGCGCACGCCTTCCACTTCGTGGTGATCCTCGCCGTGGGCCGCCTCGCCGACAGCATCGGCCGCAAGCCGCTGTACATCGCCGGTGCCGTGCTCGGCGCGACCTGGTGCTGGTTCGCCTTCCCGGCGATGGACACCAAGAACGTCTGGGTCATCCTCGCCGTGCTCATGGCCGGGCTGCTGTTCCACGCCCTGATGTACGCGGTGCAGCCGGCCATCATGGCCGAGATGTTCCCGACCCGGATGCGGTACTCCGGCGTCTCGATCAGCTACCAGGTCACCTCCATCGTGGCCGGCTCGCTGGCCCCGATCCTCGCCACGACGTGGCTCAAGAACACCGGCTCCTGGTGGCCCACCGCCGTCTACATGGCCATCGCGGCGGTCATCACCCTGATCGCGGCGCTCGCGCTGCGCGAGACCAAGGGCGCGTCCCTGCACGCCCTGGACGCCGAGGACCAGGCCCGCGAGCGGGAGCTCGCGGAGGGCCGTTCGTGAGCCCGACCCTGGAGGGCCGCAGGGCGCTGGTGACGGGCGGCGCGAGCGGCATCGGCGCCGCGTGCGTGCGGGAGCTCGCCGCCCGCGGCGCGCACGTCACGGTGGCCGATCTCGACGGCGACGGCGCCAAGGCCGTCGCGGAGGAGGTGGGCGGCGAGGCCTGGGTGGTCGACCTGTCCGACACCCGGGCGCTCGACGACCTGAGCCTGGAGACCGACGTGCTGGTGAACAACGCCGGCATCCAGCGGGTCAGCCCCATCGAGGACTTCGTGCCGGACGACTTCCGGCTGGTCCAGCGGATCATGCTGGAGGCGCCGTTCCTGCTGGTGCGCGCGGTGCTGCCCGGCATGTACGCGCGGGGCTGGGGGCGCGTGGTCAACATCTCGTCGGTACACGGGCTGGTGGCCTCGCCGTTCAAGTCGGCGTACGTGGCGGCCAAGCACGGGCTGGAGGGCCTGTCCAAGGTGACGGCCCTGGAGGGCGGCGAGCACGGCGTCACCAGTGTGTGCGTCAACCCCGGCTACGTGCGTACGCCGCTGGTGGAGAAGCAGATCGCCGAGCAGGCGCGGGTGCACGGGATCGCGGAGTCCGAGGTGATGTCGCGGGTCATGCTCGCGGAGTCGGCGGTGAAGCGGCTGGTGGAACCGCACGAGGTCGCCGCCCTGGTGGGCTGGCTCACGGGGCCGGAGGCCGCGATGGTCTCCGGCGCCTCGTGGACCATCGACGGCGGCTGGAGCGCGCGATGAGTCGCCGCCCGGGCCGTGATGGGTGTGACACTGGCACATGGCATGACCTGCCGGTACTGACCTGATGAAGGAGTCAACGATGACTGTGGCACGCACCGGGTTCGACAAGGTGGTCGCGAGCGCGGCCGAGGCGGTGGCCGACATCCCCGACGGCGCCTCGCTCGCCGTGGGCGGGTTCGGGCTGTGCGGCAACCCGATCGCACTGATCGAGGCGCTGCTGGCGCAGGGCACCAGCGGCCTGTCCGTGGTGAGCAACAACTGCGGCGTCGACGACTGGGGCCTCGGCGTGCTGCTGAACGCCCAGCGGATCGCGAAGATGACCAGCTCGTACGTGGGGGAGAACAAGGAGTTCGAGCGGCAGTTCCTCTCGGGCGAGCTCGAGCTGGAGCTCACCCCGCAGGGCACGCTCGCCGAGAAGCTCCGCGCCGGCGGCGCGGGCATCGCGGCCTTCTTCACGCGTACGGGCGTGGGCACCCAGGTCGCCGACGGCGGCCTCCCGCGCAGGTACGACGGCTCCGGCGGCGTGGCGATCGCCTCCCCGCCCAAGGAGGTGCGCACGTTCGGGGCGGACGGCGCCGAGTACGTGCTGGAGGAGTCGATCAGCACCGACTTCGCGCTGGTGCACGCCCTGCGCGGTGACCGGCACGGGAACCTCGTGTTCAACAAGTCGGCGCGCAACTTCTCGCCGCTCGCCGCGATGGCGGGGCGCATCTGCATCGCCCAGGTCGAGGAGCTCGTGGAGCCGGGGGAGATCGACCCGGACACCGTGCACCTGCCAGGCGTCTACGTGCACCGGGTGGTGCACGTCGGCACCGACATCGAGAAGCGCATCGAGCGCCGGACCGTGACGGAGCCCGCCGCGGCGTCGTCGGGCGAGGAGGGCTGAACCATGGCACTGACCCGACAGGAGATGGCCGCGCGCGCCGCGCGCGAGCTGCAGGACGGCATGTACGTGAACCTGGGCATCGGGCTGCCGACGCTCGTGCCCAACTACGTGCCGGACGACCGGCACCTGGTGCTCCAGTCCGAGAACGGCATCCTCGGCGTGGGGCCGTACCCCACGGAGGACGCCGTGGACCCGGACCTCATCAACGCGGGCAAGGAGACGGTGACGCTGCTGCCGGGCTCGTCGATCTTCGACTCGGCGACGTCGTTCGGCATGATCCGCGGCGGCAAGATCGACGCCGCGATCCTGGGCGGCATGCAGGTCTCGGCCACGGGGGACCTGGCCAACTGGATGATCCCCGGCAAGATGGTCAAGGGCATGGGCGGCGCCATGGACCTGGTGCACGGCGCGGGCCGCGTCATCGTGCTCATGGAGCACGTGGCGCGCGACGGGTCGCCCAAGATCCTGCGCGAGTGCTCGCTGCCGCTGACCGGCAAGGGCGTCGTCAACCGGATCATCACCGACCTGGCGGTGCTCGACGTGACGCCGTCCGGGCTGGTGCTCCGCGAGCTCGCGCCGGGGGTCACGGCCGAGGAGGTCGTGGAGAAGACGGAGCCGGAGCTCACGGTGGAGCTGGTGGGTTCGGCGGGCTGAGCTCGCGCGCGACCGCTGAGCTCGTCGGTGAATCCGGGGGATACGCTGGGAAGAACGGCCAAAGGAGGTCTCATGAGTGACGCATTTGCTGCTCCGACGGGTGCCACGAGCACCGGTCCGGGCGCCACGGGTCCGGGCGCGACACACAGCGCCGACGACGTGGTGATCGTCTCGGCGGCGCGGACGCCGCAGGGGCGGCTGAAGGGTTCGCTGTCCGCGCTGAGCGCGGTCGAGCTGGGCGCCGTGGCGGCGCGCAAGGCGCTGGAGGGCGCCGGCGCGCTCGCGGCCGACGTCGACAAGGTGGTCCTGGGCCAGGTGATCCAGGCGGGCGCGGGGCAGAACCCGGCCCGGCAGACGGCGGTGGCCGCCGGCGTGTCCTGGGACGTGCAGGCCGTGACGGTGAACAAGGTGTGCCTGTCGGGGCTGACGTCGATCATCGACGGCGCCCGGATGCTGCGCACGGGCGAGGCGTCCGTGGTGCTGGTGGGCGGCCAGGAGTCCATGACCAACGCCCCGCACCTGCTGGCCGGCGCGCGTTCCGGGTTCGGCTACGGGTCGGCGGAGCTGGTCGACTCCGTGGCACACGACGCCCTGACGGATGCGTTCGACGACGTCTCGATGGGCATCTCGACGGAGGACCACAACTCCGGCGCGGTGTTCGTGTCGCGTGAGGAGCAGGACGCGATCGCGGCCGCCTCGCACCAGCGGGCCGCCGCGGCGGCCAAGGACGGCGTGTTCGAGGCCGAGCTGGCGCCGGTCTCGGTGCCGCAGCGGCGCGGTGAGCCGGTCGAGGTCCGCACCGACGAGGGCGTGCGCCCCGACACCACGCCGGAGTCGCTCGCGCGGCTTCGCCCCGCGTTCAAGAGCGACGGGACGCTGACGGCGGGCAACTCCTCGCAGATCTCCGACGGCGCGGCCGCGCTCGTGCTCACCACGCGTGGCCGGGCCGAGGCAGCCGGTGTGCCGGTGCTCGCGACGGTCCGGTCGCACGGCCAGGTGGCCGGGCCGGACAACTCGCTGCACTCCCAGCCGGCCCGGGCGATCGGCCAGGCGCTGGAGCGCGAGGGCTGGACGGCTGCCGACCTCGATCTCGTGGAGATCAACGAGGCGTTCGCCGTGGTGGTCGGGGTCTCGGCGCAGGCCCTGGGCGTATCGCTGGACATCGTCAACGTGCACGGCGGCGGCATCGCGCTGGGGCACCCCGTGGGGGCGTCCGGCGCGCGCATCGCGGTGCACGCGGCGCACGAGCTGGCCCGCCGTGGTGGTGGCCGCGCCGCCGTCGGCCTGTGCGGTGGCGGCGGGCAGGGCGAGGCGCTCCTGCTGGAGGTCTGACCGGCCGACCAACCCACTGACTCGGCGTACGCACCCTGCCGAGTCAGTGGGTTGGTCGGACCAGCCTGCTGACTCGGCGTATCCGCCTTGCCGAGTCAGTGGGGTGGTCGGGCAGGGGTCAGTGGGTCTCGCGGTCCTTCGCGTCGCCGATGTAGTCGTGCACGTCGTCCGGGCGGCCGTCGAGGTTCATGTCCGACGTCCTGGAGTGCCGGGCGTCCCGGCGCAGCGCGATCGCGCCGAGGATCGCCGCCAGCACCGACGAGCCCAGGATCGCGATCTTGGCGCCGTCGGTGTGCTCCGAGTCGCCGAACGACAGCTCGCTGATCAGCAGCGACACCGTGAACCCGATGCCGGCCAGGAGTCCCACCGGCAGCAGGTCGCGCACGCCGATCCCGTCGGGCAGGCGCAGCGGCGTGAGCCGGGTGACCAGCGCGGTGGTGCCCAGCACCCCCACGAGCTTGCCCACGACGAGGCCGGCGGCGATCGCCGCGACGACCGGCTGGCCGATCACGGCGCCGGGCCCCGCGCCGTCGACGAGCGAGACGCCCGCGGCGAAGAACGCGAACACGGGGAGGGCGAAGCCTGACGAGAACGGCCTGATCTGGTGCTCGTACCGCGTGGTGCGCGACGTCGCCTCGCCGTGCAGCGCGACCGCCGGGACGGTGAAGCCCAGCAGCACGCCGGCGATCGTCGCATGCACGCCGGACGCGTGCATGAGGGCCCAGGCCACCAGGGCGAGCGGCAGCAGCACGAACCACCGGGGCGTGCGGGAGCGCACGTGCCAGCCGAACAGCCCGGCGCAGACGAGCGTGCCGAGCAGCGGCAGCCAGTGGATCTCGCTCGTGTAGAAGATCGCGATGACCACGATCGCCAGGAGGTCGTCCACCACGGCCAGGGTGAGCAGGAAGGTCCGGATCGCCACGGGCAGGCCGCGGCCGAAGATCGCCAGCACGCCCACGGCGAACGCGATGTCGGTCGCCGTGGGGATGGCCCAGCCCCGCAGCGCCCCGGGCTCGTCGAGCAGCAGCAGGGTGCCGACGTAGATCAGCGCGGGCACGGCCATGCCGCCCACGGCGGCGATCATCGGGACGCCGGCCTCCCGGGGGTTGCGCAGGCTCCCGGCGACGAACTCCTGCTTGAGCTCCACGCCCACCACGAAGAAGAAGACCGCGAGCAGCCCGTCGGCGGCCCAGGTGGAGAGGGACAGGTCGAGGTGGACCGGGACCGGGCCGATCGCGGCGGGCCCCACGACGGCGTCGGACAGCGCCTGGTAGGACGCGCGCCAGGGGGAGTTGGCCCACAGCAGCGCGAGGAACGCGGCCCCGATCAGGAGCGCCCCGCCGGTCGTCTCACGGGACAGCCAGGTGCGCAGGCGCTGGGCTCGGGTGGGGGCTGGGGCGGTACCGGTCAACGGTCGTCCTCTCGGGTGCGGGGTCGGCTGACACGGACCGGTCGACCCGGTCCACGCCGACCAGACTTCCCGGCACTCCCAGGGCCTCATCCTACCGGGCCGGGGCCGGGGACTACCTGGAGGCCAGCCCGGCGCAGGCGGCGCGCAGCTTGGTGATCGTGTTCCAGTTGCGGGCCGTGGTCGGTGCGCCGACCGCCCGGTCGATGACCTTCGGCGTGAGCTTGGACCGGCCGATCCCGTCCACGTAGTGCACGTACAGCACGCCCGCCGCCGTCGCGAGCATCTCCCGGCCGGGGCTGGCCAGGTCGAGTCTGGCGATGCCCGCCTCGTCGAGGTCGCCGAACGGGACGTGCACCTGCAGGTGGGACGGGTCGTCCCGGGCCGCGGCCGGGAACGGGTTGGCCGCGGCGATGGCGTCGAGCTGCTCCGCGCTCAGCCCGACGGCGGACACGTCCTGTCCCACGCGCTCCGCGAGCCGTTCCTCGACCAGCCGGGCGACGTCGGCGGCGCTCCCGGCCCCGGAGGTCCCGGGCGTCACCACGAGATTGCCGCTGTTCAGCAGCGTGCGGGCGTCGGCGAGGCCCGCGTCGTCGGCGGCTCCGCGCAGGTCCGCCGACGACACGCGCAGGCCGGGTCCGATGTTCACGGCTCGGAGCAGGACGGCGAAGGAAGCCATGTGACCATCCTGCCGCCTGGGCGCGCCTCTCTGCGAGTTTTGCTATTCCTTGGAGTAAAAATCAAGCTATTGCCACCATGTGAACAGTTCGTGACAACTTGCGACCCGCCGGGGCGAGGGTCTGGTCACGGGATGGCAGTGAGCGTAGTTTCCACCTCAGGGACGGCACCCAGTCGCCCCTTCGGGAGGCCAACCTATGGAGTGCTCGCTCCGTGGAGAAGGGCCGGCCCCGGCTCTGCGCCACGACGCGGCGCACCGAGTCGGTCGCTCGGCCCATCCACCAGCCCCGGTTCGACCGGGTCGGTTCCGCCGACAGGCGGTACCCGCCAGGTAGCGACGAGGCTGTCACGGCGTTTCGGCGCCGGAGGGAGAACCGCAGTGAGCCATTCCGCACACACCACCCGTCCGTCCGACCAGAGTGCCGACGCCGCTGCCGGCGCGGCAGGTGACGAACGCAGGACCTTCGTCATCGACACGTCAGTGCTGTTGAGTGACCCGAAGGCGATGTTGCGGTTCGCGGAGCACGACGTCGTACTCCCGATCGTCGTGGTCACGGAGCTGGAGGCCAAGCGCCACCACGCCGAGCTCGGGTACTTCGCCCGGAGCGCCCTGCGGATGCTGGACGAGCTGCGCGTGCAGCACGGCCGGCTCGACTCACCGGTTCCCGTGGGGGAGACGGGCGGCACGCTCCGGGTGGAGCTCAACCACATCGACCCCTCGGTCCTGCCCGCCGGCTTCCGGCTGGGCGACAACGACACGCGCATCCTGGCCGTGGCCGCCAACCTGGCGGCCGAGGGCAGCAGCGTCACCGTCGTCTCCAAGGACCTGCCCATGCGGGTCAAGGCGTCCGCCGTGGGCCTGCAGGCCGAGGAGTACCGGGCCGAGCTCGCGGTGGACTCCGGCTGGACCGGGATGCGCGAGATCGACCTCTCGGACGAGCAGATGGGCGCCCTCTGGGAGAACGACTCCGTCGAGATCGCGGCCCTGGACCCCGCGACGGTCGAGGCGGCCTCGCCGCTCCTGGTGCACACGGGCATGGTCGTGCACTCGCCGGGCGGTTCTGCGCTCGGCCGGGTGACGCCGGACAAGAAGGTGCGGCTGGTCCGCGGCGACCAGGAGGTGTTCGGCGTGCACGGTCGCTCGGCCGAGCAGCGCGTCGCCATCGACCTGCTCCTCGACGAGGAGATCGGCATCGTCTCGCTCGGCGGCCGGGCCGGCACGGGCAAGTCGGCGCTCGCCCTGTGCGCCGGCCTGGAGTCCGTGCTGGAGCGGCAGCAGCACCGCAAGGTGCTCGTCTTCCGGCCGCTGTACGCGGTGGGCGGGCAGGAGCTGGGCTACCTGCCCGGTTCCGAGTCCGAGAAGATGAACCCCTGGTCGCAGGCCGTCTACGACACGCTCGGCGCGCTGGTCTCGCCCGACGTCGTCGAGGAGGTCATCGCCCGCGACATGCTCGAGGTGCTGCCGCTCACGCACATCCGCGGGCGCTCGCTGCACGACTCGTTCGTGATCGTGGACGAGGCGCAGTCCCTGGAGCGCAACGTGCTGCTCACGGTGCTGTCGCGCATCGGCCAGAGCTCGCGCGTGGTGCTCACCCACGACGTCGCGCAGCGCGACAACCTGCGGGTGGGGCGGCACGACGGCGTCGCGGCCGTGATCGAGGCGCTCAAGGGGCACCCGCTGTTCGCGCACGTGACCCTGACCCGGTCGGAGCGTTCGCCGGTGGCGGCGCTGGTGACCGACATGCTGGAGCGACTGGAGGTCTGACGTCCCGCCGGACGCCCGTGCTCGGAGATGCCGGACGCCCAGGTCACCGCAAATGACCTGGGCGTCCGGTTCCTTCGGAACTTCTGGCACTGGAGAGGCGGGCCGGCCGGACGGAACCCCCCAGCCCCGCATGTCCGGTGGACCGCCTCTCCTGCGTGCTCTGCGAGGATAGCACCTTAGGTAAGGCTAACCATAGTCATGGTTCAGGATGAGGTTCTCGGCCACTGGTTCAATCGGGGCGTGTCTCGCTTGTCGGATATAGCATCTGCCCCATGCTGATTGCCGAAGACTTCCTGCTGCTCGCCGTCGACGACGAGACGGGCAAGACCGCCAACGTCGACAACCTGGGTGTTCGCCTCGCCGGTGCGCTCCTGGCCGACCTCTCCGACGCGCGCAAGACCCTGCTGCGGGGTGCGCCCGAGGCCGGTGCCACCAAGGAGGAGCGCGAGAAGGCCGGTGACGCCACGATCATCGTCACCGACAACAGCCCCGTGGGCCACGTCGCCCTGGACGCCGCGCTGCAGTCCGTGCTCGCCACGCCCGACGCTCCCGCGCGGAAGGTCGTCGAGGCGATCTCCAAGGACGCCGAGGAGAACCTCCTGGCCGCGCTCGTCGAGCGGGGCATCCTGGAGAAGGAGGAGTCCAAGCTCTTCCGCATGCTCCCCGTGACCCGCTGGCCGGCCGCCGACTCGAGCCACGAGACCGCGCTGCGCGCCAACCTCACCAAGGTCCTCGTGGAGGGCGCGGAGCCCGACGAGCGCACCGCGACCCTGATCTCCCTGCTGCACGGCTCGGGCCTGATCTCCGGCCTGGTCGGCAAGGAGCAGCGCAAGGCCGCCCAGGACCGCGCCGAGGAGATCGCCGGCAGCGAGTGGGGCGTCGCCACGGTCGCCACGCAGGTCGCCATCGCGGCCTCGGTCGCGGCCGTCGCCACCGTCGGTGCCGCGGTCGCCGCCGCCGTCATCATCTCGGCCACCAAGGAGAACGCGGAGGCCGAGGCCGCCGCGATCCCGGCCGCCGAGGGCACCCCGGTCGCCTGACGACCCCGCCGTACTGACACGAAGAGGGCCGCTTCCGTCCTGGAAGCGGCCCTCCTTCGCGCGTACCGAACGGCTCAGGCCTGCGGCGGCCGCGTCATCGACAGCACGTCGAGGGCCGTGTCGAGCTGCTCCTCGGTGACCTCGCCGCGCTCGACGAAGCCGAGGTCCACGACGGCCTGGCGCACCGTGATGCCCTGCTTCACTGCGTGCTTGGCCACCTTGGCGGCGGCCTCGTAGCCGATCGCGCGGTTGAGCGGCGTGACGATCGACGGCGACGACTCGGCCAGCGCGCGGGCGCGCTCGACGTTGGCGGTGATGCCCACGATCGTCTTGTCCGCCAGCACGTGCGACGCGTTCGAGAGCAGGCGGATCGACTCCAGCACGCCCTGCGCGATCACCGGGATCTGCACGTTGAGCTCGAAGGAGCCGCTCGCACCGGCCCACGTCACGGTGGCGTCGTTGCCGATGACGCGCGCGCACACCATGAGCACGGCCTCGGGGATGACCGGGTTGACCTTGCCCGGCATGATCGAGGAGCCCGGCTGCAGGTCGGGCAGCGCGATCTCGCCCAGGCCGGTGTTGGGGCCGGAGCCCATCCAGCGGAGGTCGTTGCAGATCTTGGTCACGGAGACCGCGATGGTGCGCAGCGCGCCCGACAGCTCGACCAGGCCGTCCCGGGCGGACTGCGCCTCGAAGTGGTCGCGCGCCTCGGTCAGCGGCAGGCCCGTGTCCTGCGCGAGCAGCGCGATGACCCGCTGCGGGAACCCGGCGGGGGTGTTGATTCCGGTGCCCACGGCGGTGCCGCCCAGCGGGACCTCCGCGGCGCGCGGCAGCGCGGACTGCAGGCGCTCCACGCCGTAGCGGATCGCGGCGGCGTACCCGCCGAACTCCTGGCCGAGGGTGACCGGGGTGGCGTCCATCAGGTGCGTGCGGCCGGACTTCACGACGGTGGCGTACTCGTCGGACTTGGCCTGCAGCGCGTCGGCCAGGTGGGTCAGCGCGGGGATCAGGTCGTTGACCACGCCCGACGTCGCGGCGACGTGCACCGACGTGGGGAACACGTCGTTCGAGGACTGCGACGCGTTGACGTGGTCGTTCGGGTGCACGTCCTTGCCGAGCGAGGCCGTGGCGAGCGTCGCGAGCACCTCGTTGGTGTTCATGTTCGACGACGTGCCCGAGCCGGTCTGGTAGACGTCGACCGGGAAGTGGCCGTCGTGCTTGCCGGAGGCGACCTCGTCAGCCGCGGCGACGATGGCGTCGGCGATGTCCTGGTCGAGCACCCCGAGCTCCGCGTTGGCGGTGGCGGCGGCCTTCTTCACCCGGGCGAGCGCCTCGATGTGGGCGCGCTCCAGCGGGGTGCCGGAGATCGGGAAGTTCTCGACGGCACGCTGCGTCTGCGCTCGGTACAGGGCGTTCGCGGGGACGCGGACCTCGCCCATGGTGTCGTGCTCGATGCGGTATGCGGCGTTGGTGTCGCCGGGCTCGGTCGAGCCCGACGAGACGACGGTGTCAGCAGTCATGGGTCTATCGTGCCGCAGGCTCGGGCGGGTGACGCATCCCAGCGCGTGACTCGTGTCACCCCGGCCCGCCCGAGCCCTTCCGGTCGCCCGTCGGTCAGGGCCGTTCGCCGACCTCGCCGATCACGTCGACCATGCGCGCGCTGCCGACGGCGAGGTCGTACTCCAGGCCGACGACGGCGCACCGGCCCTCCTCGACCGCGCGGGCCAGCGCGGCCGAGTAGCCGTGCAGCATCCCGACCGTGTGCTTCACGTGCTCGCGGCGCAGCACGTCCTGGTCGGACAGTGCGGCCATGGCCTGGGCGGGGTCGCCCGACGTGATGCTCGCGATGGACGGGATCACCCGGTCCACGACTGCGCGTACGAACCCGGGCGGCTGCTCGCCGGTGGCGAGCGTGTGGGCGGCGGCGGCGACCGCGCCGCACGAGTCGTGCCCCAGCACCACCACGAGCGACGCGCCGAGCACCTCGACGCCGTACTCGATCGAGCCGACCACGGTGGTGTCCACGACGTGTCCCGCGGTGCGCACCACGAACACGTCGCCCAGGCCCTGGTCGAAGATGATCTCCGCGGCCACGCGCGAGTCCGAGCAGCCGAAGATCACGGTGTGCGGGTGCTGCGCGGCCTGCAGCTCACGCCGCCGGTCCGCGTTCTGCGAGGGGTGCGCGGGGGCGTCCGCGACGAACCGGTCGTTGCCCTCGCGCAGCCGCTTCCAGGCCTCGCTGGGGCTGAGCTGATCCGGGTTCTGGGTGGTGCTCACCGGCCGACCTCCTCGCGACGCGGCGGGTTGGCACCCGCCCGGGAGACAGTGATCGCGGCGACGGCGACGCAGCGGTCCAGGAGCCGCCGCACCGTGTCCGCGTCGACCGCGTTCAGGGCGTCCCGCCGGGCGGCACCCAGCAGGTCGTGCTCCCACAGGCCGTCGATCAGGGCGCCCATGAACGAGTCGCCGGCACCCACGGTGTCGACCACCTCGACGCTCGGCGCCACGGCCTCGACCTCCCCGGCATCGGACACGGCCACCGCGCCCTTGCCGCCGAAGGTGACGACCACCAGCGCGGGCGTGCCGCGCTGCCAGTCCCGGGCGACGGCCACCGGGTCGGTGCCCGGGAAGAGCCAGGCCAGGTCCTCGTCGCTCACCTTGACCACGTCCGAGAGCTGCACGAGTGCCTCGACGCGCGGGCGCACCTCGTCGGCCGGGCCCATGATGGCGGGCCGGGCGTTCGGGTCGTAGGTCGTGGTCGACGTGGCCCGCGCGGCCTCCAGCACCTGCCGCACCTGTGCGGCGCCCGGCTCCAGCATCGCCGCGATCGAACCGGTGTGGACGGCGAGCGCGTCGCCGGCCCCGGCGTCCTGCAGCGCTCTCGCGGGCACCTGCCAGGTGAGGTCGAAGTCGTAGCCGGCCGAGCCGCCGTCGTCCAGCGTGGCCACCGCGACGCTGGTGCGCTCCGCGCCGTCGCTGCCCTCGACGAGCCCCACGTGGGACTCCGCGAGCCAGCCGCGCACGAGGTCGCCTCGCGCGTCGGACCCGAGCCACGTCGCGAGCCGGACCTCCCGGCCCAGGCGACCCAGCGTGAGCGCCACGTTGGCGATGCTGCCGCCGGGGTGCTCGGCCGAGGTGCCGTCGGGCCGGCGCACCTCGTCCACCAGGGCCTCGCCCACGGCGAGCACGTGCGCGCTCACTCGGCGTCCTCCGGCGAGTCGGCCGCGGCCGTCGACGCGTTCTGCGCGGCGGCGAGGCGCTCCCGGGCGCCGTCGAGCCACTCCTGGCAGCGGGCGGCCAGGGCCTCACCGCGCTCCCAGAGCGCGAGGGACGCCTCCAGCGGCTCGCCGCCGGCCTCCAGCCGGCCGACGACCTGCACGAGCTCGTCGCGGGCCTGCTCGTAGCTGAGGGAGGCGACGTCGGGGGTCTTCACCGGCTCGCCTGCATCGGTCACAGCATCTGTACTCACGGGGAACAGTCAACAGCACACCGCCGACATCCGGGGTCCGCTGTCCACAGGTTCGACGGCCGACAGGTCCGACGTCCGACGGGCGGACCGGAATCAGTTTGGTCCCGGCCGGTCCGGCATCGGACCATGGTGACCCATGGGCCATCTTGAAGTCGCGCACGCCGAGTACCACCTGCCGGACGGCCGGACCCTCCTGGGGGACGTCTCGTTCCGCGTGGGCGAGGGCAGCGCGACGGCGATCGTGGGCCCGAACGGCGCGGGCAAGACGACGCTCCTGCGTCTCATCACCGGTGAGCTGGAGCCGCACGGCGGCTCCGTGGTCGTCAGCGGCGGGCTCGGCGTGATGCGCCAGTTCGTCGGCTCGGTGCGCGACGAGACCACGGTGCGCGACCTGCTGGTCTCCGTGTCGGACGCGCGGCTGCAGCAGGCGGCGCGAGCGGTCGACGAGGCCGAGCACGCGATGCTCACCGTGGACGACGAGGACGCGCAGATGGCGTACGCACAGGCCCTGTCGGACTGGGCCGAGGTGCGCGGCTACGAGGCCGAGACGCTGTGGGACGTGTGCACCATGGCCGCGCTGGGCGTGCCCTACGACCGCGCCCAGTTCCGCGAGGTGCGGACCATGTCGGGCGGCGAGCAGAAGCGGCTCGTGCTGGAGGCGCTGCTGCGCGGCACCGACGAGGTGCTGCTGCTCGACGAGCCGGACAACTACCTGGACGTGCCGGGCAAGCGGTGGCTGGAGGAGCAGCTCAAGGCCACCCGCAAGACCGTCCTGTTCGTCTCGCACGACCGCGAGCTGCTCTCCACGGTGGCCGACCGTATCGTGTCGCTGGAGCCGGGTCCGGCCGGGGCCGACGCCTGGGTGCACGGCGGCGGGTTCGCCACGTTCCACGAGGCACGGCGCGAGCGGTTCGCGCGGTTCGAGGAGCTGCGCCGGCGCTGGGACGAGAAGCACGCGCAGCTCAAGAAGCTCGTGCTGACCCTGCGGAACCAGGCCGCGAGCAGCCCCGACATGGCCTCGCGCTACCGGGCGGCGCAGACCCGCCTGCGCAAGTTCGAGGAGGTCGGCCCGCCGCCCGAGCCGCCGCGCGAGCAGGACATCACGATGCACCTGCGCGGCGGGCGCACCGGCCTGCGGGCCGTGACCTGCGAGGGGCTGGAGCTCACCGGGCTCATGAAGCCCTTCGACCTGGAGATCTTCTACGGCGAGCGGGTCGCGGTGCTGGGCTCCAACGGGTCGGGCAAGTCCCACTTCCTGCGGCTGCTCGCGGGCGGCGACGTGGCCCACACGGGCTCGTGGAAGCTCGGGGCGCGGGTGGTCGCGGGCCACTTCGCGCAGACGCACGCCCACCCCGAGCTGTTCGGCCGCGCGCTGCTCGACATCCTGTGGGAGGACCACGCGCAGGACAAGGGCAAGGCGATGGCGCGGCTGCGGCGCTACGAGCTCACCGTGGCGGCCGACCGGCCGTTCGACCGGCTGTCGGGCGGCCAGCAGGCCCGGTTCCAGATCCTCCTGCTCGAGCTCGCGGGCTCGACCGCGCTGCTGCTCGACGAGCCCACCGACAACCTCGACCTGGAGTCGGCCGAGGCGCTGCAGGAGGGCCTGGAGTCCTTCGACGGGACGGTGCTGGCCGTGACCCACGACCGCTGGTTCGCGCGGTCGTTCGACCGGTACCTGGTCTTCGGTTCGGACGGCATGGTGCGCGAGACCCCGGAGCCCGTGTGGGACGAGCGGCGGGTCGAGCGGGAGCGCTAGTCCGCCGGGCGCACGCCGTGCTCGGCGAGCCGGTCCACGAGCACGGCGTGGCCCTCGTCCAGGCACCAGTGCACGGCGGCCATGCCCGTGGACCGCGCTCCCTCGACATTGGCCGGGTGGTCGTCGACGAACAGGATCTCGGCGGACTCTGCCCCGATCCGGGTGGCGGCCTTCTCGAAGAAACCGGGGTCGGGCTTCGCGACGCCGAGGTCGCACGAGTACAGGCTGACGTCGAACAGCTCGTCGTACCCGAGCACGGTGCGCAGGTACTCGGCCCGCCGGCGCACCTGGTTGGTCCCGAGGTGCACCCCGTAGCCGGCCGCACGCAGGCGTCGCACCAGGTCGAACGACGACGCCGACGGCTCGGTGTTCTGCCACACCGCCGCGTACAGGTCGTTCGCGGCGACGTCGAGTCCCTGCTCCCGCAGCACCTGTGCGAGCACCGGCAGAAAGTCCTCGTCGCTGGCCAGGAGCGGTCGCTCGCGGTCGGACGCGGTGTCCAGGACGGCGCGCGCGTGCTCGCCCAGCAGCGCCTCCGCCGCGGTGTAGAAGCCGCCGCGGATCTGCTGGAGCACGCCGTCGGCGTCGAACAGGACGTGTCGGATGGTCGCCACGTGCGAACCGTAGCAACCGGGTCGGAGCGCCCTGTCGCGGCCCGTGTGTCACAGATCCGGGGTGCACCCGGTCGAACACGTGACGGGCCGTCCGGGCCCGTCGCGCGAACGACGCGAAACTGAGGAGCACACCATGAAGATCGTGGTCATCGGCGGCACGGGCCTCGTCGGCAGCCAGGTAGTGAACAATCTGCGGGCGCACGGGCACGAGGCGGTCGCCGCCGCGCCGCAGACCGGCGTGAACACCCTGACCGGTGAGGGTCTCGACGAGGTGCTCGAGGGCGCGCAGGTGGTGATCGACCTCAGCAACTCCCCGTCGTTCGCCGAGGAGGACGTCACCAACTTCTTCCGGACCTCGACGACGAACCTGCTCGAGGCGGAGAAGAAGGCCGGCGTGCAGCACCACGTGATCCTCTCGATCGTGGGCGCCGACGGCATCGACTCCGGCTACATGCGCGCCAAGATCGTGCAGGAGGACCTGGTCAAGGCCTCCGGCTCGGGCTGGTCGATCGTCCGGTCCACGCAGTTCTTCGAGTTCCTCGCCTCGATCGCCGACACGGCGACCGTCGACGGCGTCGTCCACATCGCGCCCGTCCGCTTCCAGCCGATCGCCTCGGCGGACGTCGCCAGGTTCGTCGGCCGGACCGCCGCGGGCACGCCGCTCGGTGCGACCATCGAGATCGCCGGCCCGGACACCTTCGGGTTCGACGAGATCGTGCGCAAGCACCTCGCCACGAAGGACGACCCCCGCGAGGTGCGCGCCGACCCGAGCGCCACCTACTTCGGGGCGGAGCTCAAGGACGCCGAGCTCGTCCCCGCCGGCGAGGCCCAGCTTGGCGAGGTCAACTACGACCAGTGGCGGGCGGCTCAGGCGTAGTGTCCCCGGCGTCGGCCTCCGGCGTGGCCTGGTCTCCCCAGGCCCGCCGGAGCGGCGCCATCTTGTCGGGGTTCATCTGCCACATCAGATCCTGCACGCCCTCGTCGGACACCGTGACGGACAGGACGCCCACCAGTGCGCCGTCCCGCTCCATCGCGAAGCCCTCCGCGCCGTTGACCTCGATCGGCCGCGTGGTGATGCCCGCCCAGAAAGCCTCCGCGAACGACGACAGGACCCGGGCCACCTTGTTCCGGCCCTGGACCGCGACCCGGGCGACGTGCTTGGCCCGGCCGTTGCTGTCGGCACGCGTCACGACGTCCTCGGCGAACAGTTTCTCCAGCCGGGCGACGTCGCCCACCCGGGCCGCGGCGAGGAACGCGGCGAGCAGGTCACGCCGGGCCGTGTCGCTGACCGTGTTCCTGCGCTCCGAGGCGAGGTGCTTGCGGGCCCGGCTCACGAGCTGGCGGGTGGCGGTGGGGGAGACGCCCACGATCTGGGCGATCTCCGGGTATCCGTAGTCGAACGCCTCGCGCAGCACGTACGCGGCGCGCTCCGTGGGGGAGAGCTTCTCGAGCAGCACCAGGACGGCGACGTCCAGGGCCTCGGCGCGCTCCGCACCCAGCGTCGGGTCGTCGCTCGTGTCCACCGGCTCCGGCAGCCACGGACCGACGTACGTCTCGCGCCGCGACCGCGCGCTCTGCAGCACGTTGATCGCCAGCCGGGTCGCCGCGGTCGTCAGGAACGCCTGCGGGTTGACGACGACCGACCGGTCCGTCGTCTGCCACCGCACCCAGGTCTCCTGCACCACGTCCTCGGCCTCCGCGGCCGAGCCGAGCATGCGGTACGCGATGCCGAACAGCCGTCGCCGGGCCGACGCGAAGACCTCCGCGGCGTCATCGAGCGTGTCCACATCGCCTGTCATCGTGCTCTCCTGGGGTAGCGCAGATCTCCCCGGGGGAGACACCGGTCGTTCGCGCACGGCCGGCGTCTCGTCCGGTCGCGCGCCTCGATACCCTCCCGACCGTACGCGACCGAATGACCTTGGGCCGGGTCCGACGGTAGGTGAACATTGTTGCCATGACCACACCCGACCCGATCTTCGTGGACCCCCGCCTCGCGCGCCTCTACGACGCCTTCGACGACGACCGCAGCGACCTCGACCTGTACGCCGGCCTCGCCGAGCGGCTGGGCGCCCGCAGCGTGGTCGACGTCGGCTGCGGCACCGGCGTGCTCGCCCTGCTGCTGGCCGCGCGCGGCCTGGACGTGACGGGGGTCGACCCCGCCGCAGCGTCCCTGGAGGTCGCCCGCCGCAAGCCCGGCGCCGAGGACGTCACCTGGGTCGAGGGCGGGGCCGACGCCGTCGCCGGGCTGGACCTCGCGGCCGACCTGGCGACGATGACCGGCAACGTGGCGCAGGTCTTCACGGGCGACGACGACTGGGCTCGGGCGCTCGCGGCGGTCCACGACGCGCTCCGGCCCGGTGGCGTGCTCGTGTTCGAGACCCGGGTCCCCGCGCGCCAGGCCTGGCTCGGCTGGACACGCGAGAACTGGTCGGCCCGCCGCACGATCCCCGGCGTCGGCGAGGTCGAGACCTGGACCGAGCTGCTGGAGGTCACGCTCCCGCTGGTCACCTTCCAGCACACCTACCGCTTCCCGCCCGGCCTGCTGCCCGACGGCGACGTGGTCGCCTCGGTCTCGACCCTGCGGTTCCGGGAGCGCGACGAGGTGGAGGCGTCGCTGGCCGCCGCAGGGTTCACGGTCGAGGAGGTGCTGGACGCGCCCGACCGGCCGGGTCTGGAGTGGGTGTTCGTGGCTCGCCGGGACTAGGGGCGCGGCGCTCTTTTTATGGCAGCGCCATGCCATAGAATCCCCGCATGGCGAGGCAGAAGGATCCGGCGGTGCGCACGCAGCTCCTGGAGCGCGCGGCGCGGATGCTGCGCGAGCGCGAACCCATCACGCTGCGGTCGCTCGTCGACGGGACCGGGGTCTCGACGATGGCGGTCTACACCTACTTCGGCGGGATGGACGGTGTGTGGCAGGCGCTGCGCCAGGAGGGCTTCACGCGGCTGGCGGCCCGGTTCGAGACCCTCGTCGTGCCCGACGACCCCGTCGAGGACCTCGTGGCGGGGGTGGCGGCCTATGTGGTCAACGCACTCGAGTTCCCCGACCTCTACCGGGTCATGTTCGACGCGACCGTCGAGCTCGAGGACGTCGAGGCGGCCGAGTCGACTCTCGGCTACCTCGTGCGTGCCGCGCGGCGCTGTCGCGACGAGGGCCGCATCGCCGAGGACGCCGACCCCGAGCGGCTCGCCAACGACGTCTGGACCGTCAGCCACGGGATCGTGTCGCTGGTTGTCAGTCGGGTCACCTCCCGGCGCACCCTCGCCTCGGGCGTCCCCCTGCTCACCGCGGTGATCGTCGCGGCCGGCGACGATCCCGCGGTGTGCCGGCGCTCGGTCGAGGCCGGCTGGGTCGCGCTGAGCCCGCCTCAGGGCAGCACGGCGATGGCGTCGACCTCGACCAGGTAGCCCGGCGCGGCCAGCGAGCTGACCCCGATCCAGGTGCTCGGCTGCTGGAGCTCGACGCCCAGCGCCGCCGCCGCTCGCTGACGCCCGATGACGAACTGCTCGGCCTTGGCCGCGTCGAGGTCGACGATGTAGACGGTCACCTTGGCCAGGTCGGCCGCCGTCGCCCCGACCGCGTCGAGCGCAGCCGCGATGTTGAGGTAGGCCTTCTCGGCCTGGGCGGCCACGTCGTCACGACCCACGAGGTTGCCCGCGGTGTCCCACGACACCTGCCCGGCCAGGTAGATGGTGCGCGAGCCCTGCGTGTCGGCCACCTGGTGGTGGACGTCGACCCGGTTGACGCCTTCGGGGTGCACCAGCTTGACGGTCATTGCCCTGCTCCTTCTTCTCCACGGTCTCCGCGAACTTCCGAAACATAACACAGCGATGCTATGTTATCTGCGAGGTGTGGTCAGGGTCACGCCCGGCTCTGCCGGGCGTGGGGCCGGGCCGGCCGGAGCCCGGGTCAGTCGAGGCTGCGGAAGAAGTCGCGGATGTCGTCCGCGAGCAGCTCGGGCTCCTCCATCGCGGGGAAGTGCCCGCCCTCGGCGTGCTCGCTCCAGTGGCTGACGGCGTTCCACGGGTCCAGCGCGCGGCGCATGAGCGGGTGCGTGTCGAACACGACCCAGCCGGCCGGTACGCCGGAGGGGGCGAGCCAGTCGAGGCCGGAGTGCTCGGACTCGTAGTAGAACTGCGCGCTGGAGGCGCCGCTGCGCGTGAACCAGTACAGGCTGACGTTGGTGAGGAGCTGGTCGCGGTCGACCGACTCGTCCGGCGTCGGGCGGGCGGGGTTGGTCCAGGTCTGGAACTTCTCCGCGATCCACGCGAGCTGGCCCATGGGGGAGTCGACCAGGGCCGCGCCGATCGTGTCGGGGCGGTGGTTCTGCATCTCGAAGTAGCCGCGCTCGGCCGCGTCCTTGGCGCGGACGGCGTCGATCTGCGCGATCTCGTCGTCGGACAGGCCCTCGGGGTACGGGAACTTGTCGCCGACCATCCCGAGCGACCGGCCGTCGCTGCCCACGTGGGTGCCGATGACGCGCTCCGGGTAGAGCGCCGCGAGGCGGCCCGTGATGCCCGCGCCGATGTCGGTGCCGTGCGCGGCGAACCGTTCGTAGCCGAGCCGCGTCATGATCTCGGCGTACGCCTCCGTGGTCCGGGCCAGCTCCCAGCCCGTCCCGGACAGGGGCGTCGAGAACCCGAAGCCGGGCAGCGACGGGATCACCACGTGGAACTCGTCGGTGAGCAGCGGGACCAGGCGCTGGTACTCGACGAACGAACCCGGCCAGCCGTGGTTCAGGATGATCGGGGTGGCGTCCGGGTTGGCCGAACGCGCGTGGACGACGTGGAACGTCTGGCCGTCGACGACCGTCGTGAACTGCTCGTAGGCGTTGAGCGCCGCCTCCTGCGCGCGCCAGTCGAACCCGTCGCGCCAGTACTCGGCGAGCTCCGTGAGGTATGCCTGCGGGATGCCGCGGCTGAAGTCCGCGCGGTCGTCGCGGCCGGGGACGGGGACCGGCCGCCGCGTGCGCGCGAGCCGGTCGTGCAGGTCGTCGAGATCGGCCTGGGGGATGTCGATGCGGAACGGGGTGAGTGCGGTGTTCTCGGTCATGACAGCTACCTTTCCAGGAGAGGCGGACAGGTCCTGTCCGCTTCTCCGACCGTTCGTGCCTAGGGAATTGTCGCGGTGACCTCCGCGTCGAGGGCGCCCTGCGCCAGGCGCACGTGCACGCCCGCACCGACCGTCACGTCGTCGGGACGCCGCACCACGTGGCCGTCCGCACGCTGCACGACGGCGTAGCCGCGCTCCAGCGTCGAGGCCGGCGACAGCGCCCTGACCTGGGCGCCGAGCCGGCCGATCTCGCCGCTCGCCCGCAGGAGCAGCGCGTCGAGGGCGTGCCGGCCGTGCCGGATCGCCTGGAGGACGTCGCGTTCGCGCGACTCCAGCATCGTCTGCGGCATCGCGAGGACGGGACGCGAGCGGACGCCGTCGAGCCCGCGCTGCTCGCGGTCCAGCATGGCGGCGACGGCGCCCCGCATCCGGGTGCGGGCCTGGTTCAGCCGGAGCCGCTCCTCCGAGACGTCGGGCACGATGCGCTTGGCGGCGTCGGTGGGGGTGGAGGCGCGGTAGTCGGCGACCAGGTCGAGCAGCGGTGCGTCGGTCTCGTGACCGATCGCGCTGACCAGGGGCGTGCGGACCTGGGACACCGCGCGCACCAGCGACTCGTTGCTGAACGGCAGGAGGTCCTCGACCGAGCCACCGCCGCGCGCCACCACGATGACGTCGACCCGGGGGTCCTGGTCGAGCTCGGTGATGGCGTTCGACACCTCGCGGACGGCGTTGACGCCCTGCACCGCGACCTCACGGATCTCGAACCGCACCTGGGGCCAGCGGGCCCGGGCGTTGACCACGACGTCGTGCTCTGCCTTGGACTCCCGCCCGCAGACCAGCCCGACGACGGCGGGCAGGAACGGGAGGGCTCGCTTGCGGGAGGCGTCGAACAGGCCCTCCGCGGCGAGGACCTTCTTCAGAGCCTCGATCCGGGCCAGCAGCTCGCCCACGCCGACGGCCTTGATCTCGTTCGCCTGCATCTGCAGCGTGCCGCGCTTGGTCCAGAAGACGGGCTTGGCGTGCACCACCACGTGGTCGCCCTCGGCCGGCGGCTGCGCCAGGGTGCTCAGGACGCGCGAGAAGATCGTCACGGGCAGGGACGCGTCGGCGTCCGTGTCGCGGAGCGTCAGCCACTGCATGCCGGAACCGGGCCGCAGGTTGAACTGCACCACCTGGCCCTCGACCCAGACCGGCGGCATCTTGTCGATGTAGCCCTTGATCTTCTCCGAGAGCACGCGCACCGGCCAGGGGCTGGTGGGCGTGGTGTCGAGCGCCTTGGCGGGGAGCTCGGTCGGGAGGATCTGCTGGGTGGGTTCCGTCACGTGTCCAACCCTGCCACCCACCACCGACACAAGCCCTCCGCACACCGCCCCTAGACTGAACCCGTGAGTGTCACGAGCCCTGAGCGTCCTGCCCGGACCAAGACGAAGCGCGTCCTGCTGGCTGCACCCCGTGGTTATTGCGCCGGCGTGGACCGCGCCGTGGTCGCCGTCGAGAAGGCCCTGGAGACGTACGGCGCACCGGTGTACGTCCGCAAGGAGATCGTGCACAACAAGCACGTGGTGGAGACCCTGCGCGAGCGCGGCGCGATCTTCGTCAACGAGACCGACGAGGTGCCCGAGGGCAGCCGGCTCGTGTTCTCCGCCCACGGCGTGTCGCCCGCCGTGCGCGCCTCGGCCGTGGCGCGGAGCCTCGACACCATCGACGCGACCTGCCCCCTGGTCACCAAGGTGCACAAGGAGGCCGTGCGGTTCGCCAAGGACGACTACGACATCCTGCTGATCGGGCACACCGGTCACGAGGAGGTCGAGGGCACGGCGGGCGAGGCGCCCGAGCACGTGCAGATCGTCAACTCGCCCGACGAGGTGGACCAGGTCGTGGTGCGCGATCCCGACAAGGTCGTGTGGATCTCGCAGACCACGCTCTCCGTGGACGAGACCATGGAGACCGTCCGTCGGCTGCGCGAGAAGTTCCCGTCCCTGCAGGACCCGCCCAGCGACGACATCTGCTACGCCACGCAGAACCGCCAGGTCGCGGTGAAGAAGCTGGCGCCCGAGTGCGACCTGGTCATCGTGGTCGGCTCGGCGAACTCGTCCAACTCGGTGCGGCTGGTCGAGGTGGCGCTCCAGTCGGGCGCCACCGCCTCCTACCGCGTGGACCGAAAGACCGAGATCAAGGACGAGTGGCTGGAGGGCGTCACGACCGTCGGCGTGACCTCCGGCGCGTCGGTGCCGGAGATCCTGGTGCAGGACGTCATCGCGCACCTCGCGGACCACGGCTTCGGCACCGTCGACGAGGTGCGGACGGCCACCGAGGACCTCATGTTCTCGCTGCCGCGCGAGCTGCGCGCCGGGCTCAAGGCGGCGGGCGAGGAGACCAAGCGCCCGCGCCGCGAGTCGCGCAAGGAGCTCCCGCAGGCCTGAGGGCCTGGCGCCGGGGCGGCGCGGCGGCTCAGCCCGCCGCGCTGCCCTTGGCGTCGTTCTTGGCGGCGTCCTCGACGGCTTCCAGCGCGCGCTTGTCGCTGACCGCGAGCTCGGTGACCTCGAGCGCCTGCACCAGGATCCCGTCGGCGGCGTCCTGGTCCTGTGCCCGGTCGATCGCGACGACGCCGCCCTCCTCGGCGGCCAGCAGCTCGGGCTTCGTGATCGGCCGAGGCACCTCCTCGATGCCCCGGATCTCCTCGATGCTGTCCTTCTGGTCGACCACGTCGAGCTCGACCATCCGGCGGGCCGAGGTGAGCACGTTGCGCTCCAGCGAACCGATCATCTGGTTGTAGCTCTTGGTCGCCGACTCCAGCGCGCGGCCCGTCCGGGTGACGTGGCCGGTCATGGTGACCAGGCGCGCGTACAGCTCCTTGCCGACCGTGAGCACCCGCTGCGCGTTCTCCGCGAGGGCCTCCTGCCGCCAGGCGTAGGCGACGGTGCGCAGCAGCGCGAGCATCGTGGTGGGCGTGGCGATGATGACGTTCTTCTGCGCCGCGTACTCCAGCAGCTCGGGGGCGCGCTCCAGGGACGCCGACAGGAACGCCTCGGCCGGCACGAACATCACGACGAACTCGGGCGCAGGCTCGAACTGGTTCCAGTACTTCTTGCCGGCCAGGTCGTCCACGTGCTTGCGCATGTGCCGCACGTGCGCGTCGAGGCGCTGCTCGCGGTACGCGGCGTCGTCGGACTGCTGGGCCTCCAGGAAACCCAGGAACGCGACCTTGGAGTCCACGACGACGCGCTTGCCGCCGGCGAGGTTGATGACCATGTCCGGCCGGAGGATGCCGTCCTCCGTGGTGACCTGCGCCTGCTCGGTGAAGTCGACGCGGTTGATCATGCCCGCGGACTCCACGACCTTGCGGAGCTGCAGCTCGCCCCACGCGCCGCGGGTCTGCGACGAGCGCAGCGCCGTGACCAGGTCCGCCGTGCCGTTGCGCAGGTCGGTCGACACCTCGGCGACGTTGCGCATCTGCTCGACCAGGGCACCCTGCCCCTCGATGCGGGCCTTCTCCGCCTGGAGCACCTCGCTGCGCACCAGCTCGACGGCCTTGGTCAGCGGGTCCACCAGAGACTTCACAGCCTGCTCGCGCTGAGCGAGGGCCTGCTCCCCGGCCGACGCCGACCGCTTGAGCCGCTCCTCCGCGAGCTCCAGGAACCGCTTGCTGTTGGCGTCCAGCGCGTCACCGGCGAGCGCCTGGAACTGCCGCCGCGCGTGCTCCTGCTCGGTGCGGGCGGCAGCGATCTGCTCGGCGGCGCGCTCCCGGGCGTCGGCGATCTGCTCGTCCGCCCGGTCCCGCGCGGCCTCCACCTGCCGTTCGGCCGACTCGACCTGGGCGCGCAGACGCACGGCCTCCAGGTCCGACTCGCGCACGGCCGACGTGCTGCGCTGCGCGTGCCCGAGCCACCCCAGCAGCGCACCGACGACGAGGGCGCCGAGGGCCAGCAGGATCGTTGCGGCGATGTCCATGTGCGACAGGCTGCCACGACCCACCGACACTCCTGTACGCCGACACCCCGAGCGTCCCCGATCGTCCGGTATGCGCCGGACATCGTGTCCGTATCGCCGCAGGTGGCGTCGTCCGACCCGAGGCGGACCATCTATCACCCGTACTCATCCTCGCGTCGGATCCGGTGCGTCGGAGGTCCCGGCTAGGTTGGTTGCCATGACGACCCCAGTCGACCCGAGCCCGCCGGGAAGCGCCGGCCCGCAGGGCGCCCCGGAGCCGCCCCCGTACGACCCGTCGGCAGCGCTCAGCGTCCGCGGCCTCTGGAAGCGGTTCGGCCAGAAGATCGCCGTCTCCGGCGTCAGCCTCGACGTACCGCGCGGCTCGTTCTACGGCCTGGTCGGCCCCAACGGCGCGGGCAAGACCACCATGCTCTCGATGGCCACCGGACTGCTGCGCCCGGACTTCGGCACCGCCTGGGTGCACGGCGTGGACCTCTGGGCACGCCCCGACGAGGCCAAGGCCACGCTCGGCGTCCTGCCCGACGGCGTCCGCCTCTTCGACCGCCTGACCGGCCGCCAGCTCCTCACGTACGCCGGGATGCTGCGCGGCATGGACAAGGCCACCGTCGTCGAGCGCACGAACGACCTGCTCCAGGCGTTCGACCTCGGCGCCGACGCCGACACGTTCGTCGTCGACTACTCCGCGGGCATGACCAAGAAGATCGCGCTGGGCAGCGCCATGATCCACGCCCCGCGCACCCTCGTCCTGGACGAGCCGTTCGAGGCGGTGGACCCGGTGAGCGCGGCCAACATCCGCGACATCCTCAAGGACTACGTGTCGGGCGGCGGCACCGTGATCGTCTCCAGCCACGTGATGGACCTGGTGCAGCGCATGTGCGACCACGTCGCGGTGATGGCGGCGGGGCAGGTCCTGGCCGCGGGCACCGTCGACGAGGTGCGCGGCGAGCAGAGCCTGGAGGACCGGTTCGTCGACCTCGTCGGCGGTCGCCAGCACTCGGAGGGGCTCTCATGGTTGCGCGGTTCCTGACCCTCAAGCTGACGCTGATGGGCAACACGTTCCGCAAGAGCGTGTGGCAGACGATCGGGCTGGTCGTCGCCTCGCTGTACGCCCTCAGCATCGTCGCTCTGGTGGTCGTCGCCGTCGTGGGCCTCGGCGTGCTGCAGGACCCGGCCTGGGCCGGGCTGGCGATCACGCTCGGCGGGGCCCTCACCGTCCTGGGCTGGTGGATCATCCCGATCTTCGCGTTCGGCGTCGACGCCACGCTCGACCCGCACCGGTTCGCCACGTTCGCGATCCCCCGGCGCACCCTCGTGGCCGGGCTGGCCGTCGCCGGCCTGGTCTCGGTGCCCGGCATCGCGACCGTCCTGGTCGTCCTCGGCACCTCGTTCGCCTGGGTGCTGGAGCCGGGCACGCTCCTGGTGGCGCTCGCCGGCGGGACGCTCGGCGTCGCGACCTGCGTCATCGGCTCCCGCGCCATCACCACGCTGCTGGCGCCCGTGCTCGAGTCCCGGCGCTACCGCGAGGTCGTCACGCTCGTGGCACTCGTGCTGGTGGTGTCGATCGGCCCGCTGATCGGCTGGCTCGCCAACGGCGTCGAGGTGTCCATGGAGGCGGAGCCCGAGAGCAGCACCGGCATGCAGCTCCTGCCCGTCTTCGAGCAGGCGGCCGGCTTCGTGGGGTGGACGCCGTTCGGCGCGGCCTGGGCGCTCGCGGGCAGCGTGCACGACGGCGACTGGGCCGGTCTGGCAGGACGGCTCGCCGTCGCGCTCGGCACGATCGTGCTGGGCTGGCTGGTCTGGGACCGCGCCCTCGCCCGCGCGCTGGAGCGCCCGCCCGTCGGTGACGGCGGCGGTGGCCGGGCGAAGGGTCTCGGCGCGTTCGGGCGGGTCCCGTTCTCGCCCACCTGGGCCGTGACCGCCAGGACCGCCACGTACTGGCTGCGCGACCCGCGCTACTCGGGGTCCCTCGCGATCGTCCCGCTGCTGCCCGTAATCATGTACTTCTCCGGCCAGAGCACGGGCAACTACTTCCTGCTGCTCGCGACGGGGCCGTTCGTGGCCTGGATCCTCGGCTTCAGCATCTCCAACGACATCGCCTACGACAACACGGCGTTCGCGCTGCACGTCGCCTCCGGCGTCGACGGGCGGGCCGACCGGTGGGGCCGGGCCATCCCGATGCTCACCGTGGGACCCGTGGTCAGCGCGGCCACGGTGATCGCGTCGGTCTGGGTGGCCGATTCCTGGCACCTCACGCTGCCGCTGCTGGGACTGGCCTTCGGCTCCCTGCTGGTGAGCACCGCCGTGGCGTGCGCGGTCTCCGCCCGGCTCGTGTACCCGGTGGCGAAGCCGGGGGAGAGCCCGCTCAAGTCCCCGCAGGGAGCAGCCGTGGCCACGATGGTGTCGCAGGGCATCGGCTTCGTGGTCACCCTGGGGCTGTCGGTTCCCGTGTTCGCGGTGGGGATCGCGGCCCTGGTGCTGGGCGGGGTGCTCTGGGGTGTCGCCACCCTCGTGGTCGGCGTCCTGTACGGCGTGCTGGTCCTGGTGCTGGCGGTGCGGTTCGGCGCCCGCGTGTACGACCGGCGGCTTCCGGAGCTGCTGCAGCAGGTGCAGTCGTTCCCGTGAGTTCCGGGCCCGGCCCGTGCGACCTGGGCCTGAGGCGCGGGCCGGATGTCAGAGGCTCGGCGTAGCGTCGCCCGCATGAACCAGATCACAGGACGCGTCGACGGCATCGAGGGCGCCGACCTCCGCGGGGCCGTCGTGCGCGACGCCGACATGAGCGGCGCCTCGTTCCGCGAGGTCGCCCTGAACGGCGTGCGGATGCGCGGGGTGGAGCTGGCCGGCGCCGACATCGACGGCGAGATCTACGACCTGCGCATCAACGGCGTCGAGGTGGAGCCGCTGGTCGAGGCGGAGCTGAACCGGCGGTACCCGGAGCGCGCCCTGCTCCAGGACCGCACGCTCTCCGGCCTCCGCACGGCCCTGGACGCGTACGAACGCATGTGGGAGGCCACGGTCGAGCGGGTCGCGTCGATGCCCCCGGGGACGGTGGACGTCTCGGTCGACGACGAGTGGTCGTTCGCCCAGACCCTGCGGCACCTCGTGTTCTGCACCGACGGCTGGCTGCGCTGGGGCGCGCAGGGCCGTCGCGACGACGTGTTCTGGCCGGCCGGCGTGCCGCACTCCGGGTTCGCCGCCGGGGCGCCGGGCCTCGGGATCGACCCGGCCGCCACGCCGTCGTACGAGGAGGTGCTGGAGGTGCGCCGGAGCCGGCTGCGTGAGGTGCGGGACTATCTCGCGACCGTCACGCCCGACCAGGCCGGCAGCCCGGCGGAGCCGCCGCCGTGGATGGACCAGTCCGAGGCGTTCGTCGCGGCCCAGTGCGTGTGGGTGGTGCTCACCGAGGAGTGGCACCACCACCGGTACGCGACCCGGGACCTGGACCTGATCGACGCGGGCGCCGCTCCGTCCACGTAAACTTGCGCGACGTGGCTCTCACTATCGGCATCGTCGGCCTGCCCAACGTCGGCAAGTCCACCCTCTTCAACGCTCTGACCCGCAACCAGGTGCTCGCGGCGAACTACCCGTTCGCCACGATCGAGCCCAACGTCGGCGTGGTCTCGCTGCCCGACGAGCGGCTGGCCAAGCTGGCCGAGATCTTCGAGAGCCAGCGGATCCTGCCGGCCACGGTGTCGTTCGTGGACATCGCGGGCATCGTCAAGGGCGCCTCCGAGGGTGAGGGCCTGGGCAACAAGTTCCTCGCGAACATCCGCGAGGCCGACGCGATCTGCCAGGTCACGCGCGCCTTCGACGACCCGGACGTGGTGCGCGTCGACGGCTCGCTCGACGCCCCCGGCGACATCGAGACGATCTCCACCGAGCTCATCCTCGCCGACCTCCAGACCCTCGAGAAGGCCCTGCCGAGGATGGAGAAGGAGGTCAAGATCAAGCGCGGCGACCCCGTGCTGTACGCGGCCGCCAAGAAGGCGCAGGAGATCCTGGACAAGGGGATCACGCTCTACCAGGGCGCCGCGGACGCCGGCCTGGACCTCGCCGAGATCGCGAGCCTGCAGCTGATGACGGCCAAGCCGTTCATCTACGTCTTCAACACGGACGACGCCGGCCTGGCCGACACCGCCTCCCAGGAGGCGCTGCGCAAGGTGGTCGCGCCCGCCCAGGCGATCTTCCTGGACGCCAAGTTCGAGTCGGAGCTCGTCGAGCTCGAGCCCGACGAGGCAGCCGAGATGCTCGCGGAGACCGGCCAGGAGGAGTCGGGCCTCGACCAGCTCGCCCACGTCGGTTTCGACACGCTCGGCCTGCAGACGTACCTCACCGCGGGGCCCAAGGAAGCGCGCGCCTGGACCATCCACAAGGGCTGGACCGCCCCGCAGGCCGCCGGTGTGATCCACACCGACTTCGAGCGCGGGTTCATCAAGGCCGAGGTGATCTCGTTCGAGGACCTGGTCGAGACCGGCTCCGTGGCCGGCGCGAAGGCGGCGGGCAAGGCCCGCATCGAGGGCAAGGACTACGTGATGCAGGACGGCGACGTGGTGGAGTTCCGCTTCAACGTCTGACCTGCGGTATTCGGTGCAGGTCAGGGCGTCTTACGCCTCCGCAGTCCGCGAGGAGTCCGCAGCAGGAGCGAGTGCGGTTTGCACGCCGTCTGAGCCCATCCGACGCCAGCCCCACCAACGCCTCGCATCACCCACAGATCCCCGGAATTCCAACGTTCTTGCGGTGCCCAACCAACTCGTCGGACACCGCGAGACATACCGCTCACCCGCGGGAGAACCCGGCGTACAGACCGGCTCGTCCGCTCCTTCTAGCCCGTCGCGCGCCCGGCGAGCTCATCCGCCAGGGCTGCCAGGAACTTCCGGTCCGCCAGTCGGGCGGCGAATTCCTCGCGCCGAGCGGTCGCCTCGTCACCGGGCGCGAGCAGCCTCTCCTGGGCCGCGCTGTGCTCGACGGTCCGCAGCGCCTGGTCTCGCCGGACGGTGTCATACGCGTCGAGTAATTCGTCCCCGACGACACTCTGGACGGCGGCGCCGAGCCTGTGGGCCAGGTCGGCGGCGTCGAGCAGCCCGGCGTTGAGCGATGGCGCGCCATAGCCGGTGAAGAGGTGGGCGGCGTCGCCCGCGAGAAGTACCCTGCCGGCCCTGAAGGTCGCGGCGACGCGCGCGTTCCTTCCGCCCGTGCGTCGAAGCTGGTGAGGGCCGGGCCCGTGCGGTGGGCGCAGATCGACGGGTCGCCCGACGACCCGCCCGACGCTCTCGCGCATCTCGTCGATGGTCAGCGGAACATCGTCGTCCGGGGCTGTTGCTCCCCACTCCAGCGTGCTGACCGTGGTCAGGCCGCTCCCGAACGAGCCGAAGGTGAACACCCCTCGCGCCAAGCGGTGCGGGTGGAACGGCTTCAGAGCGGGGCCATCGGGCCTGTGCAGGGCGCCGAACGGCGTGAGCTCGCCCCGCGGGATCGTCATGTGCGCGATTCGCGCGACGGCGCCGTCGAGCGTGACGCCCGGGAGATCGATGCCGGCGCTCTTGCGCACCATGCTGTGCGCACCGTCGCAGCCCACGAGGTATGCGGCGGAATACTGCTCGACGCCGGCCGGGGTGGTTACCTCCGCCGTCACGCCGCTGTCAGCCTGCGCGAAGGACCGTAGCTCACACCCCCGGCGGACCGCCACGCCGTGCTCGACGGCGCGACGTTCGAGGATTAGTTCGAGCGTGCGCTGCGGCACCGGCAGCACGAACACCGGGTTCGCGTCGCGCACACGGTGCAGCGGCAGACGCAATCCGGCATAGCTGAAGGACCGTGCCGGACGCGGGTGCCGACCAAGATTCCCCGTGCCGAGGCGCTGCAACGTGCCGCGCAGGCTGCGGTCGTGCCCCGCGAGCTCGTGGTAGATACCGCGCTCGTCGAGCAGTCGGACGGCGTCTCCAACGATGCCGTTCGCACGCGGGAGCCGGTCCGGTTCGACCGAACGCTCGATCACTGTGACGGCGACCCCTTGGGCGGCCAGCTCGCTCGCAAGGAAGAGTCCGGTCGGGCCGGCACCGACTATGACGACGTCGGTGCTGCGGGCAGTGAGAGTGTTCATAAGGCCTCCAGACACCGATGCGATGTGTCAATCTTGGTTGACACATCGGCGGCCTGTCAACCTTGGTTGACGGCATGTCGCGCTGTAAGGAAGGCATGCGGCGCAATGCCAGGTAAGGGCGACCCCACGACAGCTCCGCGTTCGGCTGTGAGCCGACGGGGCGAGGGTCGACAACGTCCGGCGTTCGCCAGCGCTCGCTGGTCCGCCAGGTGACGAGGACACGGCTGTGAGCTGGGGTGAACACCCGCAGTCCCTAAGAGGCTCCTGGCGGTCCGCAGAGAGTCCGCAAGAAGTCCGCGCGAGCCTGTCCGACCCCAACACGACCAACGGCCGGGAGCGTTGGAATTCCAACGCTCCCGGCGGTTATCGCTCCTGCCATACTGTGCCAAATGCCCGGACTGCGATCCACGAACTACCGCTGACGCCTCACCCGTTGGTCGAGCCTCGTCCATTGGTCGAGCCTGTCGAGACCGGCTCTGACCGACGAGCGGACGACTGGCGTTGCTGGCGGTTGCCGGGAACACCGGTGACCGCCCGCTCGGCCTGTCAGGAAGTCTTCGCGGCCCCGGTCATCGGTTGTACAGACGGCATGGTTCGCATGAGCGACGACCACGGATCCGTCCCTTCCTCCCCGTAGCATCGAAGGATGGACAGAAGTTCAGCTGGTGCAGTGGACCCTGCTGATCTGGCAGCACTGATCGGGGTGCTTGCCGTGTTGCAGGGCAGGATTTACACGGGCGAAGTCTCAGCCGACGCAGTGGTCGCGTTGGGACAGCGTCTGGTCATCGACGCGGGTCGCCAGGATGAAGACATCGAGCGTCATGTTCGGCAGGCGTTGGACGATCTTGGGCAGCGACTTCGCTACGCGGCCGGAGAGTATGACGTTCCACCCGAGAGCGAGCCGGTCGCACCGTCCCAGCCACGTGGCTAGTGGCTCCTGTCGGGGCGGTGAAGCGGGCGCTCCACTTCGCGCTTCCCGAGTCCAATAAGAGTCCACAAGATGTCCGACAGCCGCCGAAACTGATCGGCACTGGACAACGCAGAAACCGCTAGATTCCAACGATCCCAATGCGGCCAGCCCCGACCGTCCGCCAGGGACGACTTCGAGCTCCACTACGACATTTGGTAGCCGGTCCCTCGTGACCTGCTGAGATGCCCCGAAACGGCGGCTGACCTGAACTTTCGTCTCGCGACGTTGTGCAGCGTTAGCCGCCGTTTCTCGTGCTCCCGTGTAATTGCCCAGGTCCGCCGCGCGGGTTTGTGACCCGGCCATGCCCCTGCCCCGGTGTCCCTGTCCTCCGTTGTCCTTTGGCGAGGGTCCCGACTGGGACGTCGGTTCTGTTGCGATGCCCGCCAGAGGCACAGAACTGATGCGGAGATTAGATATCTACTGCTGGCCGAGTGGCCACGCGATGACCACGTCCGGCCCGGAGAGGGCACCCGCTAGGACAAGCAATGGGACTGCGACGCCGTGGACAATGAGGAACCAGCCAACGACCTTGACGAAGGCATAGAACCACTGGCTCGTCGGCGCGGCAGGGTCTCTGAACTGCCCTTTCAACATGAGTCGTGTGATCGGCCGGTTCCAAAGGCTCAGCGCGACGCCCGCAGCTATGAAGATGATGCCGAAGGCGACTGCGATGGTCTGGTCTTCGATGATCACTGGCGGAATGTACCGTCGCGCGGTGACGCCGGGCCAGGAGAGCACACCGAGATTGGCGTCTCGTCCGGGACCGGGAGTCCGTCAGGGATGCGTGGTGGGGTGCGCTGAGCGAGCGGCGCGCGGGGGCCGCCCTGCCTCGCGGGTCCCCTGTCGGACGTGGATCCCCAGCGCGTTGTCGTTTGGAACTGCACCGGCACGTGGCGCTGTCCAGGGCCGATGTCCGGTACGCATCGGGTACACATGAACGCCGTCGCGGTCCGTCTGGCGCCAACCTTCAACAGCGCACTGCGACCCCGGAAGATTCCCGAGATTTCAACGTTCTCGCGGTGCCCAACCAACTCGGTGGATACCGCGAGACATACCGTTGCATCCTTCGGGAGAACCCGGCGTACTGGCCGGCTCGTCCGCGCCAATTTCGGATGTGGCGGCAAGTGTCAGTCGTCGGAAGCAACGACCAGGTGCATCGCCTCTTGCTCGCGGTCAATCACCACGAACTCGTGGAACCCGGTCGCGCCGACGCCGACCCAGTTCGAGCGATGCTCTTCGTCGTCAGGCACGTCGAGGCGGTAGACAGTCCCCGAGTCGAGAGCTCGCGCCAGGAGCCGCGCGACTCGTGCACGGGTGCGGACGGACTGCGGCTCGGCCATCTCGTCGTCCAGCCACGTGTCGACCGTTCGCCGCGCGTCGCCCGCCGCGACCGTTGTGAACATCTCGGAGGTCAGTGTCTCGGCAAGCCAGGGCCCGTGGACAGGACGTCCATCGAAGTCAACCTCGGCACCATGCGCATACGGCCAGGCGTACCCGTGGGCGTACAGGCTCGACGACACCAGGGCCGATAGGAGAGCTCGATCGTCCAGCGTCGAGTCAAGAGTGAACTGGACATGGTCGATCCACATGAAGGTTCCTTGATCAGCCTGGACGAGCGTGTGCTCCTCGACCCTGAGCCATGTGAACCTGGGCCATGGCCACTCGGCACGCATCGAATCGGGAGCGACGCGGGCTCCCTTCGCCGCGTCTGCCTCGGAGACAAGCGAGAACGTGACATGACGGCCGTCGACCGCTGTTGCACGGACCCAGGACCATGCTCCCGGTCGGCCAGCAACCAGCAGTTCGCCCTCGTGGATGCTGTAGCGGGAGCGAGTCATGCACCCCTGCCCGACACCGTCTGCTTCCACGGTCATGAGATCAATCGGGATATCGATCTCGATCACAGCCGAACCTCCTCAGTAGCCCTGCGCCAGCAGAGTTCAGGGCAGGTCCGCGGCGCGAAGGCCGAGACTAGGGCACAGCTCGGAGCAACGTGGCTTGTTTTTGTCGCTCGGGCGGGCAGGCGGCCCGCCCTCGGCTCTGAGCGCACATCAATCGGGGCGGGATCAGTCCGCACAGAGTCCGCAAGAGGTCCGCACCAGCCCGTTTCGCACCATGAAAGCCAACGGCCGGGACCGTTGGAGTTCCAACGATCCCGGCCGTTGCCACGACTACCGATCCCGCACATCAGGCCGGGTCAAAGTTCCGCTTCAACGTCTGACCGTCCCCACCGCGCGGAAGACGCTCCGCACCCGCGTGTCGGGGACACCGAGCCGTCACCGGTGGTGTAGCGACTGCCACTCCCGAGGCGTGACCTCGTACGCCGCCCGGAAGCGGGTCGTGAAGTGGGAGGGACTGGTGAAGCCCCAGCGGCGTGCGACCGCCGTGATGGTGCCGCGTGCCGGGGCGGTGCGGGCGAGCTCGTCCGCCGCGCGGGCGAGGCGTTCGCGGATGATCCACTGTTCGAGCCGGAGGCCTGCTCGGGCACACTCCTTGTAGAGGTGCCTGACCGAGACGTGATGCGCGACGGCGATCGACGCGGCGTCCAGATCCGGGTCGCCGAGATGGCGTCGGACGAAGGCCTGGACGCGGAGGAGCAACGTGTCCTCGAGCGCCTCGCGCCCGAGCCGGTCGTCGTCGGTGATGCTGGCGACGAGGGCGCGCGCGAGCGACAGGGTCGCGGTCCCGAGCGCGGCCGAGGCGGGCCCGTCGAGGAGGTGGGCAACCCGTCGGGTCTCGGTCAGATGGTTGACGAACAGGGGTGCCAGCGGACTCTCGCCGATGTGCACCAGGGTCTGGCGCACGAGGTCGTGCGGGATGCCGAGCGTCGCGAGCGCGACCTTGGCCGTGAGCGTGTGGGTGTCCTCGATGTGGTGGACGTAGGGCGCGGTGAGGTCGGTCGCCCAGAGCTGCGACGGCCCGACGGGCAGGTCGCGCCCCAGGTGGCTGTGGACGCCGGTCCCACGCAGTCCGTAGGTCAGGATCAGGGACGGCGGCTCGTCGTCGGACGTCGCACGTGCACCCCGGCGCAACGTGTGCGCCGAGCACGCGGCGTCGAAGACGTCGACGGCGCCGAGCTGCCAGGCGGTCATCGTGAGCCGGACCCGGTGGTCCGGGCCCTCGGGGGTGAAGGCGGTGGCCCGCGCAGCACTGGTCATGGACTCCACGACCATGTCGAGCCGGTCCCTGGGCGGCACCCCTTGGCTGTCGAGGACTTGCACGGGACACCTCACGGATCTGGCTGAAGCGGCGGTGATCTCTCCCCGAACGACAATGGCGCGCGCGCCGTCGAAGCGCAAGGCTGAAAGCGTCGTGCACACACACGCAACGGGTGTGCAGGCAGGGGGAACACGCGCGCGCCGGTCCGTGCGAGCCTGCTTCCAGCGGGGGCGTGACCTGGAGGCTGAGCATGACCACCACTTCGTCGGGCCTGCTCGGCCGCGAGGACGAGCAGGCCCGTCTCGCAGCGCTCGTCGGCGGCGCGCGCAACGGCCGCTCCGGGACGCTCGTCATCCTCGGCGAGCCGGGCATGGGCAAGACCTCGCTGCTCGGCGAGGTGGCGACGCGGGCAGAACACGCCCGGGTGCTGCGGATCGACGGCTACGAGTCGGAAGCCACCATTCCCTACGCCGGCCTGCACCGGCTCACGCTGTCGCTGCGCGAGTTCATGGCAGAGCTGCCCCCGCACCATCGGGACGCGCTGGACGTCGCAGTCGGACGGACCGCGGGCGCGCCGCCCGACCGGTTCCTCGTCGGCCTCGGGGTACTGGAGCTGCTCGGCGCGGCCGCGACGGACCGGCCGACGCTCTGCGTGGTCGACGACGCGCACCTCGTGGACGCCGAGAGCCTCGACGTGCTGGCGTTCGTCGCCCGGCGGCTCATGGTCGAACGGCTCACCCTGCTGTGCGCCGGCAGGGACGAGGGCGACCTCGTCACCCGCATGCGAGGCATCGACCTCGTCACCCTGAGCGGCCTCGCCACGGACTCGGCGGTGAACCTGTTCACCCGCGCCGCACGCGGGACGATCGACCCCGTGGTCGCGACCCAGGTCGCGCACGCGACCGGAGGCAACCCTCTCGCGCTGATCGAGCTCGCTCGTAGCCTCTCCCCGGCGCAGCTGACCGACCTCGGCCTCAGTGCCACGCCCGTTCCCGTGGGCCAGCGACTGGAGCGTCACTACATCGGACGGGTCGACGAGCTCGACGCTCACGCTCGCACGTGGCTGCTCCTCGCGGCGGCGGACTCCACCCGGAAGACCGGTCTGGTCATGGCGGCCGCGGACACGTGGGGTCTGGACCCGGGCGCACCCGACCGCGCCGAGGCGGCCGGTCTGGTCGAGATAGGGGACGTGGTCCGGTTCCGCCACCCCCTGATCGGCTCGGCCGTCTACGGTTCGGTCGACGGCGCCACCCGGCGCAGGGCACACCGGTCGCTCGCCCGGGCGGCCGCCGCGCTGCAGATCACCGAGCTGGAGGCGTGGCACGCGTCGCGGGCGACCGTCGGTATCGACGACGCCGTCGCCGCGCAGCTCGAACGAGTCGCCGACATGGCCGCTCGCCGCGGTGGCATGGCCTCGCGAGCACGGATGCTCGGCCGCGCCGCCGAGCTCACGAGCCCGGGCCCGCTCCGTGACGCGCGCCAGGTCAGCGCGGCGGAGGCCGCGCTCGCCGTCGGCGCCGGAAACGCCGCGGCGACCGCACTCGACGCCGTCGACGTCGCCGAAGCGGAACCGGTGACGCAGGGCCGCGTGACCATGGCGCGGGCCACCCTGGCCGCCTTCACCGGCAGCGGTCCTGACTACGTGCGGGCGAGTGCGGACCTTGTGCGGGCCGCCGACCTGTTCCACGGCCGCGACGCGGTGCTGGAGCAGCGTGCCCTGGTCAGCGCGGCCGAGCTGTGCATGAACGCCGACCGGCTCATGGAGGGCATCACGACGACCGAGCTCGGGCACCGGCTCCACCGGGGCACCGCCGTCGCCGACGGCCCGGCGGCCGTCGTCCTGGCGGGACTGGGAGCGCTGATCCGGCTCCCGTACGCCGAGGCCGTCCCGCACGCGCGGACGGCGCTCGACACGATCCGGGCACTTCCCGACGCCGAGCTGATGCACTCCGGCATCTCTGTCGCCGCCCTCAGCACGTTCCTCTGGGACACCTCCGGCCGCGAGCTTCTCCTGCGTGCGATGCGGGCGGCCCGGGACGCGGGCGCGCTGCAGGTCGTCGACCTGCTGCTCAAGGTCATGTCGCTGAACGAGCTGAGCTGCGGCACCGTCCGGCTGGCGACCCGCTATGCGGAGCTGCTCCGCGAGGTGCGTCTGGCCATGGGCTACGGCACGGCGCCCGTGCTCAATCCCGTCGTCCTGGCATGGACCGGGTCGCCCCGCGGCGAGGTGCTCGCACTGGCCGCCGCCGCACAGGCCGCCGGCCGGGGTGGCGTCAGCGCGCTGACCGAGGCGGCCGTCGCCGTGCGCGACCTGGCGGGCGGGAGCTACCACGACGCCTACGACCGGCTCCGATTCCTGGTCACGTCACCGTTCCTGCAGGTGACGCCGACGCAGTGGGCCGACCATGTCGAGGCCGCCGCCAGGTCCGGACATCCGGACGAGGCGTCGTCGTACGCGGCCGCGCTCCGCGAACGTGCGGTCGTGAACGGTTCACCGTGGTGCCGCGGCGTCGCCGACCGTGCGACGGGCCTGGCGGCATCCGGTCCGGAGGCGGAGAAGTACTTCCGCTCGGCTCTCGACGCGCTCGAACCGACCGCCGTCCTCACCGACCGTGCCCGCACCCACCTCGTCTACGGCGAGTGGCTGCGCCGCTCGCGCCGTCGTGCGGACGCCGTCGTGCAGCTGCGGGAGGCCATCCGCCTGTTCGAGGAGGCCGGTGCTCAGATCTTCGTCCCGCGTGCCACGGCCGAGCTCGAGGCTGCCGGATCGCGCGCGGAGACGACGCCGGCCTCGCCGCGTCAGCCGCTCACGACGCAGGAGCTGACGATCGCGGAGAAGGCGGCCGCCGGGCGCACCAACGCCGAGATCGCGTCGAACATGTTCATCAGCGCCAACACGGTGGACTACCACCTCCGCAAGGTGTTCCAGAAGCTCGGCATCTCCTCGCGCCGACAGCTCGCCGACCGTCTCGGCGCAACCCACTCCTGAACGGCTACGTGGTTCACGTGGTCCGTCACGCCGGAGCACGGGACAAGGTTGGTCATCAACGCCTGAGCACCCGAGAGGAACCACCATGAGCACCCCGGACACCATCGTCCTGATCCACGGCTTCTGGGTCACCCCCCGATCGTGGGAGCACTGGAAGACCCGGTACGAGGCCAAGGGCTACACGGTCCACACCCCGTCCTACCCGGGTTTCGAGGGCGAGGTCGAAGCCCTGCGGGCCGACCCGACGCCGATCGCCGACCTCACCATCGAGTCGATCGTCGGCCACCTCGAAGCATTCCTCGACACCTTGGACACCAAGCCGATCCTCATGGGCCACTCGGCCGGCGGATCGTTCATGCAGGTCCTCCTGGACCACGGGTACGGATGCGCCGGCGTCGCGCTGAACTCGGCACCCACCGAGGGGATCCGGACCACACCCTGGACCCAGCTCCACTCGGTCTTTCCCGCACTCAAGAACCCGCTGAACCACCACCGCGCCGTCGGTCTCAGCCCGCAGCAGTGGAAGTACGCGTTCACCAACACCTACACGGACGAGGAGTCGCTCGCGTTCTACGACCGGTACCACATCCCGGCGTCGGGCCGCGTCCTGTTCGACTCCGTGCTGGCGAACTACCAGCCCGGTCACCAGGGAGCCTGGGTCGACTTCGCCAACCCCGACCGGCCACCGCTGCTGTTCCTGTCCGGGTCGGAGGACCACATCATGCCCGAGGCCGTCCAGGCGTCCAACGCCAAGCACTACAAGGGCGCGGGAACGATCACCGAGCACGAGACGTACGACGGGCGTCCGCACCTCATGGTCGCCGGCCCGGGCTGGGAGGAGATCGCCGACCGCGCGCTCGACTGGGCGCTGGCCCGCGCATCCTGGACCGCGACGACGGGTCACTGAGCATGTCGGCCCTCACCCTCACCCACATCGGCGGGCCGACCACCCTCCTGGAGGTGGAGGGCTGGCGGATCCTCACCGACCCGACCTTCGACGCCCCCGGCCGGACCTACCGGTTCGGCTGGGGGACGTCGTCCCGCAAGACGACGGGACCGGCGATCCCCGCGGCGGAGATCGGGCCGGTCGACGCCGTGCTGCTCACCCACGACCAGCACGCCGACAACCTCGACGTCACCGGGCGCGGCCTCCTGCCCACCGTCGGCAGCGTGATCACCACGGTCTCGGGCGCGACCCGGCTGGGAGGCCACGCCCGTGGACTCCAGCCGTGGGACACGACCCTCCTGGTCGCGCCCGGCAGGCCGGCGATCACGGTCACGGCGACGCCGGCACGGCACGGCCCGGCCGGCAGCCGGCCGATCGTGGGCGACGTCGTCGGCTTCGACCTGGCCTGGGAGGGACAGGAGCACGGGTCGTTGTGGATCACGGGTGACACGGTCCTGTACGACGGCGTCCGGAGCGTCACCCGGCGCCTCGCGGTCGGCACCGCCGTCCTGCACCTCGGACGGGTCGGGTTCCCGATCACGGGCCCGCTCGCCTACACGATGGGTGCCGGGGACGCCGTCGAGCTCGTCCGGCTGCTCCGGCCCGCCTCGGTCGTGCCCGTGCACTACGAGGGGTGGTCCCACTTCCGGCAGGGCCGCGACGACCTCGTGACGGCGCTCGGGGACGCGCCGGACGTCGCCGGGAAGGTCCGGTGGGCGACGCTCGGCGAGCCGCTCGGCCTCACCGTCTAGCGACGACGCCGTTCGCCGGCCGGTGACCCGGCTCCGTCACAGGACGATCGATCTCTCCTGGTCACCGGCCGGCAGCGTGAGGTCCGCCGTGCCGCCACCCGCGCCGAGCCGGAAGTCCCCCGCGAAGGCGTCGATCTCGAGCCGGCCGTGCTCGTCGGTGCGCGTCGCCGTCGGCGGGAGCCACCACGCGCCCTTGATCAGTCCCCTCAAGGCCTCGTACGCGGGCTTGGGCGTGTGGTCGGCGCGTACGAGTCCGCACGGCGCGCCCAGCCAGGCGCCCTCGTCGGTGAGCCCCCAGTAGTTGACGGCCTGGACGGCGGGGTGCGCGACGAGCTGGGTGTAGTGGCGGACGATCTCCTCGGCCTGCCTGGCCTCGCCCTCGGGGGTCGACGGCCAGCGGTCGACGACGTAGTCGTTGAGATCGGTGATCTCGGCCGGCATGAGGTCTCCGGACAGCAGCGTGTTCTCGGTGAGGTGCAGCGGCAGCCCGAAGCGGCTGAACCGGTCGAGCACGTCGGCGAAGTACTCCTCGCCGCGGTACCCCTGGTGCATGTGCGACTGCAGCCCGAGCGCGTCGATCCGGATCCCGGCCGTCAGCACCTCCTCGACGAGCCGCTCGTAGTCGGCCGAGAGGTTGAAGTCGTTGAGCACGAGCGAGACCGGCCGCCCTGCGTCCCGGCCGGCCTCCTGGGCGGCGTCGACCGCGAGCCGCACCATGCCGACCCGGCCGAGCCGCTGTGCCAGGCGTGTGACCGCGTTGTCCTCGCGGTCGAACACCGGCATGATCACCGCCTCGTTGATGGCGTCCCACGTGGGTACGACGTCGCCGAGCGTCGACACCTCGCGGGTGATCCGGAGCCGGATCTCGTGCTCGACCTCCTCGTCGGAGAGGCCGAGGAGCCAGGTGGGCGCCAGCGTGTGCCACAGCAAGGGGTGGCCCTTGACGGCGACGCCACGCTCGGCGAACCACACCGCGGTGCGGCGCAGCCGCTCGGTCTCGGGTGCACCGCGCACCGGCTCGAACCCGCGCCAGTAGAACGGCAGCGTCACCTGGTTGAACAGGTCGAACCAGAGCGGCTCGACCGTGCGCGCGGCCTCGACCGACGCCCCGCCGAACGGGGAGGACGGCGGCGTCGTGCCGAGGTCGTTGGCCAGACCGACGAAGTCGAAGCCGATGTTGCCGAACAGGAAGGCGTGCCCCCTCTGCTCGACACGGACCTCCTGCCCTGCCAGGGGCCGGCCAGCACCGTCGGTGACCGTGACGGTGGCCCGGGTGTGCCGGTGGGAGTAGCGGGGATCGGCGGTGATCGCGGCGCGATGATTCATGGAAAGTTTCCTTGACGGGAGTTCAGGGCTGCGGGCGGATTTCGCGCGGCGTCACTGCCGCGGGGCGGCCGTCGAGCGGCGCTCGACGAGCGACGTGGCCAGCTCGGTGCGCAGGGCCGGACGCAGCTCGTTGCGGGACATCTCGATGACGATGCGCGTCGCCTCGCGTCCCATCTCGAGCAGGGGCTGGCGCACGGTGGTCAGGTGCGGCGTGACCCACTGGCACAGCTCGACGTCGTCGAACCCGATGACGGACACGTCCGCCGGCACCGAGAGCCCGAGCTCCTCGGCGGCGAGGTAGACGCCGTAGGCCTGCTCGTCCGAGCCGGAGACGACGGCGGTCGGGCGGTCCGGGAGCGACAGCAGGTCGTGGCCGTGCTCGCGGCCACCGCCGACCAGCGAGTCGCCGTGGCGGACCAGCAGCTCGTCCACGGGCAGGCCGTGCCGCTGCAGTGCGCTGCGGTACCCGTCGAGACGGTCGCGGTGCGCCTCCTCGTCCATCGGTCCGGTGATCACCGCGATGCGGGTGTGGCCCAGCGCGATGAGGTGCTCCGTCGCGTCGCGCCCGCCGGCCCAGTTCGTGGCGGCGACCGTCGGGAGCGACGGGGGAGCGGCGCCGATCGGGTCCACCAGCACCACGGGCATGCGGAGGCGGGACAGCTCGGTCTCGACCGACTCCTGGACGTGCGCCGCCACCAGGACGACCCCCTCCGAGCCGCGCTCGGCGAGGTGGTCGACCCACGCCGCGGTGCCGAACGAGTCGCCGCTGGCGGTGGTGAGCACCAGGTCGAGGCCGAGCCGGGCAGCTTCCGTCTGGGCGCCGCGCAGCAGCGTCGTGGCCCACTGGGTGTCGAGGGTCTCGATCACGAAGTCGACGAGCCCGCTCCCGGCGCCCGGGTGCGGGCGGCGCTGCTCGTAGCCCCGCTCGGCGAGCACCTCCTCCACCTGGCGGCGCGTGGCCGCGGAGACTCCCGGCCGGCCGTTGAGGACCTTCGAGACCGTCGGGGCCGAGACCCCGGCGGCCTCGGCGACCTCGGCGATCGTGACACCGCCGCGGCGCTCCCTCTTTCCCGCGCCGGCCTCGGGCCTCGTGGCCGTCCCTGTCATCTCGCGCCCCTCCTCGGTGTCGAACAGCGTGCACGACGGGTGTTGACGCCGTCGTGGCACGGACTCTATCGTACCGGCAAGCGAAAGTCTTAAAGAAACTTTCGTGCCTCGCTGGGACCGCATCGGTCGCGAGGACGAGGAAAGGATGCAGAGATGCAGACGTCGAAGAAGACGTTGTCCGGCCGTCGTGTCGGTGCAGTCGCGGCGGTGGCCACGGCGAGCCTCCTCCTGGCGGCGTGCACCCCGAGCGCGATGGGCGGCCAGAGCGGAGCCGTGAGCGGTGACGCGACCAAGGGCAGCATCACGTGGTGGGGCTGGACGCCGGACGCGAACAACGCGGAGAAGCTGATCGCGGCCTTCAACGAGGAGTACCCCGACATCGAGGTCGAGTTCGTCTCGAAGCCGATCGACAGCTACGACTCGGTGCTGTCGCCGGCGATCACCTCGTCGGACGGGCCGGACGTGTTCAACGTCGCGCCGGGCTCGGCGAACGGCGGCGTCGACACCTTCGGGCCCGGGGCGATCGACCTCACCCCCGCGGTCGAGAAGGCGCTCGGTCCCGACTGGGCGAGCAAGGTCTCCGAGCTCGGTGTCAGCGGCCTGACCGTCGACGACAAGCTGGTCGGGCTGTCGGCCGGCGCCGTCTACTCGGGCAACCTGTGGATCAACCAGGGGATCTTCGACGAGTACGGCCTCGAACCCCCGACCGACCTCGCCTCCTGGAAGCAGGTCTGCGACACGCTCGAGGCGGCCGGCGAGGGCTGCTTCGTCCAGGGCGCCGGACAGTGGGCGTTCGACATGGACACCTTCGAGGCCATCGTCGAGAACATCGAGCCCGGGCTGTACCAGAAGGCCTCGCTCGGCGAGGCGTCGTACACCGAGGGCGACTCCGGCCAGAAGTTCACGCAGGCGATGGAGACCTGGAAGTCGCTGTTCGACGAGGGGATCATGCAGGACGGTGCCGTCGGCCTGCAGCAGTACCCCGACGCGAACAACGAGTTCATGCAGGGCAAGTACGCCATGATCATGATGGGTTCCTGGTACACCCAGTACGCGGTGAAGGACTCGATGGTCACGGCCATGGAGGCCGCCGGCGTGTCGGACCCGGAGCCGATCACCATCGTCCCCGTGGACTTCCCGGACCTCGCCGGCACCGGCCAGGTGGGCAACATGTTCGGTGACGCGGACTACGGCCTGGCCGTCTCCGGCCGCTCGGACAACCAGGCGGCGGCCACCACGTTCGTCACCTGGCTGTCGACGTCGCAGGCCGGCCAGCAGTCCGTGGCGAACACGCTGAACAACATCCCCGCGCTGCACGGCGTCACCCCCGACTGGGACCAGATCGACCTGGTGGACCCGGCCGCGCAGGCAGACGTGCTTTCCGCCTACAGCGAGCAGGCCGCGGCGGCCACGCAGCCGCGCTTCGCGTCCGTCAGCTCCGAGCTCAACACGGCCTTCCGCGACGCGCTGGTCGGCGTCGCCGGCGGGGACGTGTCGATCCCGGACGCGCTCCAGACCCTCCAGGGCGTCGTCGACGCGGAGTGAACGACCGGGGTGGGCCGGCCGATCCCTAGCGGGCGGCCCACCCCTTCCTCCCGGCACGAGCCGCCCGTCGCGGCGTCGTCCGACCCTCAACCCACCCGAAGGACAAGCAATGAGCCTCAGCGCAACGCTGCCTGACGCCGCGACACCCACCGGAGGCGCGCCGGCGGCGCGGCCCCGCCGCCACGGGCTGAAGCCGACGGCCAACGGTCTGCCGTGGATCCTGCCCGCGGTCGTCGTGGTGGTCGGGCTGATCTACTTCTCGATCGGCTACACCGGCTACGTCTCCACCCTCGACTGGAACGGCTTCATCCTCACGGAGCCCACGTTCCTGGGGCTCGCGAACTTCTCCGAGATGTTCGGCGACCCCGTCTTCTGGAAGGCGCTGGAGCACACGGCCGTCTTCTACGTCGTCACGTTCACCGTGCAGACGGCGCTCGGCTTCACGTTCGCGGCGCTCATGCACTCCCAGGTCTTCCTGCGCGGGGTGTACAAGGTCGTGGTCTTCGTGCCGACCGTGCTCGCCCCCGCCACGATGGCGCCCGTCTTCCGCCAGATCTTCGACGCCGACGGTCAGCTCAACACGTTCCTGAGGGCCGTCGGGCTCGACGGTCTCGCGCAGACCTGGCTGGCCGGCGGCACCACGGCGATGGCCGTGGTCATGCTCGCCACGATCTGGCAGTGGACCGGTCTGACCTTCATCCTCTTCTACGCCGCCATGAGCCAGATCGACACCGAGGTGCTCGAGGCGGCCCGTGTGGACGGCGCCGGCAACCTGCGGACCCTGTGGTCGATCGTGTGGCCGATGTGCAGGGGTACCACGGTCGCCCTCGCGACGCTGGGCCTGATCGGGGCCCTGAAGACGTTCGACTGGCCGTACCTCATCACCAAGGGCGGCCCCAACTACGCGACCGAGTTCCTGGGCACGTACATCTACCACACGATGCTGTCGGAGAAGCGGTTCGGCTACGCCGCCGCGATCTCGGTCGCCCTCCTGGTTCTCGCACTCGCCTGCGGCGTCCTCATGTCGCTGCGCAACCGCCGTGAGGGAAGGGCCTGACCATGCTCGTGACACGTTCGCGCACCTCGAGGGTCGTCATCCAGGTCGTCGTGACCCTGCTGGCGCTGCCGTTCCTCGTGCCGCTGGTGGCGATGGTCCAGGGATCGCTCGGCGGCCGGGGCCTCGGCAACTACGTCAAGGTCTGGGAGACGGGCGTCCTGCCCACCTACCTGCTCAACTCCGTGCTGATCTCCGTCTTCGCGATCCTCATCGTCTACGCCTGCACCATGCTCGCCGCGTTCGGGTTCTCCAAGCTGCGCATCGCGGGCAAGGAGGTCTGGTTCTGGGCGCTGCTCCTGGCGCTGACCATGCCCGAGGCGGTGCTGCTGACGCCGCTGTTCGTCACCGCGTCGGCCTTCGACATGTACAACCAGCTCGTCGCCGTGATCCTGCCGGTCGCCGCGCTGCAGATCCCGTTCACGGTGCTGCTGGCCCGCAACTTCTACGACGGCATCCCCACGGAGATCATGGAGGCCGCCCGCGTCGACGGCGCGAACATCTGGCAGGTCTTCTGGCAGGTCGTCCTGCCGCTCACCCGCCCGATCGCCGCCGCGATCGTCGTGCTCACGCTCATCTCCGCGTGGAACGCGTACCTGCTGCCGATGCTCATGCTCAACGACCCCGGCCGGCAGGTCCTGACCCTGCTCCCGTCGTACTTCGTCAGCCAGTACACGAACGACCAGACCGGGGTGCTCGCCGCGGCGGTCATCGCCGCCGTCCCCATGCTCGTCGCCTACCTCGCGCTCCAGAAGTACTTCGAGCGCGGCCTCGCGGCGGGCGCGCTCAAGTGAACACGGAGGAGGTACCCATGGGCCTGCTCGAAGGACGGCTCGCCGTCGTCACCGCGGGGACGGCCGGCATCGGCCTGGCCGTCGCGACCCGCTTCGTCGCGGAGGGTGCGACGGTCGTGGTGACCTCGCCGTCCGCGGCCTCGGTCGACGCGGCGGTCGCCCGGCTCGGTCCGCGGGCGGTCGGCGTCGTCGGCGACGCGTCCAGCGTCGCGGACCTGGAGCGGCTGGCGGACGCCGTCGGCCGGCTCGGCCGGAAGGTCGACGTGCTGCACGTCAACGCGGGCCGCGACGTCGAGCCAACGCCGGTGTCCGAGCTGACGCCGGAGCAGTTCGACGCCGTCGCGGACCTGACCTTCCGGGGCGCGCTCTTCACGGTGCGGGCCCTGGCCGGGCACCTGGCCGACGGCGCGTCGATCGTGCTGACGTCGTCGATCGCGGGCACCAACGGCGGCCCCGGCCACGCCGTCTACAACGCGAGCAAGGCGGCCGTGCGGTCCCTGGCCCGCACGCTGACGGCTGAGCTCGGCCACCGCGGGATCCGCGCGAACGCGGTGAGCCCGGGACCGACCCGCACCGCTGGCTTCGACGCGTTCACCGGAGGGTCGGCCGACGTCGAGGCGGCGGTCGTCGCGCAGATCCCGCTGCGCCGCGTCGGCCGTCCCGAGGAGGTAGCGGCCGCCGTGTGCTTCCTCGCGAGCGACGAGTCGAGCTTCGTCGCGGGCACGGAGCTGACCGTCGACGGCGGCATGAGCCAGGTCTGACCCCGGACCCGGATCGATGGACACACCAGACGTACCAACGAAAGGACAGCACGGATGAGCAACCCCGTACGTTTCGCCGTCATCGGGAGCGGGTGGCGCGCGCAGTTCCACCTGCGCGTGGCCGCCGCCGACCCCGCCCGGCTCGAGGCGGTGGCCGTGATGGCGCGCGACCAGGCCAAGGCCGACGCGATCCGGTCTCGCTACGGCGTGCCCGGCGTCACCTCGATCGACGACCTCCTCGCCCACGAGCCGGAGTTCGTGGTCGCCGACGTCTCGTGGCCCGCCATGCCCGGCATCCTCAAGGAGCTGAGCGCGCGCGGCGTCCGGGTGCTGGCCGAGACCCCGCCCGCTCCGGACCTCGCCGGCCTGCGCGACCTGTGGACCACGATCAAGGACGAGACCCTCGTCCAGGTGGCCGAGCAGTACGTGCTCATGCCCGGCCATGCCGCCCGGCTGGCGGTGATCGCCGGCGGCGCCATCGGTACGCCCCAGGCCGTCGAGGTCGCCTCGACGCACCTGTACCACGCCACCTCCCTGATCCGCGCGTTCCTCGCGGTGGGGACGGACCGGGCGGTCGTGTCCGGGCGCTCCTTCGAGACCCGGATGGCCCTGCCGCTCGGGTTCGACGGCTGGAACACCGACCCGCAGCCCGAGGCGCAGACCTCCACCTACGCGACCCTCGACTTCGGCGACGGGCGCGTCGGTGTGTACGACTTCATGAACATGCAGTGGTGGAACCCGCTGCTGGCCCGCCGCGTCGTGGTGCGCGGCACCCTCGGCGAGCTGGTCGACGACACCGTGACCTCGTGGGACGGCCACGACCCGGTCACCTCCCGGATCGAGTACCGCCGGACCGGCGTCGACATGAACCTGGAGGGCAACGAGGTGGTCCACGCCTCGTTCAACGGCACGGTGGTGTGGCGCAACACCTGGGTGGGCACCCGTCTCTCGGAGGACGACCTCGCCGTCGCCGACCACCTGGTCGCCGTCGGGGCGTGGGCGCGCGGTGAGGCCGAGGGCCCCTACTCGCTCGCCGCCGCCTGCCAGGACCACGCGCTCGGTCTCGCGATCGAGGAGTCGGCACGCACGCACCAGGACGTCGTCGTCGAGGGCGAGCCGTGGGCATGAGCGCCCCGGTGCCCGTGGGCGGGCTGATCCAGGTGGCGCTCGTGGTCGAGGACATCGAGGCGTCCCTCGACCGGTGGTGCGCCCTGTTCGACATCGAGCGGCCCGAGGTGGTGACGCTGGAACCCAACCCCGACGAGACCTACCGGGGGCAGCCTGCCGGCTACCGGCTGCGGCTCGCCGTGATCACGGTCCCCGGCAGCCAGGTCGTCATCGAGCTCAACGAGCCCGACGCCAACCCGTCCACGTTCCGCGAGTTCCTGACCGAGCACGGCGAGGGCGTCCACCATCTCGGTTTCGCCGTCGGTGACGCGCGCGACGCCGTCGTCGGCGACCTGGAGGCAGCGGGCTACGCCAAGCGCGTCGAGGCCTACTACCCGGGAGGCTCCTGGACCGTCATGGACACCGAGGCCGCGCTCGGCGTCAACCTCAACCTCAAGCCGCACGCCTGATGTTCGTCGACACCCACGTGCACCTCTGGGACCGGCGCGAGCACGACCTCGGGTACGGGTGGCTGGACGGCGACGACTTCCCCTTCGGGGACCTCGTCGCCGTCCGCACCGCACGCTTCTCGGTACCCGAGCTGCGTGCGGAGGGGCGCCTGGCCGGGCTCACCAAGGTGGTGCACATGAACGCGGCGTCCACCGCCGGGGACCCCGTCGCGGAGACCGCCTGGCTCCAGCGGCTGTCCGACGAGACGGGCTGGCCCGACGCCGCCGTCGTGACGTGCGACCTCGCCGCTCCCGACGTCGCCGCACAGCTCGCCCGGCATCGCGCCCACCCCGTCTTCCGGGGCGTGCGCGAGATGGGGTCCGTCGCACGGTTCGCGGCCCCCGCCTTCCGGCGTGGCTACGCCGAGCTGGGCCGGGTGGGCGGGCTGTTCTTCCACACCGTCGGCCTCGCGGGCACGGCGGCGGCGCTCGACCTCGTGCGCTCCTGTCCGGAGACGGTGTTCGTGCTGGACCAGGCGGGCATGCCGCCGGACCGTGGCGTCGACACGTTCGAGGCGTGGAGGGGCATGCTGCGGGCGCTCGCGGCGGAGCCGAACACGCTCTGCAAGGTCTCCTCGCTCGGTATGGCCGATCCCGTGTGGACCCCGGCCTCGCGCAGGCCCTGGGTGCTCGCACCGATCGAGGCGTTCGGCGCCGACCGGGTCTTCCTCGGTTCGAACTGGCCGGTCGAGCGGCTGTACTCCAGCTACACCGACGTGGTCGAGGCCTTCCGGCACGCGGTCCGGGACCTCACCCCCGCGGAGCGGAACGCCGTGCTGGCGGGCACCGCCGAGCGGGTCTTCGGGATCTAGCGGGGGCGTTCCAGGGCGCAGGTCAGGGCACCCGCCGGCCGCCGGAACCACGACCGCGGCGAGATCGGTAGGCTCCGACCGTCACCCGGCCTGCGGGAAGCGCGGGACGACGAACGGGAGAGAGATCCATGGGTACCTGGGGCCCGGGCAACTTCGACGACGACACGGCCGCGGACCACCTGTCGCGCCTCACCGACCAGCTCGCCACCGAGGTCGCCGAGGCCATGGCCGGCGACCCGGTGGGGCTGGAGCCCGACGAGTACTGGGGGGTTGCCGTCCCGGCGAACCTCGAGCTCCTGGCGGTGCTCGCCCGGACCCACTACGTCGGGGTCCTGCTGCCGGAGGTCGCGACCCTCGAGACGTGGAAGAGCACGTTCCTGGAGATCTGGGACGGCTCGATCGACGGGCTCGAACCCTCCGAGGCGTTCAAGGAGGCCCGGCGCTCCGTCCTGGTCCGCACGTTCGACGACCTCGTCGAGCTCAGGAAGGCCGAGGACGCCGGCTGAGCGTTGGGGCCTATTGTCTGGTTGGTGGCCCGTCCGAGAGGTCGGACCGGCCAAGGCGGCGGGAGAGTTGCCGCTGCCGTCCGAGCGCAGGAGAGACATGAGCACCGAGCAGGACGGCGCCGGCGCGCCCGCCGCCTCCCCGCAGGACCTGATCCCGTTCCGGACCGCCGTGCGCGCCTGGTTCGCGATCTCCTGGCAGACGTTCGGCGGCCCGGCCGGCCAGATCGCCGTCATGCAGCGCACCCTGGTGGACGAGAAGCGGTGGATCGGGCAGGGCCGGTTCCTGCACGCCCTGAACTACTGCATGCTCCTGCCCGGCCCCGAGGCCCAGCAGCTCGCCGTCTACACCGGCTGGCTCCTCAACGGGTGGCGCGGCGGCCTGGTCGCCGGGAGCCTGTTCGTGCTGCCCGGGATGCTCGCCCTGCTGCTCCTGTCCGCGGTGTACGTCGCCTTCGGCGACACGACGGTCGTGGCGGGGCTGTTCGCCGGCCTGGCGCCGGCGGTGCTGGCCATCGTGGTCCAGGCCGTGCTCCGCGTCGGACGGCGGGCCCTGACCAGCCCCGCCCTCGTGGTCCTCGCGGTGGCTGCCTTCGTGGCGCTGACGCTGTTCGCGGTCCCGTTCCCGCTGGTCGTGCTCGGGGCGGGCGTGGCGGGGTGGTTCGTGCACCGCTTCGCGCCGTCCTGGATCGCCACGCCGACCGCCCGGATCCAGGACGGCGGTCCCGCGCCGCTCATCCCGGACGACTCGCTGCACGCCGAACGCCCGTCGGGCCGCCGGGCCCTGCGCGTGCTGCTGCTCGGCCTGCTCGCGTGGTCGCTCCCGGTCGCCGCGGTCGCCCTGCTGACCGGCGTGGACAGCGTGTTCACCCAGCAGGGCCTGTTCTTCTCCGGGAGCGCCCTGGTGACGTTCGGCGGCGCGTACGCCGTGCTGGCCTACGTCGCCCAGCAGGCGGTGCAGACCTACGCCTGGGTGACGCCGGGGGAGATGACGCGCGGCCTGGCGCTGGCCGAGACCACGCCGGGGCCGCTGATCATGGTCGTGCAGTTCGTCGCGTTCCTCGGCGCCTACCGCAACCCCGGCGACCTCGACCCCTGGGCCGCGGCACTGCTCGGCGCGCTGCTGACCACCTGGGTCACGTTCGTGCCCTCGTTCCTGTTCATCTTCCTCGGCGCGCCCTACGTCGAACGGTTGCGCGGCAACCGCACCCTGTCCGCCGCGCTCGCCGCGATCACGGCGGCGGTGGTGGGCGTGATCGCCAACCTCGCGCTGTACTTCACCACGCACACCCTGTTCGCCGACTCCACCACCTGGACCGCCGGACCCCTGAGCCTCGACGTGCCCGACCTGACGACCCTGGAGCCGGTCGCGCTCGGCATCGCCGTCCTGGCCGCGTTCCTGCTCTTCGTCGTGCGCTGGTCGGTGCTGCGCACCCTCGGCGTGTGCGCGGTGCTCGGCCTCGCGCTCGGGCTGGCCGGACTGGTCTGACCGCCCCGTCTCAGCCCGTCGCCTCCGTGAGCAGCACCCCGAGCCGGTTCAGCGCACCCGGCACCACCGAGTAGTAGGCCCACTTGCCGCGCTGCTCACGGGTGAGCAGGCCTGCGTCGACCATCAGCTTGAGGTGGTGGCTCACCGTGGGCTGCGACAGCCCGACCGGCTCGGTGAGGTCGCAGACGCACGCCTCGCCGCCGTCGTGCGCCGCGACGATCGACAGCAGGCGCACCCGGGTGGGGTCGCCGAGAGCCTTGAACACCCGGGCCAGCTCGGCGGCGGTCTGCGGGTCCGCCGCCTCGCGCACGAGGGGCGCGCAGCATGCGCCCGACGCCGCGTCCGGGCTGGTACGCGACGTGTCCGTCAGGGTGAGAGTGGTGACCATGCCCCCATCTTGCCACGCATCGAAGATTATGGATATGTTGCACACGTCAACCCATCGAGAAACTTCGATCTGAGGAGTGGGTCATGTCCGAGACGTCCCGCGAGAACCTGCCCGTCGTCGTCATCGGCGCCGGGCCGGTCGGTCTCGCCGCCGCGGCGCACCTGGTGGAACGCGGCCTGGAGCCGCTCGTGCTGGAGGCCGGGGGCGGCCCCGGCGCCGCCGTCGCGTCGTGGGGCCACGTGCGCCTCTTCTCCCCGTGGCGGTACGACGTCGACGCCGCCGCCCGCCGTCTGCTGACGGGAACGGGCTGGTCGGAGCCCGACCCGGACGCCCTCCCCACCGGCCGCGACCTGGTGGAGAACTACCTGACACCCCTGGCCGACGCCCTCGGCGACCGCGTCCGTTACGACGCCCGCGTCACCGGCGTGGCCCGGGACGGCGCGGACCGGTCCCGGTCGCTGGGCCGCGAGCGCCGGCCCTACCTGGTGCGGTACACCGCAGGCGGGCAGGTCCGGGAGGCGCGGGCGAGCGCGGTGATCGACGCCTCGGGCACCTTCGGCACGCCGAACCCGCTCGGGCTGTCGGGCCTCCCTGCGATCGGCGAGGAATCGGCGGACGGCCACCTGAGCGGTGCCCTGCCCGATGTGCTGGGCGTCGACCGGGAGCGCTTCGCCGGGCGCACCACTCTGGTGGTGGGCATGGGCCACTCCGCGGCGAACACCCTGCTCGGCCTGGTCGAGCTGGCCCACGCGGAGCCCACGACACGGATCGTGTGGGCCATCCGCGGGGGTTCCCCGCGCCGTCTGTACGGCGGCGGGTCGGACGACGAGCTGCCCGCCCGCGGCCTGCTCGGTACCCGGCTGCGCGACGCCGTCGAGGCAGGTGGGGTGCGCCTGCTGACCCGGGTGGCGATCGAGCGGCTCGAGCCCGAGGAGCAGGGAGGCGTCCGGGTGCTCGGGACGGCGCGTGCGGACGGCGTCGACGGCGCCCTGGACCTGCGTGTGGACACGGTCGTCAACGCCACCGGGTTCCGGCCCGACCTGGGCATGCTGCGCGAGGTGCGCCTCGACCTGGATCCCGTGGTCGAGGCGCCGCGTGCCATCGCGCCGCTGATCGACCCCAACCTCCACTCGTGCGGCACCGTGCCCGCGCACGGCGAGACGGAGCTGGCCCACCCCGACGACGGGTTCTACCTGGTCGGCATGAAGTCCTACGGTCGTGCGCCGACGTTCCTGCTGGCCACCGGGTACGAGCAGGTGCGGTCCGTGGTCGCGGCCCTGGCGGGGGACCGCGCCGCGGCCGACGCCGTCGAGCTGAACCTGCCGCAGACCGGCGTCTGCTCCTCGGACCTGGCGTTCGCCGCCGACGCCGACGGCGTGGTCTCCCCGGCGGCCCTGGCGCTGGCGGACGCGTCGGGCGGCGGCTGCTGCGGTGCGCCGTCCGGCCCGCAGGCGGTGACCCTCGGCCTGGGTGCGCCTGCCGAGCCAGCCCAGGCCTGACCTGGGCCGCTACGCCACGGGCTCGACGCCGAGCTGCGCCAGCAGGCCGCGCACGCGGAGCTCGATCTCGTCGCGGATGGGCCGCACCGCCTCGATGCCCTGGCCGGCCGGGTCGTCGAGCTCCCAGTCCTGGTAGTCCTTGCCGGGGTAGTAGGGGCAGGCGTCGCCGCAGCCCATGGTGATGACGACGTCGGAGGCCTGCACGGCCTCGTTCGTCAGCACCTTGGGCTGCTCGGCGCGGATGTCGATGCCCCGCTCCAGCATGGCCTCGACGGCGGTGGGGTTGATCATCTGCGCGGGCATGGACCCGGCCGAGCGCACCTCGACGGCGTCCCCCGACAGCTCGCGCAGGAATCCCGCGGCCATCTGGGAGCGGCCCGCGTTGTGCACGCAGACGAACAGGGCGGACGGCTTGCTGGTCTCGGTGCTGCTCATGAGGGTTCTCCGGCTCTGTGCGGGTGGGTCAGGCGGCCTGAGGGGCCAGGTCGGCGAGCAGGGCGCGCACGCGCTCGTCGAGCTCGTCGCGGATCGCTGCGACGCCGGCGGGTGAGGCGAGGGCCGGGTCGCCCACCATCCAGTCCTCGTACCGGGTGCCGGGCAGCACCGGGCAGACGTCACCGCAGCCCATGGTCACCACGACGTCCGCCGCGCGGACCGCGTCGTCGGTCAGGGGCTTGGGGTAGAAGCGCGTCACGTCGTCCACCTCGTCGGCCGCGGCGGCGTCGCCCAGCGCCTCCAGGAGCCCGCGGACGCCGGCGTGCACGTCGGCCGCGGGCGCCGAACCGGCGGAGCGGACCACCACCCGGTCGCCCGCGTGGTGGCGCATCAGGGCGGCGGCGAGCTGGGACCGCCCGGCGTTGGCCACGCAGACGAACAGCACCTGCGGCGGTCGGCGCGCGCCGTCCGCGCCGTTCTCGCGCGCGTGCGCCCGCTCCGCGTCGACGATCCGCTGCCGGGCGAACTGCTCGGTGAGCGCGACCAGGTGGGTGGCCTCGCCACCCCGGCGGACCAGCGCCGTGTACGACTCGCGGACCACCCGCACGCACTCGCCCCGCGGCGTCGCCGGGAACCGCTCGGCCAGCGAGGTGGCGAGCCGGTCGAGGGCGGGATCGACGTCCTTCAGCGCGGTCAGGTGCGCCCGGCCCGCCACGTCGACCGCCGCCGGGGCGAACCGGTCCAGCAGCGTGGTCACGGCGCCGCGGTAGGCGGGCTCGATGCGGTACCAGACCGAGGTGCCGCGGCGGTCCGCGGTCAGCAGGCCGACGTCGCGCAGCACCCTGAGGTGGTGGGAGACCGTGGGCTGGGACACGTCGGTCAGGGTGGCGAGCTCGCCCACGGTGATCTCGCCGTCCGGGCTGGTCGCGATGGCCGACAGCATGCGCAGCCGCAGCGGCTCGGCCAGGGCCTTGAGCGTGGACGCCACGGCCGTCGCGGCGTCCACGCCCATCGCGTGCGACTCCAGCCCGCGCGCGCCTGACGAGGTGAGAGCTGCCATCGCGGTCCTCCCGTATATCGACTTGTGTCTATGTTGACAGTTGTCGATACAGGACGGCAAGTCCGCTCAGGAGCAGCCGGCCAGCTCGCCCTCGTCCGGGGTGAACCGGATCCAGTCGAACTCCGCCGTGAGCTCGGGCGTCGCCGCCGGCCCGCGGTAGGCGAACGGCCCCACGCCGGTCGCGGCGAGCTGGCCGGCCGGGGTGGCGCGCCCGAGGTTGACGAACGTCGCGCCGTCCACGCTGTACGAGGCGGTCAGCCAGTCGCCGTGGTGGGTGATCCGCAGCCACACGGTGTCGCCCGTCTCCGGCGGGGCCAGCGCGGAGTCCTCCGCCGTCCACGCGTTGTTCCGGTCCACCCCGTTGTTGCGCCAGACGAAGTCGAACCGCTTGCCGGCGTCGACGTGCGAGATGTCGATCCGCACCGAGTTGGCGTCGTCGCGCCGCACGATCAGCCCCGCCTGCTGGAAGTTGACCTGCGGATCGAGCGTGACCTGCGTCGTCACCTCCCAGGGCGGCTGCGGCACCGGCTGCAGGTTCAGCGGCGCCGACGTCGAGTTGCCGGCGTAGGTCGGGATGCGCCACGCGCCGTCGGCCACGACGGAGCGGTCCAGGGTGCCGCGGACCGCCGTCGACCAGAGCGAGCGGTCCAGGGACGAGCCGTCGAGCTCGTCGGAGCCCGCGCCGGTGCACTGCGCGTACATCGGGTCCTCGGGGCGCGTGTTGAGCGGGTCCCGGACGCCGTCGGGGTCGAGCACCGCGTGCCCGATCGTCGTGTGCGACCGCTCGCCGTACTCGTAGATCAGGTGCGTCCTGCCGCGCTCGGTGACGATCTGCGGGGACGACGCCCGCCCGGCCTCGGGCGGCGCCGGGCGCGGGACGAACAGCGGCTCGGGCTCACCCACGTCGGTGAGGGTCCGGTCCACCTGGCGCGCGAAGATCGTGCCGACGGTGGAGCCGTAGACGATGTAGTCCTTGCCCTTCCAGCGCCACAGGTCGGCGGCCGACACGTTCGTGCCCTCCGCCGGTCCGGGCGTCACGATCGGCTCGGGCTCGACCTGCCAGTCCCGGCCGTCCCGCGAGTAGGCCAGGTTGATGTGCCGCACGTTCGTGTCGTAGTTGGTCATGAACAGCATCGCCCAGCGCTGCGGCGACAACCGGTCGGGGTTGGGGAAGACCCGGGCGTACGACGTCTCGGTGGCGTGCCGGCCGGGCTGGGCGGCGTCGACCATCTCGGTGGTGACCGCCTCGTCGCCGTAGTCGAAGGTGACGCCGTCGGTCGAGGTCGCGTAGCGGGTCACCGTGTTGTCGCCGTGGAAGTACAGGTACATCCGGCGCTCGGCGGCGTTCCACACGGCGTCGGGGGAGGAGACGTGGGGCACGTCGTAGACGCCCTCCCACTGGTTCGAGACCACCGGGCTGCCCGCGTACTGGGTCCACGGCCCGTCGAGGGAGTCGGCGTACATCAGGTTGATGCCGCCCGGGTCGTCGTGCGGCGCGTAGTAGACGTACCACTCGCCCAGCGGGTCCCTCAGGTGCGCCCCGGCGTGGAACACCGACGGGAAGATGAACTCCTGGTTGGGGTTGTGCGGGAGCGTGTCGTCGAGCGGGTCGACGATCGCGCCGGTCGAGGCGAAGACCGGCAGCCCGGCCCCGGGCGCCGCGGGTGCGCCGTGACCCGGGGGCGTGGCGGTCGCCGCCTGGGTCATCCCGGGTATCAGCGCGACCACGAGGGCGAGCGTGGCGCCGGCGAGGGCTCGGCGCGCGGTGAGAACAGCCATGATGCGTACTCCTTCGTCGCAGTGCCATGACGTCGTGTGTCACGACCGCGCCAGCCTTCGGGCGCACCGGACGGCCGGTCAAGGGAGGTAATCAAGTCCATCGACGCGGGCGGTGATAATGCGCCACATCCGGCGCCGACGGCGGTCCAGGCGGCCGTTCCGGCCCGCGCGGGCCCTCCGGACGGGGTTGCTAATAATGCGCATCATCAGATTGACCGCACGCTCGGCCTCCCGTGAGACTCCCGGGGTCAACGATGACCCGACCGGGCGTTCGAGGAGGAGCCGTGCCACGTCGTCGCATCACCCAGACGGACGTCGCCGCCATGGCGGGCGTCAGCCAGGCCACCGTCTCGTTCGTGCTCAACGGCAGCACCCCGGCCGGCGTGCGGATCAGCGAGGAGACGCGCCAGCGCGTGCTGGACGCCATCCGCATCACGGGCTACACGGCCAACCCCGCCGCGCAGCGCCTCGCGGGCGGGCTCGCCCAGATCCTCGGCGTCTTCACGTACGAGGCCACGTTCCCGCGCGCCAGCCGCGACTTCTACGGGCCGTTCCTGACCGGGATCGAGCACGCCGCCGAGCGGCTCGGCGTGGACATCCTGCTGTTCACCAGCGCCCCGGTGGCGGACGGCCGCCGCCGGCTCACCCGGGACGGCTGGCAGCGGCTCGGCGTGGCCGACGGCTGCCTGCTGCTCGGGCAGCACGAGCACCGGGGCGAGCTGCAGCACCTGCTCGACACCAACTACCCGTTCGTGTTCATCGGCAAGCGCGGCAGCGACGGGGGCCGGCTGCCCTACGTGGGCGCCGACTACGTGGGCGGGACCGTGCGGCAGATCGACCGCCTGGTGGCCCACGGGCACCAGCGCATCGGCTACGTGGGGATGCGCGGCACCGACCAGCCCACGCTCGACCGCGTCGAGGGCTACCGCACCGCGATGAAGACGCACGGCCTCACGACGCGGTTCGTCGAGCTGGAGGATGTCGCCGCCACCGCGGCCGAGATCGTCGACCAGCGCTTCACCGCCGTCGTCGTGGCCCCGGAGAACCACCCCGAGGAGCTCGCCGACGAGCTCGAACGGCGCGGCAGGCGCGTGCCCGACGACGTCTCGGTGCTGCTGCTCGGGCAGCCGCACCACCCGCGCCGCGACGGCCGGCAGTGGTCCGGCTTCTCCGTGCCCCGCGAGGAGATGGGCGCCCGCGCGCTCTACCTCCTCTCGCGCCTCGTCTCCGACGACGGGCCGCGGCGGGAGCGCGACGCCCGGCGGCCCGCCGCCGTGACCGACGCCGAGCTGCACCAGATCCTCGTGTGCCCGGACGTGGAGGGCGCCACCGTCGCGCCGCCGCCCCCGGGCACAGGCCCCCGAACCGCAACTCACGACAGGACGGACCACGCGTGACCCATCAAGACCTGCAGACCGACGTGCTCGTGGTGGGCGCGGGGCTCGGCGGCATCGCCGCCGCGCTGGCCGCCGCCGACCGGGGCGCCAGCGTCGTCCTCACCGAGGAGCACCCGTGGATCGGGGGGCAGCTGACGTCGCAGGGCGTGCCGCCGGACGAGCACCCCTGGGTGGAGCGGTTCGGCGTGACGGCCCGCTACCGCGCGCTGCGCGACGGGATCCGCGACGTCTACCGGCGGCGCTACCCGCTGACGGACGCCGCCCGGTCGTGGGAGCAGCTCAACCCGGGCGCCGGGTGGGTGTCCAAGCTGTGCCACGAGCCGCGGGTCGCCGTGGGCGTGCTGGAGGAGATGCTCGCCCCCTACCGTTCGGCGGGCCGCGTGCGGCTGCTGGAGCGGGTCCGCCCGACGTCTGCCACCACCGACGGCGACCGGGTCACCTCGGTGACGCTCCGGTCCGTGGTGGACGGCGAGGACGTGACGGTCGTCGCGGCCTACACGATCGACGCGACCGAGACGGGCGAGCTCCTGCCGCTGACCGGCACGGAGTACGTGACCGGGTTCGAGTCGCGGCACGAGACGGGGGAGCCCAGCGCCCCGGACGAGGCCCAGCCGGACAACGTCCAGGCCCTGAGCGTGTGCTTCGTCGTCGAGCACACGGACGGCGACCACACGATCGACCGGCCCGAGCGCTACGACTTCTGGCGCACGTACGCGCCCGCCGCCTGGGGCGGCGAGCAGCTGCTCTCGTGGACCGCGCCCAACCCGCGCACGCTCGCGCTGGAGAAGCGGTCGTTCACCCCCAACCCGGGCGACGACCCGCTCGCCGTGGACGCCGACCAGTCGAAGAACGCCGGCGACGGCAACCTCTGGCTGTTCCGCCGCATCGCCGCGCGCGACCTGCACGCCCCCGGCTTCTACGCCAGCGACCTGTGCCTGGTGAACTGGCCGAGCATCGACTACTTCCTGGGCCACGTCCTGGACGTGCCCCGCGAGGTGGAGGAGGCGCGGATCGCGGACGCCCGGCAGCTCAGCCTGTCGATGCTGTACTGGATGCAGACCGAGGCGCCGCGGGCCGACGGCGGCACCGGGTTCCCGGGGCTGCGGCTGCGCCCCGACGTCATGGGCAACGCGGACGGCCTGGCCCAGGCGGCCTACCACCGCGAGTCCCGCCGCATCAGGGCAGTCACGACGATCACCGAGAACGACGTGTCCTACGCCGTGCGCGGCGACCAGGGCGCCACCCGGTACGCGGACTCGGTCGGCGTGGGCATGTACCGGATCGACCTGCACCCGTCCACGGGCGGCGACACGTACATCGACGTGCCGTCCACCCCGTTCGAGATCCCGCTCGGCGCCCTGCTGCCGCGGCGCACGACCAACCTGCTCGCGGGCAACAAGAACATCGGCACCACGCACATCACGAACGGGTGCTACCGGCTGCACCCGGTCGAGTGGAACGTCGGCGAGGCGGCCGGCCACCTGGCCGCGCACTGCCTCGCCACCGGCCGCACCCCGCACTCCGTCCAGTCCGAGCCGGACCTGCTCGCCGAGTACCAGGCCGAGCTCGTCGCCTCCGGCGTCGAGCTCCGCTGGCCGGACGAGGCCCACCCCTACTGACGCACCCCCTGTTCAAAGGAGAACTGATGTCTGCACTGCACCCCCGGACCCGCAGGACGGCGGGAACCGCCGCCGTCCTCGGGACGGCCCTGGCCCTGACCGCGTGCGCGGGCGGGACCGACGCGCCCGTCGGCGAGCCCGAGACCCCGTCCGAGCCGGTCGACCTGCGGATGACCGTCTGGACGGCGGACGAGACCCAGCTCGGCCTCTTCCAGTCCATCGCCGACGCGTACGTGGCCGACAACCCCGAGCTGGTCTCGAGCGTGACGTTCGAGACCATCCCGTTCGAGGACTACACGACGGCACTGACCACCCAGCTCGCCGGCGGCAACGCCCCGGACCTGGCCTGGATCTTCGAGAGCAACGCCCCGGAGTTCGTGGCCAGCGGCGCGCTCGTGGACCTGCGCCCGGTGCTCGAGGGCACAGAGGGCTACGCGTACGACGACCTGGTGCCCAGCGCCCTGTCGCTGTGGCAGGACGGCGAGGGGCTGTACGCCTACCCGTTCTCGAACAGCCCGTTCGCGATGTTCGTCAACACCGACCAGATCGAGGCGGCGGGCCAGCCCAACCCGGTCGACCTGGTCGCCGACGGCAGGTGGACCTTCGACGCCGCCCGGGACATCGCCGCGGCGACCGCCGCGGACTCCGGCAAGCAGGGCCTGGTGGTGCGGGACTTCGACTACCAGGCGTGGGAGAACCTGGCCACGGTCTGGTCCGGGTGGAAGGCGGCCCCGTGGAGCGCGGACGGGACGCAGTGCACCTTCACGGAGCCGGAGATGGTCGACGCCATGACCTGGTTCCACGACGCCGTGTTCACCGACGGTGCCCTGCCGACGCCGGGCACCACCGCCGACTTCTTCGCCGGTGACGCCGCGATGACGATCACCCAGATCAGCCGGGCCTCGTCGCTCGACGACTCCTTCCACTGGGACATCGTGCCCATGCCCGAGGGCCCGGCCGGCAAGCAGAACGTCGTGGGCCAGGCCGGGGTCGGGGTCTTCGCCGCGGGCGAGCACCCGGACGTCGCGGCCGACTTCCTGGCGTACTTCACCAACGCGGAGAACGCCGAGCAGCTCGCGGCCTACTTCCCGCCGCCCCGCCAGTCCCTGCTCAACGGGGACAGCCTGGCCGCCGCCAACCCGAAGCTGACCGCCGACCAGCTCGAGGCCGTGGTCGTCGAGGGCGTCGAGGACGCGGTGACGAAGCCGGCGCACAAGAACTTCGCCAAGCTGTCGGAGACGGTGCGCGCCGAGCTCGACGCGCTCTGGGTCGAGGACGCCGACGTCGAGGCCGTCCTGGCCGACACCTGCTCGGCGATCACGCCGCTGCTGGAGGACTGATCGTGGCAACGGCGTCAGCGGCGGTGCGCCGCGACTGGCTCGTCGGGTACACCATGGTCGCACCGGTGGTCCTGGGATCCCTCGCCTTCGTCGTCCTGCCGCTCGGCATGGTGGTCTGGTACTCCCTGCACGAGTGGAACGTCCTGGCGAACACGTTCACGTTCGTCGGGGCGGAGAACTACCAGCGGATGGCGTCCGACCCGGGGCTGGCGGACGCGCTCGCGGCGACCGTGTGGTTCTCGATCGGGCTCGTCGTGGTGAACATCGCGCTGGCGCTGTTGCTCGCCGTCCTGCTCAACCAGAAGCTGCCCGGGACCACCACGTTCCGGACGTTCTTCTTCTCGCCCGTCGTCGTCTCGCTGGTCGCCTGGACGATCGTCTGGAGCTTCCTGCTCCAGGCCGACGGCGGCATCAACGGGTTCCTGGAGCAGGCCGGCGTCCAGGGGCCGAACTGGCTGCGGCATCCCAGCACGGCCATGATCGCCGTGATCGTCGTCCAGGTGTTCAAGAACGTCGGGCTGAACATGATTCTGTTCCTCGCCGCGCTGCAGGGCGTGCCCGAGGAGCTGCAGGAGGCGGCGCGGCTGGACGGGGCCGGCGCGTGGCGGCGGTTCCGCTCGATCACCCTGCCGCTGATCAGCCCGACGATCCTGCTGGTCTCGATCATCACGATCGTCGGCTCGCTCGAGGTGTTCGCGCAGATCGACGTCCTGACCGGCGGCGGCCCCGGGAACTCGACCACGGTCCTCGTCTACTACCTGTACCAGCAGGCGTTCCGGTTCAACGAGTTCGGCTACGCCAGCGCGCTGGCGGTGCTCCTGTTCGTCATCGTCCTCGTACTGACGCTGCTGCAGTGGCAGTCGCGCAAGAGGTGGGTCTTCCATGAAGTCTGACGTGAAGCCGGACACGACGTCCGACGTGCTGTCCGTCGCCGGGCGCGGTGCCCCGGCCGCGCCGCCCGGCGCGCCCGGGGACGGCGTGACCGGGGGAGCGGCCCCGCACCGCCGGGGCCTGGGCGCCCGTGCCCGTGGACGCCTGACCCGCTGGCTGCTCGTGCTGGTCCTGGCCGTGCTGAGCGTGCCGTTCGTCTTCCCCACCTGGTGGATGGCGACCTCCAGCCTCAAGCCGATGAGCGAGATCCTGCGCCGGGTGCCGACCATCTGGCCCCAGGACCCGTCGCTGGAGGCCTACGGGCGGGTGTTCACGTTGCAGCCGTTCGCGCAGCAGTACTGGAACTCGCTCTACATTGCGGTGCTGGTCACGATCGGCACCATGCTCGTGGCCGCGATGGCGGGCTACGCGTTCGCGCGGATCCGGTTCCCCGGGGCCAACGCGCTGTTCGTCCTGGTGCTCGTGGGGCTGCTCGTGCCCTCGGAGGTGACCATCGTCCCGCTGTTCCGGATCGTCAACAGCCTGGGACTGATCAACACGCACTGGCCGCTCATCGTGATCCCGGTGCTCGGGGCGCCCGCCGTCCTCGCCGTGTTCATCATGCGCCAGTTCTTCCTGGGGCTGCCGACCGAGCTGGAGGAGGCGGGCCGGATCGACGGGCTCGGGCGCTGGGGAGTCTTCTGGCGCATCGCGGTCCCGCTGTCGCGGTCCGCGCTGGGCGCCGTGGCGATCTTCACGTTCCTCAAGTCCTGGAACCTGTACCTCGAACCCGTCGTGTACCTGTCCAGCAAGGAGAACTTCACGCTCCCGCAGGCGCTGACGCAGTACGTCGACGCGTACGGCGGCCCCATGTGGAACGTCCAGCTAGCAGCGACGACGCTCACCGTGCTGCCCGTCCTGGCCGTGTTCCTCGTGGCGCAGAAGCAGTTCGTCCAGGGGCTCGCGCACAGCGGCCTCAAGGGCTGACCGACGGCGGCGCGCTCCCGGGCGTGCCGCCGTCCGCCGTGCCCCCGCGCCAGGGTGAAAAGCAGGTGTGATGCTAACGTGAAGCGCTCTGTAATCGCCGCTTCATGTGTAAAGGAGTCCTGGCCCTCCCGTGTGACCACCCGGCAGACCCGGGCGGAAAGGAGGGCCGTTGTGATGAGTACCTCAGAAACCACCAAGACCCTGCTGGGGCGGGTCCAGCACGCCGCACGCCGGGTCGAACGGGCCGCACGCGGGCCACAGGACCACCGTGTCGGCACCGACCGGATCGTCTTCGGCGTCGCCGGCCTGATCGCTCTCGCCTTCATCGTGTGGGGCTTCGTCAGCCCCGACAGCCTCGGCTCGGTGTCCGACAGCGCGCTGAGCGGCGTCCTGAAGAACTTCGGCTGGCTGTTCGTCACGGCCGCCACGATCTTCACCGTCTTCGTGATCGTCGTGGCGATGGGCAGGTTCGGCAAGATCCCCCTGGGCCAGGACGGCGAGAAGCCGCAGTTCTCCACCCCGTCCTGGATCGCGATGATGTTCGCGACCGGCATGGGCATCGGCCTCATGTTCTACGGCGTGGGTGAGCCGCTCTACTTCTACATGGCGCCCCCGCCCGGCACCGTCGACGGGTCCACCCCTGCAGCCGCGTCCACCGCGATGGGGCAGACCCTGTTCCACTGGACCCTCTACCCCTGGGCGATGTACGCCATCGTGGGCCTCGGCATGGCCTACGGCACCTACCGCCTGGGCCGCGCGCAGCTGTTCAGCTCGATGTTCACCTCGTTGTTCGGCCGCAAGGCCGTCAACGGCGCGGGCGGCCGGGTCATCAACATCCTCGCCATCCTCGCGACCCTGTTCGGCTCCGCCTGCTCCCTGGGCCTCGGCGCCCTGCAGATCGGCGGCGGCATCCAGCACTCGGGCGTCATGGAATCGGTCGGCACGGCCACGCTCGTGGTCATCATCGCCATCCTGACCTGCCTGTTCGTCCTCTCGGCCGTCTCCGGCATCGAGCGCGGCATCCAGTGGCTGTCCAACGCCAACATGTGGCTCGCGCTCCTGCTCGCGATCATCGTCTTCATCGGCGGACCCACGCTGTTCATCCTCAACGTGCTGCCCGCCTCCCTCGGCGCCTTCGTCGGCAACCTGCCGGAGATGGCCTCGCGGACCGCGGCGTCGGGCGACCAGGCGCTCGCGGACTGGATGGGTTCCTGGACCATCTTCTACTGGGCCTGGTGGGTGTCCTGGACGCCGTTCGTCGGCCCGTTCATCGCCCGCATCTCGCGGGGCCGCACGGTGCGCCAGTTCGTCACCGGCGTGCTGCTGGTGCCGTCCATCGTGTCCACGGTGTGGTTCGCGATCTTCGGCGGCGGCGCCATCGGCCTGCAGGAGCGCGCCGAGCAGGCGCAGGACACCGGCGCGGCCCTCGCCGCGATCGGCCAGGGCGGGGCCGACATCAACTTCGACCTCATCTTCTTCCAGCTGCTCGGGGCCCTGCCGGTGCCCGGCTGGGTCGGGATCGCGCTGATGATCCTCGCCGTCGTGCTCGTGGCGATCTTCTTCGTCACCGGCGCCGACTCCGCCTCGATCATCATGGGCGGGCTGTCCGAGAACGGCGCCGAGAACCCCACCAGGAAGTCGGTGATCTTCTGGGGCGTGAGCACCGGCGCCGTGGCGGCCGCCATGCTGCTGGCCGGTGGCGACGACCCGGCCGCGGCGCTGAACGGCCTGAAGAACATCACCATCGTCTCGGCCCTGCCGTTCGTCGTGGTGATGCTGGTGCTGTGCGTCGCGCTCTGGAAGGACCTCTCCAGCGACCCGCTCGTCCTCAAACGGGAGCTGGCGGTCCAGGTGCTGGCCGAGACGGTCGACACCGGCGTCGAGAAGCACGACGGCGAGCCGTTCGAGCTCTCCACGTCGGCGTCGGCCCCCGAGGCGGACCCGGACGACACCCCGGCGACCCCGGAGAACGGGGTGCCGCTCGTCGCCGACGGCGGCGTGGTCGTCAAGGACTGATATTCCGTTGCCGGGCTCCGGCCCGGCAACGGAGCATCGCCCCATGACCGATCCCTCGCGCCTGCTCCAGGCGTACGACGAACAGCTCCGCACCGACGCCGAGACGCCGAGCGCGATCTCCGTGACCGGCCTCGGCCCCCTGCGCCTGGTGACCTTCCTGGGCGGGCGTGGCTTCGTCACCTACCGCGACCTCGGCGGGGCGGACGAGGTGCGGGTGCGGGAGCTCGTCGAGGAGGCCGTCGCCCACTTCCGGGCCGACGGCGGCATCACCAAGGTCGAGTGGAAGACCCGCGGCCACGACCGCGTGCCGGGGCTGCACGAGGCGCTGCTGACGCACGGGTTCGTCCCCGAGGAGCCCGAGTCGATCATGATCGGCGACGCCGCGGCCCTCGCGGTCGACGTCCCCCTGCCAGACGGCGTCACCCTGCGCCGCGTCACCGAGGAGCCGGACGTCCGCGCCATGTGCGCCATGCAGGACGAGGTGTTCGGCAGCCCGGTCTCGGACAGGACGGCGAACGCGATCCTGCGCCGGCAGGCGATCGACCCCGAGATGGAGCTGTGGGTCGCGGAGGCCGACGGCCAGATCGTGACCGCCGGGCGGCTGGAGCCCGTACCGGGCACCGACTTCGCCGGGATCTGGGGCGGCAGTTCCCGTCCCGAGTGGCGCGGCCGGGGCATCTACCGGGCCCTGACGGCGGCGCGGGCGCGCTCGGCCCTCGCGCGGGGCAAGACCCTGATCCACAGCGACTCCACCGAGTACTCCCGCCCCATTCTGGAGCGCTACGGCTTCGTCCGGGTGTCCACCACGACGCCCTACGCCTGGCAGCGCTGACGGCGGGCGGCGCTGACGGCGGGCGGCGCTGACGGCAGGCCCGCCGCGGGCGTTAGCCCGCGCGCCGTCGGCCCATGATGTTCGCCCGCTCGGTGACGCCGGCGTACCGGAACCCGGGCACCAGGTCCACGAAGCCGAGACGGCGGTAGAGCACCTTGGCCCGGTCGGCGGGGTCGGCGGTGGTGGACAGCAGGGTGTGGCGGTGCGGGGCCCGGCCGAGCAGCTCGCGCATCAGCGCGGTCCCCAGGCCCCGCCCCTGGTGCTCCGGCAGGACCTCCAGCTCGTTCAGCTCGAACGCGTCCTCGGTCCACTCGCCGTGCCCGGCACGCTCCAGCGCCGGCCCCACCTGCTGCGGCCACCAGTGGCCGGGCTGGTAGTCGAACCCGTACACGAAGCCCACGAGCGCCCCGCCCTCGAACGCCCCGAACGTCAGCGCGCCGTCGTACAGCGGCAGGTAGGCGAGCCGGGTGTCCCGGAAGTGGTCGCGCCGCTCGTCGGAGTAGCCGAACGCACGCTGGAACACCCCGGCGATCTCGTCCGCGCGCCGGAGCACCTCGGAGGTCTCCAGCGCGCGGATCGTCATGCCCGCACGCTAGCGCCGTCGGGCGGCGCCGTCGCGAGGGACGACGGACGCCAGGTAGGTGCGCACCTCGGCGTCGGACCAGCCGTGCGCCTCGCGCAGGCCGTCGGCGATCATCGCCAGGTAGGCCGGGGACGGCGTCGTGTGCGGACGCCCCGCGTGCCCGTGCGGCGCGGTGAAGGTGAGCATCGGCAGCCCGTCCAGCCGCCCGACGTCGATCAGCGTCTCGTACCGGCCCGGGCCCGCGGTGTGGCGCCGCGCGATCCCCGAGCGGAGCGTGGCCTCCAGCGGATCGTCGAGCGCGGGGACACGGTGCATCTCCTGGGCGGCGATGTCGGCGAGCTGGGCGGTCGTGACGCGGTAGGCGCGGGCGGGCGTCGGGCCCACGGCGTCGTGGTCGTAGAACGCCGTGCCGCCGCCCCAGACGGCGGAGTCGCCGGCGAACCAGAGGCGTCCGGGCAGCTCGACCGCGCGGTCCTCGCGCGGCATCGTGCGGTCGCGCGCCCCGGGGTAGCGGCGTCGCGCCCCCGGCGGGGAGCCGCCCTCGAGGTAGCAGGCCAGCCGGGCCCGGGCCATGTTGGACCCGTAGCTCACGTACCAGACCTCGGTGCTCAGCGGACTCTCCTCGGGTGCCGGGGCTCCCGGACACGCTACGTGGTATGCCACCGCCAGGGAACCACGGCGGCCGCCGCCGGCCCGCGAGAAAGGGCCCGGACGGAACGCGAGAGGCGCCGTGCGCGTTGCCCAGGCGGAGTTGGACAAGCGTCCTAGACTCGATCATGCAGGGTTTCTCACGAGGTGGAGTGTGTGCCGTGGTTCAAGGCAAGGTCATCAGGTTCGACGAGGTTCGCGGCTATGGGTTCGTTGCCCCGGACACCGGTGGGGACGACGTGTTCATCCACGTCAACGACCTCGAGTTCGACAAGCGCAACCTCGCGGTGGGCGCGGTCGTGGACTTCGCGGTGGAGGACGGCGACCGGGGCCTGAAGGCCTCGACGGTCACGCTGGTGACGCCCGCGCCGGCCCTGGCCCCGACGATGGCGTCGGCCGCCGTCGGTGCGGGCGCGACCACCGCGCCCGTCCCCACCTTCCTCCCGCCCCTGCCCGACGCCGGGTCGCGGCCCGACGGCGACGGCCCGTCCGAGCGGGAGCTCGCGGTGGAGGTGACCGAGGTGCTGCTCGCCGGGGTGCCGACGCTGACCGCCGAGCAGGTGCTCGCGACCCGGGGCGCGTTCGTCGCGGTGGCACGTTCGCACGGATGGGTGTGAAATTTCACCCGAGGTGTTACCGCCCTGTTTCCGTCCTTGATGCGCGGCGACGGTGCCGCTACGGAGCGATATCAGGTCGGTAACGATCAGTTCCGGCAAACGGCGAAGTAGGGCAAACCCTCCCATCGCGTGAGTAGCGTGAGCGGAAACCTTGACGGTGACGGATATCTCACCCCCTGCGCTGAGGCGGACGGCGGTGGTTCGTGACCGTCATCCCCATGAGGAGGAACATTGAAGATCAGGCGACTGAGCGCCGCCGTCGCAGTGGCCGCCAGTGGCGCGCTGCTGTTTTCGGCGTGCACCAGCCCGGCGGGGAACGACGACCCGACCGAAGGTGAAGCCACTGCGACCTCGGCCTCGGCCGACGGCCCGTGCAAGGCGGACCTCGGGGACGTGACCACGGCTGACGGTGAGATCAAGGTGTCCGTCGAGGACGAGTTCCTCGGCTACAACTCGAACACCCCGGAGACCTACTCCACGTACAACAGTGCCGTGACCGAGCGCCTGTTCGGCGGCTTCTGGTACTTCGGCGACGACGGTTCGATCTGCACCGACGAGGAGTACGGCACCTACGAGGCGCTGTCCGAGGACCCGCTCCAGGTGGAGTACACCCTCAACGACGAGGCGGCCTGGTCCGACGGCACCCCGATCACCTACGCCGACTACCTGCTCGACTGGGCGGCCCAGGCGATCACCGAGGACGGCAAGGTCACCGAGGACGGCTCCGAGGTGCCCCTGTTCAACCACATCTCCGGCCTGACGCTGGGTGACTACGTGCCCGAGGGTCCGCAGGCGGACTCCCCGGACGCCAAGTCGTTCACCTACGACTACGAGCGCGTGTACGCCGACTGGAAGATCCAGATCGGCTCGCCGTTCCCGGCGCACGTCGTCGCCGAGCAGGCGGGTGTCTCCACCGAGGAGCTCGTCACCGCCATCCAGGACCTCGACCTGGACGTGCTGAAGAAGGCCGCCAAGTTCTGGAACGAGGGCTGGCTGTCGCAGCCGGGCGAGGTCCCGGACCCGGCGATCACCCCGGTCAGCGGCCCGTACAACTTCAAGGCCGACGGCTGGGAGGCCGGTCAGTACATCACCCTTGAGGCGAACGACAAGTACTGGGGTACGCCGGCTGCCACCAAGGAGCTGACGATCCGGTTCGTCGCCGCCGACGCGCAGATCCAGGCGCTCGCCAACGGTGACCTCGACGTCATCCAGCCGAACGGCCCCACGGTCGACACGGTGACGCAGCTCGAGCAGCTCGGTGACGCCGTCACGGTGGACACCAACCAGAACCTGACCTGGGAGCACCTCGACTTCAACTTCAAGTCGGGCATCTTCGCGGACAGCCTGGAGGCCCGTGAGGCGTTCGCCCTCTGCGTGCCGCGCCAGAAGATCGTGGACGACCTGATCAAGCCGATCGCCCCCGAGGCCGTCGTCATGGACGCCCGCGAGGTCTTCCCGTTCCAGGACAACTACGAGGCCACGGTCTCCGAGTCCTACGACGGCCGCTACGACGAGGTCGACCTCGACGCCGCCAAGGAGAAGTTCGCTGCCGCGGGCCTCAAGGAGGGCGAGAAGGTTCGCATCGGCTACGCCGCGCCGAACCCGCGTCGCGCCGCCGAGGTCGAGGCCATCAAGTCCTCGTGCGACCAGGTCGGCTTCGAGATCGTCGACAACGCCGCGCCGGACTTCTTCGACAAGGACCTGCCGAACGGTGACTACGAGGTGGCGCTGTTCGCCTGGGCCGGCTCGGGCCAGATCGCCTCGGGCGAGAACATCTACTCGACCACCGGTCAGCAGAACTACGGCGGCTACTCGGACGAGACGGTCGACGAGGCGTGGAAGACGCTGGCCGGGACCACGGACGAGGCGGTGCACGCCGAGCAGACCGTGATCATCGAGAAGCAGCTGTGGGACACGCTCTTCGGCATCCCGCTGTTCGCCCACCCGGGCGTCATCGCGAGCAGCTCGAGCGTGGAGAACGTGCGCAACACCGCCGCCCAGAGCGGTGTCGTGTGGAACTCCGAGCAGTGGGCCCGCGCCTCCTGACGCGAGCCTGACGCAAGACCTGCGGGGAAGGGTGCCTCTGGTCCCTTCCCCGCAGGGCTGTTCGCTCCAGGTCGGGATTATTTCCAGTCCTGACCTGGGCGAATGGCGGCAATTTTCATCCGGTGTCCTATAGTGACACGCTGATCGCATTCCCCAGCAGACGCCGTGCTGCGTCCGCCTCGAAGGGCCAACCCGTGCTCAAGTTCATCCTCCGGCGCATCGGCGCCTCGGCGCTCGTCCTGCTCGGCGCCTCATTGCTCATGTACGTCCTGACCATCAACTCGGGCGATCCGCTCAAGGACCTGCGCGAGTCCAACGTCCAGAACAAGCAGCAGCTCATCGACCAGCGGATCGCGCTGATGCGGCTCGACGATCCCTGGTACGAGCGGTACTGGGACTGGCTCAGGGGTGTCGGAGGCTGTTTCACCGGTAACTGCGACCTCGGCGTCACCATCAACGGCGTGGACGTGCTGGGCCTGACCCAGCAGGCGGCGGTCTCGACGCTGCGGCTCATCACCGTGTCCACGGTGCTCGCCATCATCGTCGGCATCGCGCTCGGCATCCTCACCGCGATCCGGCAGTACTCGGGCTTCGACTACTCCATCACGTTCAGTGCCTTCCTCTTCTTCTCGCTGCCGGTCTTCTGGGCGGCGACGCTGCTCAAGGAGTACGCGGCCATCCAGTACAACAACTGGATCGCGGTGGGGCAGTACGCCCCATGGACGATAGTCATCATCGCCGTGGTGACAGGGTTCCTGATCCAGGCGGTGCTGGGCGGGAGCAGGAGACGCCGACTGGTCACGGCGGCGGCCGTGTTCGCGTTCGTCACGATCATGCTCTTCGTCTTCAACGCCCTCGACTGGTGGCGCAACCCGATGTTCGGCATCGGCGGCGTGCTCGTGGTCTCGGCCGCCGCGGGTGTGCTCGTCACCGCGCTGGTCGCGGGCCTGCGGAACCGGCGTGCGCTCTACGCGGCCTTCACCACCGTGGTCGTCGGCATCGTCGCCTACCTCGCCTTCGCACCGCTCCTGGTCAACAGCCCGAGCTGGGGTCTGCTCGCCGGGCTGTTCGTGCTCGCCGTGCTGGTCTCGGTGGGGATCGGCGCCGCCTGGGGTGGTTACGCCCGCAAGCAGTCCATGCTGGTCACCGGCATCACCGGCGTCATCACCAGCCTGATGGTCTTCGCGGACCTCCTGATCGCGCACTGGGCCAGCTTCCTGGGCGTCAAGTCGCGGCCCATCTCGACCATCGGCTCGCAGACCCCGAACTTCACCGGGGGCTTCTGGGAGCAGGTGCTCGACATGGCCACGCAGATCCTGCTGCCGACCATCCTGCTCACCCTGGTCTCCGTGGCGACGCACTCGCGGTACACGCGGTCGTCGATGCTCGAGACCCTGAACCAGGACTACGTGCGCACGGCCCGGTCGAAGGGCCTGTCGGAGCGCGAGGTCATCGTCAAGCACGCCTTCCGCAACGCCCTCATCCCGATCACCACGATCGTCGCCTTCGACTTCGCGGCCCTCATCGGCGGCGCGGTCATCACCGAGCAGGTGTTCGGCTGGAAGGGCATGGGCGCCCTGTTCCAGGACGGCCTGAACGCCGTGGACCCGGCACCGGTCATGGCGTTCTTCCTCGTCACGGGTGTTGCCGCGGTGCTGATGAACCTGCTGGCAGACATCGCGTACGCGGCCCTCGACCCCCGGATCCGGCGCTGAGCGCGGGCCACGGCAGGAGACACAGACATGAGTGACATCAGGAACAGCAACCCCGGCGGCGAGGACTACGAGCCCCAGGTGTCCGTGGCCAGCACCGACGCGATCGGCCTCGCGGCCGGCGGCTCGGCGGCCCCGCTGCCCGGCGAGGACAAGTCCTACAGCCAGGGCCAGCTCGTCGCGCGCCGGTTCTTCCGGCACCGGGCGGCGCTCAGCTCGATGATCGTGCTCGGCATCATCATCATCGTGGCCTTCACGTCGATCGGCATCGGACCGATCCCCGGGTGGTGGCCCAACAGCTACACGCTCCAGTACGACAAGATCGGCGACGGCGCGCCCACCTGGCAGTACCCCTTCGGCCAGGACACCGGCGGCAAGGACTACTTCGCCCTGGTCATGCGCGGCACGCAGTTCTCGCTGATCATCGCGTTCGCCGTGGGCATCATCTCCACGGTCGTGGGCACGCTGATCGGCGCGCTGGCCGGCTTCTACCGCGGCTGGGTCGAGTCGCTGCTCATGCGGCTGACCGACGTCTTCATCGTGATCCCCCTGCTCGTCGTCGCGGCCGTGCTCGGCAAGACGGCGTCCGGCTGGGGCATCTGGGGCCTGGCCCTCGTGCTCGGCCTGGTCACCTGGACCAGCCTCGCGCGCCTGGTGCGCGGTGAGGTGCTCTCGCTGCGCGAGCGCGACTTCGTGCTCGCCGCCCAGGCGGTCGGCACCAGCCCCTGGCGCATCATCAGCAGGCACGTGCTGCCCAACGCGGTCGGCGTGATCATCGTGTCCGCGACGCTCTCGATCTCCAGCGCGATCCTCCTGGAGACCTCGCTGAGCTTCCTCGGCTTCGGCGTCCAGCCGCCCGACACGTCGCTCGGCACGCTGATCTCCGAGTACCAGGCCGCGTTCACGACCCGGCCGTGGCTGTTCTGGTGGCCGGGCCTGATGATCCTCGCCATCGCCCTGTGCGTGAACTTCATCGGCGACGGCCTGCGCGACGCGTTCGACCCCCGCCAGAACCGGAGCAAGGACTGAGGACATGACCACTCTCGACATCAGCGCACCGGGTTCTGCTTCGGCGACCGGCGACGCCGTCCTCTCCTTCGAGGACCTCAACGTCACGTTCAAGACCGAGTTCGGCGACGTGCACGCCGTCAAGGGCATCGACCTGGAGGTCCGGCCCGGCGAGGTCGTCGCGCTCGTGGGCGAGTCCGGCTCGGGCAAGTCCGTCACCTCGATGACGGCGCTCGGCCTGCTGCCTCGCAACGCGCGCGTCGGCGGCACCATCCGCGTGGGTGACAAGGTCGTGGGCGGCCTCGACGGCCGGGGCCTGCGCAACATGCGCGGCAACGACGTGGCCATGGTGTTCCAGGAGCCCATGACCGCCCTGAACCCGGTGCTCACGATCGGCGACCAGCTCACCGAGGGGCTGCAGCTGCACGGCATCGCGTTCGGCAAGCAGGCCATGGCGCGGGCGGCCGAGCTGCTCGCCATGGTCGGCATCCCCGAGCCCGAGCGTCGCCTCAAGCAGTACCCGCACGAGCTCTCGGGCGGTCAGCGCCAGCGCGTGGTCATCGCCATGGCCATCGCGTGCGACCCCAAGGTGATCATCGCCGACGAGCCCACCACCGCCCTCGACGTGACCGTGCAGGCCGACATCCTCGACCTGCTGCGCTCGCTCAAGGACAAGCTGAACACCGGCATCCTGCTGATCACCCACAACATGGGCGTCGTGGCCGACATGGCCGACCGCGTCGCCGTCATGCTCAAGGGCGACCTCGTGGAGACGGGCACGGCCGACCAGGTGCTCAACCACCCGCGGCACGAGTACACCAAGCGTCTGCTGGCCGCCGTGCCCCACCTGGGGTCCGGGCCGGGCCAGTTCGGCGACGTCGCCCCGGTCGACGCGGCGCCCGAGGACCTGCCCGCGCTCGACCTGGGCAACCTCGTGATCGAGTACCACCGGGTGGGCAAGCCCACCTTCCGGGCCGTCGACGACGTGTCGCTGTCCGTGGCCCAGGGCGAGATCGTGGGCCTGGTGGGCGAGTCGGGCTCCGGCAAGTCCACGATCGCCAAGTGCGCGCTGGGGCTCATCCCCGCTGCCTCCGGCTCGGTGTCGATCCTCGGGACCGACTTCGGCAAGCTGCGCGGCAAGGAGCTCAAGGCCCTGCGCAAGCGCATCGGCGTCGTGTTCCAGGACCCGGCGTCCTCGCTCAACCCGCGCCTGCCCATCGGCGACGTGATCGCCGAGCCGCTCGTGGTGCACAAGGAGGGCGACGACCGGTCGCGCCGTCGCCGCGTGCTGGAGCTGCTCGACGCCGTCGAGCTGCCGCGCAGCGTCTACAACCGGTACCCGCACGAGCTCTCCGGTGGCCAGCGCCAGCGCGTGAGCATCGCCCGTGCCCTCACGCTCGACCCCGAGCTGCTGGTCGCGGACGAGCCGACGTCGGCACTGGACGTGTCCGTGCAGGCCAACGTGCTCAAGATGTTCACGGCGCTGCAGGAGCGGTACAAGTTCGCCTGCCTCTTCGTGAGCCACGACCTGGCGGTGATCGACCTGCTGGCCCACCGCGTGGTGGTGCTGCAGAACGGCCGGATCGTCGAGCAGGGCCCGCGCGAGGAGGTGCTGCACCACCCCCGCGAGGAGTACACGCAGCGCCTCATCGCGGCCGCCCCCGTGCCGGAGCCGCTGGAGCAGCGGCGCCGTCGCGAGGCGCGGCACGCGCTGCTGAACAAGCTCGGCGACGACGTCGCGGAGCTGCACGTCGAGGAGGACTACGAGCGGCCGCGCCCGAAGCAGGACGAGGGCGCCAACCCCTCGGGCCTCGGCGGCTTCATGGCGGACGGCGGTAGCTGACCCGCCCGCCTCGTAGACGTGTCAGACCCTCAGGTCACCCCGGTGACCTGAGGGTCTGACACGTTGTGGCTACTCGGCGGCGTCCACCGTGATGCGGACCTCGCCGGGGTTCAGCCGCGTCTCGGCCTCGGTCCAGGCGGCCTCGTCGCGCAGCCACACCTGGTCGTCCACGTGCACCTCGACCGCCTGCGTGGCCTGGGCCGTCGCGACGGCCCACTGGGCGGTGGCCCAGGCGCCGCGCACGGGGTCGTCGGGGGTCAGCGGTGTCGCGTCCACCGTCACGGTCGCCGACGCCGGGTCCTGCCGGTTGGGGTCCGCCGCACCGGTCGCGGGCGCGAGCCCGAGGTCCCGGCCCAGGCGGCCCGCCACGACGTCGCGGGCGGCCTCGGGGGCGAGCTGGTCGCCGTCGGCCACCGGGGCGAGCTCGCACGACAGGGCGGCGGGAGAGTTGCCCGTGAGGGCGGAGGCCCAGGCGCGCGACCGCGTCTCGTGCTGGGCGTACGCGTCGGGATAGGCGGAGCGCTGCACCGTCTGCGCGGCGTCCGTCACCTCCATGTCCTCGTAGCCCTCGACCTCGACCAGCACGTCGTAGAAGGCGTTGGTGGAGTAGGCCGGGTCGAGGATCTCGTCGACCGTGCCCCAGCCCTGGGACGGCCGCTGCTGGAACAGCCCCACCGAGTCGCGGTCGCCGTAGTCGATGTTGATGAGCTTGGACTCCTGCAGCGCCGTGGCCAGGCCGATCGTGGCCGCCCGGGCGGGCAGGCCGCGGGCCACCGCGGTGCCGGCCACGAGCGCCGCGTTGTCCGCCTGGTCGGGCGAGAGGTACCAGTTCGCGTCCTCCAGCACCGCCGTGCAGCGCTCGGTGACGGGACCGGACCCCGCGAGGCGGTTCAGCCCCACGACGACGCCCACCGTCGCGACCACGCACACCGCCCCGACCGCCGCGGCGTACTTCAGGGCGCGACCGACCGACCGCTGCGGCGTGGGGCCGTCTGCGGGTGGCGGGACCGACGAACCGGTCTCAGCCAGGAGGGCCATGCGAGCTCCCTGTCGTCCGGGGCGGTATCAGGAGGGCCACGAATTGTAATCCGCCTGGTCAGGGATGGTGCAAAACGGGAACGGGTGCCTCAGTTGGCGTGCAGCACCTCGTTGAGCTCGATGCCGACGCCGGTCCGGTCGAGCACCTCGACGGTGCCCGTGGTGGAGTTGCGCCGGAACAGCAGGTTGCTGCGGCCCGCGAGGTCGCGCGCCTTGACGGGGGCGGTGCCGTCACCGTACGGATCGGCCGCCGCGCCGAGCACCGTCACCTTGGTGCCCGCCGTGAGGTACAGGCCCGCCTCGACCACGCAGTCGTCGCCGAGGGGGATGCCGAGGCCGGCGTTGGCGCCCAGCAGGCAGCGTTCGCCGAGCGACACGACCTGCTTGCCGCCGCCGGACAGGGTGCCCATGATCGACGCGCCGCCGCCGACGTCGGACCCGTCGCCGACCGTGACACCCGCCGAGATGCGGCCCTCGACCATGGACGTGCCGAGCGTGCCCGCGTTGAAGTTGACGAAGCCCTCGTGCATCACGGTGGTGCCTGGGGCGAGGTACGCGCCGAGGCGGACGCGGTCGGCGTCGGCGATGCGGACGCCCGACGGGACGATGTAGTCGACCATGCGGGGGAACTTGTCGACGCCGAACACGGTGACGTGCCCGCGGGCGCGCAGCCGCAGCCGGGTCTCCTCGAAGCCGTCCACGGCGCACGGGCCGGCGCTGGTCCAGACGACGTTGGTCAGGGCCCCGAAGATGCCGTCCATGTTGAGGCCGTGCGGCTGGACGAGACGGGCCGAGAGCAGGTGGAGCCGCAGGTAGGCGTCCGAGACGCTCCGCGGAGGCTCGGCGAGGTCGATCTGCGTGGTCACGACCTCCAGCCGGACCCGGCGCACGTCGTCGGCGCCGGCGGCCGCGGTGAGCGACCCGGGCGGCGTGGCGCCGGCGGGCGCGTCGCCGAGGGCGGGCGCCGGGTACCAGGTGTCGAGGGTGGTGCCGTCGTCGGCGATCGTGGCAAGGCCGAAGCCCCATGCGGTCGTCATGCGTCCAGCCTAACGGCCACGCGGAGCCCATAGGCTTGTCCTGTGGACACCGCGATCGACCCTGCCCTGCTCGACCCGTCCGGCGAAGGGGCCGACCTGGTCGCCCTCACCCGGATCCTCTGCGACATCCCGTCCGTCAGCGGCGACGAGAAGGCCCTTGCCGACGCGATCGAGGTGGTCCTGCGCGGCTGCCCGCACCTGGAGGTGCTGCGCGACGGCGACGCCCTGGTGGCCCGGACGCACCTCGGCCGCGACCGGCGCGTGGTCGTGGCCGGGCACATCGACACCGTGCCGATCGCGGACAACCTGCCGACGCGTCTGGTCGAGCGGGCCGACGGGGTCGACGGCGCAGGTACCGGGGGTGGCAGTACGGGCGCCGTGCTCTGGGGCCGCGGCACCGTCGACATGCTGGGCGGCGTCGCCGTGGCCCTCGCGCTGGCGGTCGAGCTCGGGGCGCCCGGCACCGCGCCCGCCCACGACCTGACGTGGATCTTCTACGACCACGAGGAGGTGGACTCCGCGCTGAACGGCCTGGGCCGGCTGGCGCGCAACCACCCCGACCTCCTGCGGGGCGACTTCGCGATCCTGGGGGAGCCCTCGAACGCCGGCATCGAGGGCGGCTGCAACGGCACGATGCGCGTCGAGGTGCGCACGCACGGCGTCGCCGCGCACTCGGCGCGGGCCTGGACGGGCGAGAACGCGATCCATGCGGTCGCGCCCGTGCTCGGCCGGCTGGCGGCCTACGAGCCGCGCGAGGTCGAGGTGGACGGACTGGTCTATCGCGAGGGACTCAACGCCGTGCGGATCGAGGGCGGCATCGCGGGCAACGTGATCCCGGACGCGTGCACGGTGGAGGTGAACTACAGGTTCGCCCCCTCGCGCTCCGTCGCGGAGGCGGAGGCCCACCTGCGGGAGGTCTTCGACGGTTTCGAGGTCCTCGTGACGGACGCCGCCGGCGGCGCCCGTCCGGGCCTCGACGACCCGCTGGCGGCCCAGTTCGTGAAGTCGGTGCTGGCCACGACGGGTGGCGCCCCGGCGCCCAAGTACGGGTGGACCGACGTCGCCCGGTTCTCGGAGCTGGGGGTGCCCGCGGTGAACTTCGGGCCCGGCGACCCGCTGCTCGCGCACAAGGACGACGAGCACCTGCCGCTCGCGCAGCTCGCGCAGTGCCGCGACGCGCTGCGAGCCTGGCTCCTGGACGACTAGTTTGGTCGCATGAGCGACGACGGCATTCCACAGTCCGGCCGCGGCTATCGCCGTGGTCCGGTGCTCCTGCGCGGGAACCAGATCCCGCGCACCACGACGGACCAGCGCCTCCTGGCCTCCGACCAGGACACCGACTGGCTGCACTCCGACCCGTGGCGGGTGCTGCGCATCCAGAGCGAGTTCGTCGAGGGTTTCGGCGCGCTGGCCGAGCTCGGCCAGGCCGTCTCGGTCTTCGGCTCGGCGCGGACCAAGCCGGGCCACGCGGACTACGCCGCCGGCGAGACCGTGGGCCGGCTGCTGGTCGAGGCCGGCTACGCCGTCATCACGGGTGGCGGCCCCGGGATCATGGAGGCCGCGAACAAGGGTGCTGCCGAGGCGGGCGGCACGTCCGTGGGCCTCGGTATCGAGCTGCCCTTCGAACAGGGCGTGAACGAGTACGTCAATCTCGGAATCAACTTCCGCTACTTCTTCGCGCGAAAGACGATGTTCCTGAAGTACGCGCAGGGATTCATCGTCATGCCGGGCGGTTTCGGCACGTTCGACGAGCTGTTCGAGGCCGTCACCCTGGTGCAGACGCACAAGGTCACCCAGTTCCCGATCGTGCTCGTGGGCACGCGGTACTGGGGCGGTCTCCTGGAGTGGGTCCGCTCGACGGCGCTGGAGCACGGCACCATCAGCGAGGCCGACCTCGACATCGTCCACCTCACCGACGACCCGGCGGACGCGGTGCGGCACGTGGTCGACCGCGCCCACCAGATCGCGGCGGAGCAGGCGGCCCTGCAGGCGGCGGTGGCCGCCGAGCGCGCCACGGAGGAGGCCGCGGGCAACCGGCAGGGGCAGCTGAACTCCCTGGGCACCGCGTAGGTGGACCGCCCGGAGGTTCCCGGGACGGCGGTTCCGCCGCCGTCCGAGCGGCTGGTGCTGCGCGGGCGCGAGGTGGGGCGCGACGGCCGCGCGGTGCGACCGGTCGTGATGGCGGTGCTCAACCGCACCACCGACTCGTTCTACGCGCCCGCCCGGGTGCCCGACGACGCCGCGGCGCTGGCCGCCGCGGAGCGCGCCTGGGCAGACGGCGCCGAGATCCTCGACGTCGGCGGTGTGCGGGCGGGCAACGGCGCTCCCGTCGACGAGGCCGAGGAGATCCGGCGCGTCGTGCCGTTCGTGGGCGCCGTGCGCCGCGCCGTGCCCGACCTGCTGGTCTCGGTCGACACGTGGCGTGCGGGGGTGGCCCGCGCCGCGATCGACGCCGGCGCGGACCTGATCAACGACACCTGGGCCGGGCACGATCCCGGCCTCGTGGAGGTGGCGGGTGCCGCCGGCGTCGGCGTCGTGTGCTCGCACACGGGCGGCGCCGTGCCGCGCACGGACCCGTACCGCGTGGAGTACGGCCTGGCCGCGGGGGCGGGGGACGGGCGCGACGGCCTGGTGGCCGACGTCGTGGCGACCCTGCGGGCCGCCGCGGAGCGGGCCGTCGCGACCGGTGTGCCGCGCGAGTCCGTGCTCGTGGACCCGACCCACGACTTCGGCAAGAACACGTGGCACTCGCTGCATCTCCTGCGGCGCACGGAGGCGCTCGCCGGGCTCGGCTTTCCGTTGCTCATGGCGCTCTCCCGCAAGGACTTCGTGGGGGAGACGCTCGACCTGCCGCCCGAGGAGCGCCTGGAGGGGACGCTGGCCGCGACGGCGGTGGCCGCGTGGCTCGGCGCGCGGGTCTTCCGGGCCCACGACGTGGCCGCGACGCGTCGGGTGCTCGACCTCGTGGCCGCCCTGCGCGACGAGGCGCCGCCGGCCGCCGCCCTGAGGGGTCTTGCCTGAGCCCACGCACGATTCGACTCCCTTCCGGGCACCCGGTCGGGTGAACGACCGACGAATGGGCGAGTGGAAAGTAAGGAGCGCCATTTGAACTAGAATGGGTCTGTGCCCTCGGCGTTCGCCGGAGACATGAATGCTGCTACACACCGGACAACGGAATGGGAGAGCCACACATGGCTGCGATGAAGCCGCGAACGGGTGACGGACCGCTCGAGGTCACCAAGGAGGGGCGCGGCATTGTCATGCGTGTGCCGCTCGAGGGCGGCGGTCGGCTCGTCGTCGAGCTCAACGCGACCGAGGCCAGCGAGCTCGGAGACGCTCTCCAGACCGTCGTCGGCTGACCCGGCCGACCCGGTCTCCAGTCTTTCGGCGGCCGTCCGTCGCGAGAACCGGCCTCTCGGCAGGTCAGCGGCGGACGGCCAGCAGCAGCCCGTCCCCGCTCGGCAGCATGGCGGGCAGCACCCGCTCGTCGTTCCGCAGCGTCCGGCCCACCTCGCGCACCACGGTGGTGAGCTCGTCGCGACGTGCGGGGTCCGCCACCCGGTCCCGCAGCAGGGCGCTGTCGACGGCGAGCACGCCGCCCGGGCGCAGCAGCCGCAGGGCCTCGTCCACGTACTCGGGGTACGCGAGCGGGTCGCTCGCCACGAGCACCAGGTCGTAGGCACCGTCCGCCAGCCGCGGCAGCACGTCCCCGGGCCGCCCGGGGATGATCCGGGTGCGGTGCGGGGCCACGCCGTCCTCCACGAACGCCGCGCGCGCGGCGCGCTGGTGCTCCACCTCCCGGTCGATGGTGGTGAGCTGGCCGTCCTGCGGCATGCCTCGCAGCAGCCAGAGCGCTGCCACCCCGGCCCCCGTGCCGACCTCCACCACGGCGTGCGCGTTCGTGGCGGCCGCGAGCACCCGCAGCACCGCGCCGACCCCGGGCAGCACGGCGGTGCAGCCCAGCTCCGAGGCGCGTTCGCGGGCGCGCAGCAGCACCTCGTCCTCGGGGACGAAGGCCTCGCTGTAGACCCAGGCCGCGACCCTGCCGTGGCCTGACGGCTCCGCTGTGCTGATGGCTTCCTCCGCTGAACCGGGCAGTTGTGTACATCACGTGCGGCGTCAGGGTACAGCCCGTGGGAACGCCTGGGCTTTGACGTACGTTGAGAGGACGATGACTTCTGTGAGCACTCGCCCAGCAGCAGACGCGGCCGCGTCGGTACCCTCCGGGGCCGGCGCGGCAGACCTGCCCTGGCAACCGCCTACCTGGGAAGAGATCGTGCGCGAGCACTCCGCGCGCGTCTACCGGCTCGCCTACCGTCTGACCGGCAACAAGCAGGACGCCGAGGACCTGACGCAGGAGACCTTCATCCGGGTGTTCCGTTCGCTGTCCAGCTACACGCCGGGCACGTTCGAGGGCTGGCTGCACCGCATCACCACCAACCTGTTCCTGGACCAGGCGCGCCGCAAGAAGCGCATCCGCATGGAGGCGATGGGTGACGACGACGGTCACGTCGCCGACACCGGCGACTTCGGCCGCCCGGAGCGCGGGTACGAGCACGCCAACCTGGACCAGGACGTGCAGCGCGCGCTCGACGCCCTGCGCCCCGAGTACCGCGCGGCCGTGGTGCTGTGCGACATCGAGGGCCTGAGCTACGAGGAGATCGCCGTGACCCTGGGCGTCAAGCTCGGCACCGTGCGCTCCCGGATCCACCGCGCCCGGGCCCAGCTCCGCGACGCCCTGGAGCACCTGGCGCCGACGCGCGGGGGCGCGCGATGAGCCACCTCGGTGACCTGGTCAGCGCGCTGGCCGACGGGCAGCTCTCGCCCGCGGAGACGGAGCGCGCGCTCTCCCACGTGACGATGTGCCGCCTGTGCGCCCGCGAGCTCGACACGGCGCGCGCGGCTCGGCGGGCGCTCCTGTCGGCCGCCGACGTGGTGCCCGACCCGGCCCTCACCGCCCGGCTGATGGCGCTGCAGGCCAGCATCCCGTCCACCGACGAGGACCCGCTGCGCCGCCCGTTCCTGGGTCCGGACCCGCTGGCCGCGCCGGTGTGGCAGGCCTCGGCCTTCGGCGACTTCGACGGCCGGATCGACCGCCCGGCGCGCCGCCGCAGGACGGCCCGGATCACCGCGCTCGGCGTCGGCGGCGCCGGTGTGCTGGGCCTCGCCCTCTTCACGCTCGGCGACGTGCCCGTGGTGTCCCCGCAGCTCTCCGCGCAGACCAGCATGACGATGCTCGGCCGCACGGGGCCCGACGCCGCGGCGGCCGGCCAGGACGTGCTCGCGGAGCTCGACGTGGACCCCGCCCAGGTCACGCCCGCCGCGCTCGACTGGGCCGCGGACAACGGCTGGGTGGCGCCCGCCGACCTGCCCGACGGCTACACCGTCTCGGCCATGCGCCTGGTGGGCGACGAGGGCCAGACGCTGGAGATCGACCTCACCGGTCCCTCGGGCCACGCCGTGGTGCGCGAGCGCGCCGGGCAGCTCGCCCAGGGCGGTACGACGGTCGGCGGCGTCCAGGTGCTCGCCACGGAGCCCGCCCACGTGGCGTGGCAGTCCGACGACATGGTGGTCGACGTCGTCGCCGACGCGCCGGAGGAGGTGCTGACCGAGCTCGTGGCGTCGTTCGGTGAGCATGGCTACGATGCCGGGGTCCTGCCCCGCATCGCCCGCGGGTGGCACACCGTGACAGGAGCCATCGAAAGCCCATGACCGACGAGAACCCGTTCGCGCCTCCCACACCGCGCGCAGCAGTGCCCCCCGCGAACGAGCCGACGCCGGCCGCGGGGCGCACGCCCGAACCCGCGCCCACGGGGGCGCCGGCAGAGGAGCCGGCGGCCGAGCGTCCGACGGCGCAGCTCCCGGTGCAGCACGCCCCGGCGCAGGGCCAGCCGGCCCAGAGCCAGCCGACGCAGCAGCTCCCGACGACGGGCTACCTGACCACGATCCCCGCGCCGCCGGCCGTCGGGCAGGACGCGCCGCACACGGGCTCCGAAGCGTCCCGCACGGGGACGGACCCCCACGCAACGGCGCCCCACGGGACCGCCCCGTACGGCACGGCACAGCCGCCCCGGTCGCGCCGGAGCAGGCTCGGCGCGGGGACGGTGTCCGCCGTCGTGCTGCTGGGCCTGCTCGCCGGTGCGGGCGGCGGCGTGGGCGCCTACGCGCTCCTGGACGCCCGCGAGACGGCGCGCCCGGCGGACGCCGCGTTGCCCCGGCCCGCCGCGGGCACCACCCACGTGGACCGTCCCGAGGGCTCGGTGGCCGCGATCGCCGCGGCCGCGCTGCCGAGCGTGGTCTCGATCGAGGTGCGCGCCCAGCAGGGCGTGGCCACCGGGTCGGGCATGATCCTGAAGTCCGAGGGCTACATCCTCACGAACAACCACGTGGTCGCCGAGGCGGCCTCGGGGGCGGACGTGACGGTCACCTTCTCGGACGGCCACGAGCAGCCCGCCGAGCTGGTGGGGGCCACGCCGGACTACGACCTCGCCGTCATCCGGGTCGAGGAGACGGGGCTGGAGCCGCTCGTGCTGGGCGACTCCGACGACGTCGTGGTCGGCGACTCGGTGCTCGCCGTCGGTTCGCCGCTCGGCCTGGAGGCCACGGTGACCACCGGCATCGTCAGCGCGCTGCACCGCCCGGTCAAGGCGGGGGAGTCCGCGGAGGCGGCCTTCATCGACGCCATCCAGACGGACGCCGCGATCAACCCCGGCAACTCCGGCGGCCCGCTCGTCAACTCGGCGGGCGAGGTGATCGGCATCAACTCGGCCATCGCGCAGGGGCCGGGCACCACCACGGCCACCGGCAACATCGGCCTCGGCTTCGCCATCCCGTCCAACCAGGCGCGGCACACGGCCGAGCAGCTCATCGAGACGGGCACCGCGACGTTCCCGATCATCGGCGTGCTGCTCGACCCCAGCTACCAGGGCGAGGGTGTCCAGGTGTCCGAGGAGGCCCAGCAGGGCACGCCCGCGGTGACGCCGGACGGTCCCGCCGACCAGGCGGGCATCAAGCCCGGCGACGTGATCCTCGCGGTCGACGGCCGCCCTGTGTCGGTGGCCGACGAGCTCATCGTCGCGATCCGCGCCAAGGCGCCCGGCGACCCGGTGACGCTCGAGGTGCGGTCCGGGAACGACGAGCGCGAGGTCCGCGTGGTGCTCGAAGAGCGGTCGAGCGGCCAGTGAACGGGGTTCATCCGGCGTTCTCCGGGCCGTCCCGCGACGCGAGTAGGCTCTGACCGTGTTCGGTATCAACGGCTGGGAGTTCGTGATCATCCTGGTGGTCGCGATGCTCGTGATCGGCCCGGAGCGCCTGCCCACCTACGCGGAGCAGCTCGGCGCCCTGGTGCGTCGTGGCCGCGACCTGCTCCAGAACGCCAAGGCCCGCGTCGACGACGAGCTCGGGCCGGAGTTCAGCGACGTGGACTGGTCCAAGCTCGACCCGCGCCAGTACGACCCGCGCAGGATCGTGCGGGACGCGCTGATGGACGACGGCCCGTCCGAGTACTCCCGATCCGCCGCCTCGCGGGCCGCGGACGGGGTCGCGGCGCGCAACGGCATGTCAGCGACGTCGGCCGGACCGGCCGCGGAACCCGGGAAGGCGCCGTACGACGACGAAGCGACCTGAGGATTCGGTGAGCGCGCATGGACCTGCCAGAATGTTGGCCATGTCGTCCCACACCCCGACCGCGCCGGACACCGCTGCCGTGGCCGACCACCCCACCCGGAAGCGCATCTTCTCCGGGATGCAGCCGACCGACGGCTCGCTCCACCTGGGCAACTACATCGGTGCCCTGTCCCAGTGGATCGCGCTGCAGGACTCCTACGACGCGCTCTACTGCGTCGTCGACCTGCACGCGCTGACGGTCAACCCCGACCCGGCGCTGCTGCGCGAGCGCACCCGCCGCACCGCCGCGCAGTACCTGGCCGGCGGCATCGACCCCGAGCGCTCCATCCTGTTCGTGCAGTCGCACGTGGCGGCGCACGCCGAGCTGGCGTGGCTGCTGAGCTGCCAGACCGGGTTCGGCGAGGCCGGGCGCATGACGCAGTTCAAGGACAAGTCGGCGAAGCAGGGCAGCGAGGGCACCACGGTCGGGCTCTTCACGTACCCCGTGCTGATGGCGGCCGACATCCTGCTGTACGACGCCGGCCTGGTCCCCGTGGGCGAGGACCAGCGCCAGCACCTGGAGCTCACCCGCGACCTCGCGGAGCGCCTGAACAGCCGCTTCGGTGAGGGCACCGCCGTCGTGCCGGACGCGCACATCGTCAAGGCCGTGGCGAAGATCCAGGACCTGCAGGACCCGAGCGCCAAGATGAGCAAGTCCAGCACCGGCGGCAAGGGCGTCGTCTGGCTGCTGGAGGACCCCAAGAAGGCGGTCAAGGCCATCAAGTCGGCCGTGACCGACGCCGACGAGTCCTACGGCGTGCGCTTCGACCCGGCCGAGAAGCCGGGCATCTCGAACCTGCTGACGATCTTCTCGGCCGTGACCGGCCGCGACATCGACTCGATCGCCAAGGAGTACGACGGCCGCGGCTACGGCTACCTCAAGGTGGACCTGGCCGACGCCGTCGTCGCCTTCCTCGAGCCGTTCCAGGCCCGGGCCAACACGTACCTCGCGGACCCCGCGCAGCTCGACAAGGTGCTGGCCGACGGCGCCGACCGGGCCCGCGCGATCGCCCGCCCGGTGCTGGACCGGATGTACGAACGGTTCGGGCTGCTGCCCGCGCGAGGCGAACGGTGAACCTCCCCGAGCGCGGACCGGGCCAGGTCCGCATCGGGATCGCGATCGAGATCCCGGAGCCCTACGCCGCGCAGCTCAGCGCGGCGCGGGTGGCTGCCGACGACCCGCTCGCGAACTTCATCCCTCCCCACATCACGCTGCTGGGACCCACGCTGCTCGACGCCGGGCGGCTCGCCGAGGCGCGGGAGCACCTGGCCGCCGTGGCCGCGGCCGCGCCGCCGTTCACCGTGCGGCTGCGCGGCACGGCCACCTTCCGGCCCATCTCGCCGGTGGTGTTCGTGGCCCTGGCGCAGGGCATCTCCGAGTGCGAGCGGCTGGAGGCGAGCGTGCGCACGGGGATCCTGGACGGCGAGCTGCGGTTCAACTACCACCCGCACGTGACCATCGCGCACGAGGTGCCCGATGCCGACCTCGACAAGGCGTTCGAGGCGATGGCGGACTACTCCGCGGACTTCGACGTCGACCGGTTCTACCAGTACGAGCACGGTGACGACGGGATCTGGCGACCACAGGCGGCGTTCCCCCTCGGCGTCTAGTCTCGTCGCGATGAGGCGGCTGATCGAGCTCGGGCGGGCGGCCTGGGCGGCCTGGGAGGCGACGCGCGCCGGGCGTGCCCTCAACCGGTACAACACGGCCAACGGCAGCGTGCTGTCCGGCGGTATGGCCTTCGCGGCGCTGTTCTCGCTGTTCGCGGCCCTCGCGATCGGCTACACGGTGTTCGTCCGGGTGCTCGGCGGTGACAACGACCTGCGGGTCGCGGTGCTGGCGCAGGTCGACGACTGGGTCCCGGGCCTGGTGGACACGGGCAGCGGGGGCGTGCTGACGCCGTCGGACCTGGTGCTGTCGACGGGACTGAGCTGGACGTCCGTCGTCGCTGCTGTCGTGCTGCTCTGGTCCGCGACGGGCTTCATGGGCGCGTTGCGCTCGTCGGTGCGCGCGATGTTCGGCCTGACGGAGAGCACCGGCAACCCGGTCACCGAGCGGCTGCGCCAGCTCCTGGGGTTCGTGCTGCTGGGGGCCGGCGTGCTGCTGGCCGCGGCGGCGAGCGTCGCGGCGTCGGCCGCAGTGCCCTGGGTGCTGGAGAGCCTGGGTCTGGACGGCGGGGTGGTGTCGTTCGCCGTGCGGGCCGGCGGGATGGCCGTGACGCTGGCGCTCGACGTCGCAGTGGTGGCCGCCGTGGTGCGCTACGTGGGCGGCGTGCGCGTGCCGCGGCGCGACCTGCTGCTCGGCGCCCTGGCCGTCGGCGTCGTCTCCGGGGCCCTGCGCTACCTCGGCACCGAGGTGATCACGAGCGCGGCCTCCCGCAACGCCCTGCTGGCGTCCTTCGCGGTGGTGGCCACCGTGCTGATCCTGGTCAACATCCTGGCCCGGGTCCTCCTCCTGGCCTCGGCCTGGATGTCGGAGGCCGATCCCTCAGCCGCGGACACGCAGAACGGGGCGGCATAGGACCTCGTCCCGTGCCGCCCCGTTCTCCCCGAAGGATCAGAACGCGCGGGTGATCATCGCGCGCTTGACCTCCTGGATCGCCTTCGTCACCTCGATGCCGCGGGGGCACGCCTCGGTGCAGTTGAAGGTCGTGCGGCAGCGCCACACGCCCTCCTTGTCGTTGAGGATCTCCAGGCGCTGCGTGCCACCCTCGTCACGGCTGTCGAAGATGAAGCGGTGCGCGTTCACGATCGCGGCCGGGCCGAAGTACTGGCCGTCCGTCCAGAACACCGGGCAGGACGACGTGCACGCGGCGCACAGGATGCACTTGGTGGTGTCGTCGAACTTCGCGCGGTCCTCGGGGGACTGGTAGCGCTCCTTGGAGGGCTCGTTCCCGGACGTGATGAGGAACGGCATGATCTCGCGGTAGGAGGCGAAGAACGGCTCCATGTCGACCACGAGGTCCTTCACGACCGGCAGGCCCTTGATGGGCTCGACCGTGATGGGCTTGTCCGGGTTGACGTCCTTGAGCAGCGTCTTGCAGGCGAGGCGGTTGCGGCCGTTGATCCGCATCGCGTCCGACCCGCAGACTCCGTGAGCACAGGAGCGGCGGAACGTGAGCGAGCCGTCCTCGTCCCACTTGATCTTGTGCAGGGCGTCGAGGATGCGGTCGGTGCCGTGCGCCTCGACGGTGAAGTCCTGCCAGGTGGCCTCTTCGGACACCTCGGGGTTGAACCGCCGGATGCGCAGCGTGACCGTGAACGAGGGGATCTCGCCCGCGGCGGGAGTCGGGGTGGCGGCTTCGAGTGTGGCAGTCATCAGTACTTACGCTCCATCGGCTCGTACCGGGTCTGGACGACGGGCTTGGAGCCCAGGACGACCTTGTAGCCGTCGAACTCCTCGACGTGGTCGAAGTAGCCCTCGACGTGACCCTCGGCCTGGTCGGACGCCGCGGTGGGGCGCCGGTAGGCCATCGTGTGCAGCATGTAGTTGGCGTCGTCGCGGTGGGGGAAGTCCTCGCGGTAGTGACCGCCGCGCGACTCCTTGCGGTTGATCGCCGCGACCACGGTGACCTCGGCGATGTCGAGCAGGAAGCCCAGCTCGATCGCCTCCAGCAGGTCGGTGTTGAAGAGCTTGCCCTTGTCCTGGACGGACGCGTTGCGGTAGCGCTTCTGCAGCTCGCGGATGTCGGCCAGGGCCTGGTTCAGCGAGTCGCCCGTGCGGAACACCTGGGCGTTGAGGTCCATGGTGTCCTGCAGCGCCTTGCGGATGTCCGCCACGCGCTCGCCGTCGGGCCGGTTGCGCATCTCGTCGAGCTGCTCGACCACGCGCACCGTCGGGTCCGCGGGGAGGTCGTGGAACTCCGCCGTCTTCGCGTACGCGGCGGCCGCCCGGCCGGAGCGCTTGCCGAACACGTTGATGTCGAGCAGCGAGTTGGTGCCGAGGCGGTTGGAGCCGTGCACGGACACGCAGGCGACCTCACCGGCGGCGTAGAGGCCCTTGACCACGTTGACGCCGTCGCGGAGCACCTCGCCCTGGATGTTGGTCGGCACGCCGCCCATGGCGTAGTGCGCCGTGGGGTACACCGGGACGGGCTCGGTGTAGGGCTCGATGCCCAGGTAGGTGCGCGCGAACTCGGTGATGTCCGGGAGCTTGGCGTCGATGTGCGCCGGCTCCAGGTGCGTCAGGTCGAGCAGCACGTAGTCCTTGTTCGGCCCGGCGCCCCGGCCCTCGCGGACCTCGTTGGCCATGGACCGGGCCACGATGTCGCGCGGCGCGAGGTCCTTGATGGTGGGGGCGTAGCGCTCCATGAAGCGCTCGCCCTCGGAGTTGCGCAGGATGCCGCCCTCGCCGCGGGCCGCCTCCGACAGCAGGATGCCCAGGCCCGCGAGACCTGTCGGGTGGAACTGGAAGAACTCCATGTCCTCCAGCGGCAGGCCGCGGCGGTACGCCAGCGCCATGCCGTCACCGGTCAGGGTGTGCGCGTTCGAGGTGGTCTTGAAGATCTTCCCGGCGCCGCCCGTGGCGAAGATGATCGCCTTGGCCTGGAACACGTGGATCTCGCCGGTGGCCAGGTCGTAGGCGACCACGCCGGTGGCGTTGACCTCCTCGCCGTCCGCGATCTCCTCGGTGGTGAGGTCGTGGTCGGTGATGAGGTCCAGCACGTAGAACTCGTTGAAGAACTCGACGTCCTGCTTGACGCAGTTCTGGTAGAGCGTCTGGAGGATCATGTGGCCGGTGCGGTCGGCGGCGTAGCACGCGCGGCGCACGGCGGACTGGCCGTGGTCACGGGTGTGCCCGCCGAACCGGCGCTGGTCGATCTTGCCCTCGGGGGTGCGGTTGAACGGGAGGCCCATCCGCTCCAGGTCGAGGACGGACTCGATGGCTTCCTTCGCGAGGATCTCGGCCGCGTCCTGGTCGACGAGGTAGTCGCCGCCCTTGACGGTGTCGAACGTGTGCCATTCCCAGTTGTCGTCCTCGACGTTGGCGAGGGCCGCGGCCATGCCGCCCTGGGCGGCACCCGTGTGGGAGCGGGTGGGGTACAGCTTGGAGATCACCGCGGTGCGGGCCTCCTTCGACGACTCGAGGGCGGCGCGCATTCCTGCGCCGCCGGCGCCGACGATCACGACGTCGTACTGATGGGTCTGCATCGGGCTCGATGCCTCCTGCTATGAGGTTCGGAGTGTGGGGCTGGGGGTGTGCCGGGAGTGCGGGAGCGCTAGGCCGTGCAGAAGGAGGCGAGCAGCTCTGCGGGGGCGTCCGGCGGGCACGGGTCGAACGTGAAGATCACGAGGGTGCCGAGCACGACCACCACGGTGAACGCCAGGAGCAGCAGGCCCTTGAGGATGCCGCGCGTCAGGTCCCGCGTCGCGTAGTCGTTGATGATGGTGCGCACGCCGTTGGTGCCGTGGATCATCGCGAGCCACAGCATGAGGAGGTCCCAGACCTGCCACAGCGGGCTCGCCCACTTGCCGGCCACGAAGCCGAAGTCGATGGCGTGCACGCCGTCGCCGACCATCAGGTTCACGAACAGGTGGCCGAAGATCAGGACGATCAGCACCACGCCGGACGCGCGCATGAAGACCCAGGAGTACAGCTCGTAGTTGCCGCGCGTCGTCTTGCGGCGCGCGTACGGGGAGCGGGGGGAGTCGATCTTGGCCACCGCAGCGGTTCCGTGTGCCATCAGTGACCCCCGGTGAAGACGTTGATGAGGTGGCGCGGCAGGAAGCCCGCCATCGTCACGACGAAGAGGCCGACGACGACCCACAGCATGACCTTCTGGTACTTGGGGCCCTTGGCCCAGAAGTCCACCAGGATGATGCGGATGCCGTTGAAGGCGTGGAAGACGATCGCGGCCACGAGCCCGGCCTCGCCGAGCCCCATGATCGGGGTCTGGTACGTGCCGATCGCGGCGTTGTACGCCTCGGGGGACACGCGCACCAGGGCTGTGTCGAGCACGTGCACGAGCAAGAAGAAGAAGATCAGCACGCCGGTCACGCGGTGCGCGACCCACGACCACATGCCTTCACGGCCGCGGTACAACGTGCCTGCTGGTGCGGTGGGCACTTCGGGAGCCTCCTATGGCTGTCCGGCTGGGGGGTGGCTGGTCCCCACTGTAATGACAAAGGTTCGCCTCGATCGCCGCCCGGCAGCCCTCGCGGGCATCAAGACACGGCATTTGTGACTGATCCCACAGGGGAGATGTCGTGGCTTCGGGCACCCGTCAGGTTGCTCGTGCGTTGCTGCCCGGACCCGCCCCTGGGATCAGCCAGGGTTCGCCCGGAATTCGGCGAGTTTTGGCTGCGGGAACCTGGTCCTGCTGACATCCTGCGGGGCATGACTTCGGCCGCCGCCCTATCGTCCCCGATCGACGACTTCTTCGCAGTGGTACCTGCCGGTGGGTCCGGCACCCGGCTCTGGCCGCTGTCGCGCGGCGGGGAGCCCAAGTTCCTGCACGACCTCGTCGGATCGGGCCAGTCCCTGCTCCAGGCCACCGAGCGCCGGCTGCGCCCGCTGGCGGGGCCCGACGGCGTCGTCCTGGTCACCGGTGAGCAGCACGTCGCGGCCTGCCGCGCGCAGCTCCCGGGCCTGTCGGACGACGCGGTGCTCGCCGAGCCGTCGCCGCGCGAGTCCATGGCGGCGATCGGACTGGCCGCGGCCGTCCTGGAGAACCGGCACGGCGACGTGGTGATCGGGTCGTTCGCCGCCGACCACGTGATCCACGGGACGCGCGCGTTCGAGCTGGCGGTCCGCGAGGCCGTGGCCGCCGCGCGCGCGGGCTACGTCACCACCGTCGGGATCGCGGCGTCGCGGCCGTCGACAGCCTTCGGGTACGTGCGCTCGGGCGAGCCTCTCGGCGTCGAGGGCGCGCCGCACACGCTGCACGTGCGCGGGTTCACCGAGAAGCCGGACGCCGCCACCGCGCGCACCTACCTCGCCTCGGGCGAGTACCGCTGGAACGCGGGCATGTTCGTCTCGCGCACCTCCGTGCTGCTGGGGCACCTCGCCGAGCAGCGGCCCGCGCTGCACGACGGCCTGCGGACCGTCGCCGACGCGTGGGACACGCCGCGCCGCGCCGCGGTGCTCGCTCAGGTGTGGCCGGGCCTGGAGAAGATCGCCATCGACCACGCGGTGGCCGAGCCGGTCGCGGAGGCCGGCGGCGTCGCCGTCGTGCCGGGGACGTTCGGGTGGGACGACGTCGGGGACTACAACTCGCTGGCGGTGCTCCTGCCGTCCGACGACGACCGCGGCGCCAAGGTGCTCGGCGACCCGCGCGACGTGCTGCGCATCGAGAGCGCCGGCTCCGTGGTGGTCCCGGCGTCCGGCCGCCTGGTGACGGTGCTCGGGCTGGACGACGTCGTCGTCGTGGACACGCCCGACGCGCTCCTGGTGACCACGCGCGCACGTGCGCAGCAGGTCAAGGACGTGGTCGCCGCGGTCCGCGAACGGGGCAGGGAAGATCTGCTCTGAATCAAGGATCTTTCCCTGATGTCTCACAGTTGTCCGCATGGTGGGACGCATCGCCCGCTGCCGTGTCTCGCGGGGCGGACGGCGCTACCGTGAGTGCGTGAACCCGACCCAGCAGCCCGTCAGTCTCGCCGACTTCGATCAGATCGTTTCGGACGATCAGATGCCGGTCGGGGACGTGCCCGGGGGGAACACGACGGACGTCGTCGCAGGTCTGGCGGCCCGGGTGGGCGAGCTGGCCGACGGGTTCGACGCGGAGCTGGTCGCGTTCCGCCGCGACGTGCACCGGCACCCCGAGCTGTCGCGCCAGGAGATCCGCACCTCCGCGCTGCTGGTCGAGCGTCTGCGGGCCGCGGGGCTGGACCCGCGCCCGCTGCCGACGGGTTCCGGCCTGGTCTGCGACATCGGCCCCGACCACGGGCCGGACGGCGAGGGCCGGGTGGGCCTGCGCGCCGACCTCGACGCGCTGCCGCTGCACGAGACGAGCGGCGTGGAGTTCGCCTCGACCCGGCCGGGCGTGGCGCACGCCTGCGGGCACGACGTGCACACCACCGTGGTGCTCGGCGCGGGCCTCGTGCTCGCCCGCCTCCAGGAGGAGGGTCGGCTGCGACGCGGCGTCCGGCTCTTCTTCCAGCCCGCCGAGGAGGTCTTCCCGGGCGGCGCGGAGGACATCATCAACAAGACCTCGGAGCTGGACGGCGTGGACCGGATGGCCGCGCTGCACTGCGACCCGAAGTTCGACGTCGGCTACGTGGGCACCCGCATCGGCCCCATCACGTCCGCGAGCGACTCCGTCATGGTGACCATCTCGTCGGCAGGCGGCCACACCTCGCGCCCGCACCTCACCGGCGACGTCGTGTTCGCGCTCGGCCAGGTCATCACGCAGACGCCCGCCGTGCTCGGCCGGCGGCTGGACCCGCGCTCGGGCGTCAACCTCACGTGGGGCGCCGTCCAGGCGGGCTCGACGCCCAACGCGATCCCGTCCACCGGCATCCTGAAGGGCACGCTGCGCTGCCTCGACGTGCGGGCCTGGGAGAAGGCCGGCGAGCTGGTGCGCGAGGCCGTGGAGCAGGTCGTGGCCCCGTACCAGGTGGACATCTCGGTGACCGTGACCCACGGCGTGCCGCCCGTCGAGAACGAGGCGGAGGCCACCGGCGACCTCGAGGCGGCGATCCGGGACGCCGTCGGCCCCGACGCCGTGCAGCTCACCGAGCAGTCCATGGGCGGCGAGGACTTCGCCTGGTACCTGCGCAAGGTTCCGGGCACCATGGCGCGGCTCGGCGTGCGGACGCCCGGCGGCCGCACCTATGACCTGCACCAGGGAGATCTGGTCGTGGACGAGCGGGCGATCGGCGTGGGCGTAAGGACACTCGCCCAGTTCGCTGCCTCCTGAGCGAGAACTGTTGCTGTCGATGACGCTTCGGTAACGACTTACTCCGGTTACCGTCTCGAAACGCGAAATGCCAGATGCGCTGGCTACCCTCGGTGCGGTATAGGGCTCCAGATCCGTCTGGAACATCGCCCTCAGGATCATCGAAGGAGCACCAGTGAAGAAGGCTGTCTGGCTCACCGCCCTTGCGGGAGCAACGGCGCTCGCGCTCTCGGCGTGCGGCGCCGCCCCGGAGGAGTCCACCGGTGGCGAGAGCGCCGCCGCCAGTGACTTCAAGCCCTGCATCGTCTCGGACGCCGGCGGGTTCGACGACAAGAGCTTCAACCAGCTCAGCTTCGAGGGTGCGACGGCTGCGGCCGAAGAGCTCGGCACGGAGCTCGTCGACGTCCAGTCGACGTCCGAGAGCGACTACAAGGGCAACGTCGAGTCCCTCGTGGCCGAGGGCTGCAACGCCATCGTGACGGTCGGCTTCGCGCTGTCCGCCACCACCGTCGAGTCGGCCACGGCCAACCCGGACATCGACTACATCCTGGTCGACGACGCCGCGGACGCGGACTTCGACGGCAACGCCGACGCCGAGAACATCAAGCCGCTGCTGTACGACACGGCGCAGGCCGCGTTCCTCGCCGGCTACCTCGCCGCGGGCTACTCGGAGGCCGGCAAGGTCGGCACCTTCGGCGGCATGGACTTCCCGACCGTCACCATCTTCATGGACGGCTTCAAGCAGGGCGTCGACTACTACAACGAGACCAAGGGCGAGAACGTCGAGCTGGTCGGCTGGGACGGCAAGAAGGGCTCGTTCACGGGCGGCTTCGCGGCCGACCCGGCGGCCAAGCAGACCGCGCAGAACGTCCTGGACCAGGGCGTCGACGTGATCCTCCCCGTCGGTGGCCCGATCTACCAGTCCGCCATGGACGCCATCGCCGACTCCGGCGAGGACGTCGCCCTGATCGGTGTGGACGCCGACTTCTTCGAGTCCGACCCGACCACCCAGGACCTGGTCCTCACCTCGATCCTCAAGGGGATGGACGTCTCCACCCAGGAGGCCGTGGTCGCGTCGGGCAACGACGAGTTCGACCCGACCCCGTACGTCGGCACCCTCGAGAACGGCGGCGTGGACATCGCACCGCTGCACAACTTCGAGGACAAGGTGGACCCGGCCCTGTGGGAAGAGGTCCAGGCCCTCAGGGAGTCGATCATCGCCGGTGACGTCGCGGTGGAGTCCTACCTCGCCGAGTGACCCGCGGGCCACGGCCGTGGACGGCTGATCGGTCGACGGTCGAGACTTGACGCAAGATGGTCCCGGGGGGCACGGCGCACGCCGTGTGCCCCGGGACCTGTCATGAGCAGGACCCCTGTCGGGAAGGATTCCTATGCGGCTCGAGCTGCGCGGCATCACCAAGCGCTTCGGCGCGCTCGTCGCGAACGACCACATCGACCTGGTGGTGCAGCCAGGCGAGATCCACTCGCTCCTGGGCGAGAACGGGGCGGGCAAGTCCACCCTGATGAACGTGCTGTACGGCCTGTACGAGGCCGACGAGGGCGAGATCCTCCTGGACGACGTCGTCCAGGACTTCGCCGGCCCGGGCGACGCCATGGCCGCGGGCATCGGCATGGTGCACCAGCACTTCATGCTCGTGCCCGTCTTCACCGTGGCGGAGAACGTGATGCTCGGTCACGAGCAGACGCGCGGCGGCGGTCGCCTCGACCTGGAGGCGGCCCGCGCCCAGGTACGGGAGATCTCCGCGCGGTTCGGTTTCCACGTGGACCCCGACGCCGTGGTCGAGGACCTGCCCGTGGGCGTGCAGCAGCGCGTCGAGATCATCAAGGCGCTCTCCCGGAACGCCGACGTGCTGGTCTTCGACGAGCCGACCGCGGTGCTCACGCCGCAGGAGACCGACGAGCTGATGGCGATCATGCGCCAGCTGCGCGACGAGGGCTCCGCGATCGTGTTCATCACCCACAAGCTGCGCGAGGTCCGCGCCGTGGCCGACCGCATCACGGTGATCCGGCACGGCAAGGTCGTGGGCGAGGCCAGCCCGACGGCGTCGGACGCGGAGCTCGCCTCCCTGATGGTGGGCCGCGCCGTCGAGCTGACCGTGCAGAAGGACGCGCCCACCCTGCGCGAGAACGCGTTGCAGGTCAGCAACCTCGTGGTCACCAGCGAGACCGGCGTCGTCGTGGTCGACGACGTCACCTTCGAGGTGCGTGGCGGCGAGGTGCTCGTCGTGGCGGGCGTGCAGGGCAACGGGCAGACGGAGCTCACCGAGGCCCTCATCGGCCTGGAGGGCGACGTGTCCGGCAGCATCAGGCTCGACGGCAAGGAGCTGGTGGGCCGGTCGGTGCGCCGCATCCTCGACGAGGGCGTGGGCTTCGTGCCCGAGGACCGGACGCTCGACGGCCTGATCGGCGAGTTCACCATCGCCGAGAACCTCATGCTCGACCGCTCCGACGGTCCGCCGTTCGTGAAGGGCGGAGCGCTGCAGCTCGCCTTCCGCGACCAGTTCGCCGACGAGAAGGTCGCCGAGTTCGACGTCCGCACGCAGGGCATCACGACGCCGGTGGGCCGGCTGTCGGGCGGCAACCAGCAGAAGGTGGTGCTCGCCCGCGAGCTGTCCCGCGACCTGCGGCTGTTCGTCGCGGCGCAGCCGACGCGCGGCGTGGACGTGGGCTCCATCGAGTTCATCCACAAGCGGATCGTCGCCACGCGCGACGCCGGGGTGCCGGTGGTCGTGGTCTCGACCGAGCTGGACGAGGCGGTGGCCCTGGCCGACCGCATCATGGTGATGTACCGCGGCAAGGTGGTGGGCATCGTGCCCGCCGACACCCCGCGCGACGTGCTGGGCCTGATGATGGCGGGGATCTCGCCGGAAGACGTGAAGGACGGAGGCGAGGCGGCATGAGCGCGCCCGAACCGAGCCCGGGGTCGAACCCCGAGCAGGAGCCGGGCCTCGACCCCGGCACCGCCGAGGAGCTGGAGCAGGAGCGCGCCCGCGAGCTCGGCGCACCGGCCGGCGAGGAGGTGCAGGACACGGCCAGCCGCATGGCCAGGGCTCTGCAGCAGACGATGACCAGCTCCTGGACGGTCGCCGTCGGCGCGGTGCTGCTCGCGGTCCTGGCGGGCTCGATCATGATCGCCTTCACCGACGAGGAGGTGAAGGCGGCCGCGGTGTACTTCTTCGCACGGCCCGTCGACACCTTCGTCGCGGTCGGGCAGGCGGTCGGCGGCGCGTACGCCGCCCTGTTCCGCGGTTCCGTGGTGAACCTGCAGGCGCCGGACTTCGTCACCGCGATCCGGCCGTTCACGGAGACGCTCAGCTACGCGACCCCGCTCATCGCGGCGGGGCTCGGCGTGGCGCTCGCGTTCCGGGCCGGCCTGTTCAACATCGGTGGTCAAGGGCAGATGCTCGTGGCGGCCGCGGCGGCCGGCTGGGTGGGCTTCGGCGTCAGCGGGGTGCCGTTCCCGCTGCACCTGCTGCTGGCCCTCGTGGCCGGCATCGCGGCCGGCGCGGTGTGGGCCGGGATCGCGGGCCTGCTCAAGGCCCGCACCGGGGCGCACGAGGTGATCGTCACGATCATGCTCAACTACGTCGCGTACTACCTCATCTCCTACTTCCTGGCGACGCCGGGCCTGCTGCAGGCGCCGGGCTCGTCCAACCCGAAGACGCCGCCGACGGCGGAGTCCGCCCAGCTGCCGAACCTGCTCGGCGCCCGGTTCAACCTGACCTGGGGCTTCGTCCTGGCGGTGCTGGCCGTGGTCGGTGTGTGGTGGCTCCTGAACCGCTCGTCGACCGGTTTCGCGTTCCGCGCCGTGGGGGAGAACCCCCGCGCCGCGCGGGTGGCGGGCATCGACACCGGGCGCGCCACCATCAACTCCATGCTCGTGGCCGGCGGCCTCGTCGGGCTGGCCGGCGCCTCGCAGGTGCTGGGCGCCGTCACCACGGGCTTCAGCTCCGACATCGACGCCGGCATCGGGTTCGACGCCATCACCGTCGCCCTCCTCGGCGGGTCCAACCCGTGGGGCGTGCTCGCGGCGGGCATCCTGTTCGGCGCGTTCAAGGCGGGCGGCACCACCATGCAGGCCGCCGAGGGCGTCCCGAGCGACATCGTGCTCGTGGTCCAGTCGCTCATCGTGCTGTTCATCGCCGCGCCGCCGCTGGTGCGGGCCATCTTCCGGCTGCCCGACCCGAACCGGCGTCGGACACCGAAGAAGGCCAAGGCGGCCCGGAACCGGAAGGAGGCGGCCGCGTGAGCGCCGACCACAAGACCACCCAGCTCGACGCGCCGCTGTCGGAGACGACGCGCACCGTCACGGTCGTGTCGTGGAAGACGGCGGGCGTGCTGCTCACCGTGACCGTGCTGTACGCGCTGCTGCTGCTCGCCGTGCCGCACTCGGGTGACACCCGGTTCCTGCTGTCCCAGCGCGGCGACTTCTTCCAGATCCCGGTGATCGTGGTGCCCGCGACGGTGTTCGCGTGGGGGTGCGGCGCGGTGATGCTGGCGGTGACCGCCGTCGCCTTCGCGCTCACGGCGCGCGGGCGCCGGACGTCGCTCTGGCTCGTCGTGCTCTACTCCCTGGCCGGCCTGCTCGGCTTCCTGGCCTGGGCCGGCGCGGGCAGCCCCCGCGACCTGTCGATCGTGGGCCTGCTCGGCGGCGCCGTGCTGTGGTCCGTGCCGTTCGTCTACGGCGCGCTGGGCGGCGTGATCGGCGAGCGCGCGGGCGTGGTCAACATCGCGATCGAGGCGCAGCTGCTCGGCGCGGCGTTCACGGCGGCGATCGTCTCCTCGATCACGAACAGCGCGGTGGCCGGGCTGGTCGCGGCCCTGTTCGCGGGCGCGCTCGTGGCGCTGGTCCTCGGCGTGTTCGCCATCACGTACCACGTGAACCAGGTGATCGTCGGTGTCGTCCTGAACGTGCTGGTGGTCGGGCTGACCAGCTTCCTGTACTCGCAGGTGCTGGTGCCCAGCGCGGAGACGCTGAACTCGACCACGCGGTTCCAGTCCATCCCGATCCCGGTGCTGTCCGACATCCCCGTGATCGGCCCGGTGCTGTTCGACCAGCCGCTGCTCATCTACCTGATGTTCATCGCCGTGCCGACCGTCTGGTACACGCTGAACCGCACCCGCTGGGGCCTGCGGCTGCGTTCCGTGGGCGAGCACCCGAAGGCCGCCGACACCGTGGGCATCGACGTGGTGCGCACCCGGTACAACGCCGTGCTCGTCGCCGGTGCCGTGGCGGGCCTGGGTGGCGCGTTCTACACCACCGTCCAGCTCAGCCAGTTCGGCGAGAACATGACCGGGGGCGCGGGCTACATCGCCCTGGCCGCCGTCATCTTCGGCAAGTGGGACCCGGTGCGCGCCGCCTTCGCGGGCCTGCTGTTCGGCTTCGCGTCGAACCTGCAGAACGTGCTGTCCGTGGTCGGCTCGCCTGTGCCGAGCCAGTTCATGCTCATGATCCCGTACATCGTCACCCTGCTCGCCGTCGCGGGTCTCGTCGGGCGCTCGCGCCCGCCGGCCGCGTCGGGCGAGCCGTACGTCAAGGGGTGAGGATGGTGGACGTGAGCTCTGTGGAACAGGTGCGCCCGGACGGCGCCGTGGACTGGGACGGCCTGCGGGCCGCGGCCCGCGACGCGGTCGGCAAGGCCTATGCGCCCTACTCGGAATTCAAGGTCGGCGCGGCGGCCTACGCCGCCGACGGCCGCCTCCTGACGGGCGCGAACATCGAGAACGCGGCGTACGGGGTCACCCTGTGCGCCGAGTGCTCGCTGGTCAGCGCCCTGATCATGTCGGGCGGCGGGCGGCTGGCCGCGTTCACCTGCGTGAACGCGCTCGGCGAGACGATCATGCCGTGCGGCCGGTGCCGGCAGCTCCTGTGGGAGCACGGCGGCGCCGAGCTGCTGGTGGACACCCCGCTGGGCATCGTGCCGATGACGGAAGTACTGCCCCAGGCCTTCGGGCCGGGCGACCTGGACCACGTGCGGGAGGCAACCCGATGACCGAGCCGTTCGACGCCGTCGACCTGATCCGGGTCAAGCGCGACAACACGGAGTCGCTGACCGACGCCCAGATCGACTGGCTGGTGGACGCCTACACGCGCGGCGCCGTGGCCGACGAGCAGATGTCCGCGATGACCATGGCGATCCTGCTCAACGGGATGACCCGGCAGGAGATCTCCCGGTGGACCGCCGCGATGATCCGGTCCGGCGAGCGCATGTCGTTCTCCGCGCTCTCCCGGCCCACGGCGGACAAGCACTCCACCGGCGGCGTGGGCGACAAGATCACGCTGCCCCTGGCACCCCTGGTCGCGGTGTTCGACGTCGCAGTGCCGCAGCTCTCGGGCCGGGGCCTCGGCCACACGGGCGGCACCCTGGACAAGCTGGAGGCCATCCCGGGCTGGCGGGCCTCGCTGACCAACGACGAGATGATGGCCCAGCTCGACTCCGTGGGCGCCGTCATCTGCGCCGCGGGCGCCGGCCTCGCCCCGGCGGACAAGAAGCTGTACGCGCTGCGGGACGTCACCGCGACCGTCGAGGCGATCCCGCTCATCGCGAGCTCGATCATGTCCAAGAAGATCGCCGAGGGCACCGGCGCGCTGGTGCTCGACGTCAAGGTCGGCTCCGGCGCCTTCATGAAGACCCTGGACAGCGCGCGCGAGCTCGCGCGCACCATGGTGGACCTCGGGACCGACGCCGGGGTGCGCACCGTCGCCCTGGTCACGGACATGTCCGTGCCGCTCGGCCTGACCGCCGGCAACGCCCTGGAGGTGCGCGAGTCGCTGGAGGTGCTGTCGGGCGGCGGCCCGTCCGACGTCGTCGACCTGACCGTGGCCCTCGCCGTGGAGATGCTCGCCGCGGCGGACCGGCCCCGGTCGGAGGACGACGTGCGGGCCGCGCTGGCCGACGGCCGTGCCATGGACAAGTGGCGGGCCATGATCGCCGCGCAGGGTGGTGACGTGGACGCGCCGCTGCCGGTCGCGAAGGAGACCGAGACGGTGGTGGCGCCCGAGTCCGGCGTGCTCACCTCGCTGGACGCGTACGCGGTGGGCGTGGCGGTCCGGCGCCTGGGCGCGGGCCGGGCCCGCAAGGAGGACGAGGTCCAGGCGGCGGCCGGTATCGAGATCCACGTGAAGCCGGGTGAGGAGGTGACGGCCGGGCAGCCCCTGCTGACCCTCCACACCGACACGCCCGAGCGGTTCGCCCGGGCCCGCGAGGCCCTGGACGGCGGATGGTCCGTGGACCCGGCCGGCAACGGCGTGCTGGGCGGGGCCCTCGGGGGTGCCGCCGGCGCGCTGGCGAGCCTGGACATGGGGGCCGGCGCCCTGGTCGGCGCGGCCCTGGCGTCCGGGGGATCGGTGGTGCTCGACCGCATCGTCTGAGGTGGGAGGCGGTTTTCACCCACCGGAAGAGGTCGCCCTGCTTCCCCAGCGTGGCGAACCGGCGAGTCGCCCGAGCGCGGCTTAGCCTGACGAGCGTGCAGTCGACATTGCGCCTTTCGTCCCTGCTCGGTGCGATGCGTGCATTCGCCGGGCCCGTACCCGCGCCGCCGCCGCGGGGTCGCTTCGAGCGCCCGGCGATCCCGGACGACGTCGAGCGCCGCCTCGAGTCGGTGACCTCCCGCGCCCGGCGGTCCGTCCTGGACCCGCTGGGGCGCGAGCGCGGCACCGGGACCGTCGGCTTCCCCCGGCGGCTGAACCTCCCGTCGCTCGACGGCGACACCGCCGCCGCCGTGCAGGTCGACGAGACCACGTGCGGGTCGGCCGTGCTCGCGATGCTCGGTCTGGCCGGCGACCCGCGGGCGGCCCTGCGGATCGCCGGCGACGACCCCGCGGCTCGGTTCGTGCGGCTGCAGCACGCCGTCCAGGCGGCCACGAACCGGCACGGGCTGGTCGTGGCGGGCTGGCCGCGCACCTACGGCACGCCCCCGTGGGGCGCCGCGCGGTTCGCCAGCTACGGCGGCGTGCGCTACACCCACCGGGTCGCGGGCTCCCGCGGGCTGCTGGAGGCGGCGGTCGCCGCCGCCCGCGCGGGCATCCCGGTGCCCCTGTACACGGGCGGCGACGTGACGAGCGGGTGGGACGCCGCCGTCCCGCGCCACGTGGTGCTGCTCACCCTGGCCGACGGCGAGGGGACCGAGGGCAACGCGGTGATCTACGAGCCGTCCGGGGCAGGCCTGCACACCGTCCCGGTCGCCGTGCTGCTCGACCCGCCGCCCGCCCCGTCGCGGGAGGCCGAGACGCAGCAGACCACGGGGGAACGCACCGCGGCGCGCGTGCGCAAGGCGCTCACCGCGGCGCTCGGCGGCTGGCCGCACGTGACCTGGGTGGTGCTGCCGGAGCGCGCGGGCCGGTGGCAGGGCGGCGGCACCGGGGCGACGATGGAAGCCCACTGACGGGCGGTCCCTGACGGGCGGCCCGCCGACGAGGAGGCCCCGATGAGCACGCTGCCTGGTCCCGACTCGTGGCGTGACGCCGGCCTGGACCCGCCCCGGGACGCCGACGTCGACACCACGCACGAGCCCGACGAGTACGTCCCGGACGCGCCCCGCCCGGACAGCGACGGCGACGCCGACGAGGCCGACGTCGTCCAGCAGGCCCTCGACGCCCTCGCCGACGAGGACGACGAGAGCTCCGGCGCCGGCTGACGCCGGTGTCGGTGCCGGACGGTAGGTTGTCAGCATGACCACGCAAGACCACGGGGCGCGCCCCGGCGAGGCGCTGATCCGCGCCCTGCCCAAGGTAGTGCTCCACGACCACCTCGACGGGGGCCTGCGGCCACAGACCGTCCTCGAGCTCGCGGACGCCGCCGGGCACGAGCTGCCCGCGGCCGACGCCGACTCCCTCGCCGCCTGGTTCCGCGACGCGGCCGACTCGGGCACGCTGGTGCGCTACCTCGAGACCTTCGAGCACACCATCGCCGTCATGCAGACGGCCGACAACCTGGCCCGGGTCGCCCGCGAGGCGGTGCTCGACCTCGCCGCCGACGGTGTCGTGTACGCCGAGCAGCGCTGGGCGCCCGAGCAGCACCTGAGAGGCGGGCTGTCGCTCGGCGAGGCCGTCGAGGCGGTGCAGGCCGGCATCGACGACGGCATCGCGGCCGCCGCGGCCGGTGGCCACATCATCCGCGTCGGCCAGCTCGTCGGCGCGATGCGGCAGGCCGACCGCTGGCAGGAGGTCGCCGACCTCGCCGTCACCTACCGGGACCGCGGCGTGGTCGGGTTCGACATCGCGGGACCCGAGGACGGGTTCCTGCCGTCGCGGCACCTCGGGATCTGGCGCTTCCTCGCCGAGCACGACGTCCCCGTGACCATCCACGCCGGAGAGGCCGCCGGCCTGGACTCCATCGGGCAGGCCGTGCACCTCGGGCAGGCGGACCGCCTGGGCCACGGGGCCCGGATCATCGAAGACATCGCCTTCGTGTCCGACGGCGACCACGACTCGTCCGACGGCGCGCTCTCGGCCGACGGCCGCGGCGGCTCGGCCGACCTCGGCCGGCTCGCGCACTGGGTGCGCGACCACCAGATCCCGCTCGAGCTGTGCCCCGTGTCGAACCTGCAGACGGGCGTGGCCGAGTCGATCGCGACGCACCCGATCACGCGCCTCAAGGAGCTGGACTTCGCCGTCACGCTCAACACGGACAACCGCCTCATGTCGCGCACGTCGATGACGCACGAGATGAAGCTGCTCGTCGACGAGGCCGGCTGGACGATCGACGACCTCGTCGACGTGACCGTCACCGCCGCCTGGGGTGCCTTCATGCACCACGACGAGCGCCGCGACCTGGTCGACCAGGTCATCATGCCCGGATTCCAGAAAGTCGAAGGTGCCCTCGTATGACCGCACAGACCCACGCGCCGCAGCCCGCCGGGGTACCGCGCGACAAGGCGGCCCTCGCCGCGTTCGTCGACCACACCCTGCTCAAGCCGGAGACCATGGCGGCCGACGTCGCGGCGCTCGTCGAGGAGGGCGCCGGGCTCGGCGTCTACTCGGTGTGCGTCTCGCCGTCGTTCGTGTCGCTCGCGGTCGAGGTCGCCGCCGGGCGCCTCGCCGTCGCGACGGTGTGCGGGTTCCCGTCCGGCAAGCACATGACCGACGTGAAGGCGTTCGAGGCGGCCCGCGCCGTGGCCGACGACGCCGACGAGGTCGACATGGTGATCGACGTCGGCACCGCGCGCGCCGGCCGGTTCGACGTGGTGGAGGCCGACATCGCCGCGGTCCGCGGGGCCGTGCAGCCCGGCCGCATCCTCAAGGTCATCATCGAGTCGGCCGCCCTCACCGACGAGCAGATCGTGGGCGCGTGCAAGGCGGCCGAGGCCGCCGGCGCCGACTTCGTCAAGACCTCCACGGGCTTCCACCCGGCCGGCGGAGCCTCGGTCCACGCCGTCTCGCTCATGGCGCGGACCGTGGGCGCTGCGGGCGGCGGACGGCTCGGGGTCAAGGCCTCGGGCGGCATCCGGGACCTCGACACCGCGCTCGCGATGATCGAGGCGGGCGCCACCCGCCTGGGCCTGTCGGGCACGGCCTCGGTCCTGGCGGGCTTCGACAAGGACGCCCCGGTCACCGCTCCCACCCCGACCGACTACTGATCGTTGAGTGCTGGATATTCGCCCTTTTTCGTGTGCCAGAAGGGCGAATATCCAGCACTCAACGTTGCCGGCGGGCTAGCGGCGGGCGGCCAGCCAGGTCTCCGCGGCCGCCCAGTGCTCCTTGAGCAGGATGTACCGGTCCTCGTGCCAGGGCTTGACCGGCCCGGCCCAGTGGATCAGCCCGGGCTCGGTGACGAGCTCCTGCGTGGGCCACGCGTTCCACCGGGCGTCCAGGACGCGGTAGCGCGACCCGGCGTAGGCGTTCAGCACGTCCTGGTCGTTGAGCCCGTACCGCTCCGCGTACGGCACGAACTCCGTGGTGAAGCCGTCGGCGCGCATGACCGCCAGGTCGAGCACCAGGATGCCCGCGTTGAAGCCCTGGTAGCCGTGCCGGTGCCGCTGCATCATGGCCCGCACCAGGTCGCGCGCGGCGCCCGGGTCGTGCTGGAGCAGCCGTGTGGACCGGATGACGTTCCCGACGCCGTGCCGGTAGTTGTACGAGATCGACGGGCGGGCCGCCAGCGGCGCGCCGCCGAGGTCGGTGTCGTACAGCTCGGCCACGTCCACCACGCACAGCGCGTCCAGGTCGTGGTAGAGCACGCGATCGAGGTGCGGCAGCAGGTCGGGCAGCAGCAGCCGGTCCATCGTGGCGACCGTGATGTGCTTGAGCATGCCGAGCACAGGCCCGTAGTCGATCCCGTCGCACGAGTACCACTCGAACGTGACCTCGGGGAACAGCGCGGCGAGCCGGGCGTGGTCGGCCGGCGTGTGGTCGCGCGTCAGCGCCACGACGCGCACCGGGCGGTCGGTGTGCCGCACCACCCCGGCCACCACCACCTCCATCTGGGAGCGCAGGTTACCGTCGAGCGCCACCGCGATGTTCAGCGCCGCGCCCGTCCCGCCGCGGGGCGAGACGGCCTCCACGAGGGTCCGCGTGGCGCGCACCCCGGCGACGATGCCGGCCACGTCGCAGGTGCCGGGCGGCACCGCCACGGGTGTGGCGTGCACCGCCCGCGCCAGCTCGACCTCGGGGGCCACGGTGGCGGCCCAGGTCGCGTAGACCTCGTCGCGCGTGGCCCCGGCGAGGATCCTGGACATCGCGGGCGCGACGACGTCCCGGATACGCCGCTGCATGGCGCGCCGGCCGGCCTCGTCGGCGTCGAGCAGGCCGGCGAAGCGGATGTCGGCGTCGTTCCGGGGCCGGAAGTCGACGTCGGCCCCGATGGACCACGCGGGCAGGAAGGCGTGCAGGCGCGAGGTGACCACGCGTGAGTACCGGCTGCGGTAGGCGTCGAGCAGGTCGACGGCGTCGTGCACGTTGCGGGCGAAGGAGTTGCGGCGCACCTCGGGGTAGAGGTGCGTGACGGACTCGGCCGCGGCGTCGTGCTCCGGGACGGCCGTGTCCACGTACACCGCCGGGGCCCCGGCGGGCGCCGGCGTGAAGCCGGCCGGGAACACGGTGTCGACGGTGGTGGTGAGGCAGCCGCTGAAGAACGCCGGGACGCCGGCGTTGAGCAGCAGGTGCACGGTGGTCCAGTCCCGGCAGCCGATCGGCCCGTGGGCCATGAGGTAGTCGACGGCGGTGGGCGTGAGCACGGCGTGCTTGTTGATGTGGAACGACACGAACAGCGGCTGCAGGTTCTCGTGGAACGGGAAGTCGAACCGCAGGTCGAACTGGCTGTGCATGTACCAGCCGTAGGCCAGCATCCACGTGTTCTCCGGCACGGCGTCCAGCCGCGACATGTCCCGCTGGACCAGCGTCAGGTCGACGTCGGCGCCGGGACCGGGCACGACGTGCTCGGGCCGCACGCGGCCGGCGAGGAGCCGCACGGGCTCGGTGACGGCAGCGTCCCCGTGCAGGCGCAGGCCCTCGTGCCGCAGCAGGTGACCGAGGCTCGCGACGGTCTGGACCGTGTCGCCGATGTTGGTGGACGCCACGTTCTCGTCAGGCGCCTTGTAGTCGAGCACGGCGAACGACACGTGCCCGGCCGGGACCCGGGCCGGTGCGGCCGGCCGGTGCGCCTTCTCGATCCAGGGCGCCAGGTGGTCGATCGAGGCCTGGACCTGGTCGGTCAGGCCGGTCGCACGGCGGGCGGCGTCGAGGGCCTCGGCGGCCAGCGCGGCCTCGTCGGCGATGAACAGCAGCCGCGCGAGGTCGAGCAGCACCGGGGCGTCGGACACGATCCCGTGCCGCACCCACGTCGCCGCGGTGCGGGCCACGTCGGGGCTGGCCATGGCGATGCCCGCCCGGACGTATTCCGCCGGGGCGAGGCGGGCGGCGTCGTCCGGCCCGAGCTGCCGCAGCAGGTCCCAGGCGAGCTCGCGCAGGCCCACGCGCTGCGCGATCAGCGCGGCTCCGGCGACCCCGGCACGGCGCGTCTCGGGGTGCGCCATGAGCGAGTGGCAGAGCGACCGCCACTGGCCGGTGTCCAAGGTGCCGGCGGTGCGGATGGAGGTGGTGACGGCCTCGTCGACGGGTAGGCCGCGGCGCAGGGCGGCGGTGACCACGGCGTCGCCGGAGAGGGGTTCGGGACGTTCCTGGAACGGGCGGTCGGCGGCGCGGTCCGGGGCGGACCACACCTCCCGCGGCTGGCGGCTGGGCTCCTTGGCCTGGGTCCAGGACTCCTGGTCGGGAGTCGGCACGGGCCGGGCCTCGGGTAACGGGCCCGGCTTGTCGGGATGCGGGTTGTACAGGGTCTCGGCGGTGGCGGTGAGCAGCGCCTCGGCGATCATCTCGTCGGCGGCCGGGACCTGGTGCGCAGTCTCACCGGACGCGGCGAGACGGCGGCTTGCAGGGGACATGAAGACTCCTCGTGGGGTCGACGGTTGAGCAGGAGAACCGTCGTACCGGCCTGTGCACGGAGCCGACGGTGGCCAGAGCGTAGTGCCCTCCGGTTACGCCCCGACGACGACTGGGTAGGCTCCCGGACATGTCTGCGCAACAACCTGCTGACCAGGCCTTTTCGACGTCGCAGCCGCCGTCCGGGCTGCTCCCGGAGCCACCCTCGGAGCCGTCGTCGCGGCCGACGGAGCCGGGCACCCTCGTGGGCTGCCGCATGCGCAAGTGGGACGGCACGCCGCACTGGCGGTTCGACGCCGTGCACCTCGGCCGGGACGAGCACGGCGTGTGGCTCGGCTACCGCACCGGGACGCGGTTCAGCAGGCCCGGCCGGGAGTACCGGACGCGCTGCCCCGGCGTCGTGCTGTTCGGCGACGTCGGGTGGGTCGCGGACATCTACCGCGGCCACCCGCGGGGCGTGCGCCTCTACATCGACCTCACGACGGTCCCGCAGTGGCGCGCCGTGCCCGACGGCGGGGACGGCCGCGGCCCGGCGTTCGAGGTCTCGGGCATCGACATGGACCTCGACGTGCTCGCCCTGCGGCCGGGCAGCGAGCGAGCCAGGGAGCAGGGCGAGTTCTTCATCGACGACGAGGACGAGTTCGCGGAGCACTCCGTCCGGTACGGCTACCCGCCGTCGGTCGTGGCCCGGGTACGGGCGGACGCCGACGCGCTGCTCGAGACGGTGCGGGCCGGGGAAGCGCCGTACGACGGCCCGACGGCGGACCGCTGGTTCGCGGTCCTCGACGGGCTCAGCGGGCGCTGAGCACCAGGTCGTCCTGCTCGACGGCGGCTCGCCACTCCGGCTTCTCCGCGCGCCAGCGCTCGTCGTCGCGGCCGAGCCGCCAGTAGCCCGACGCCGAGAGCAGCTCGCGCGGCACGCCCAGCGTCCCGCGCGCCCAGCGGCGCAGGTCGCGCACGCAGCCGGCCTCGCCGTGCAGGAACGTGTGCGGGGTACCGTCCGGCAGCCCGGCGGCCTGCACGACGTCGGCCAGGCTCGCTCCCGTGGACCGGTGGACCCAGGTGAGGTGCAGGTTCGCGGCGGTGGTGATCTCCTGCTCCTCGGACGCGTCGGCGACCTCGACGAAGACGTGCGCCACGGCGTCCTCGGGCAGGGCCTCGCACGTGGCCGCGATGGCCGGGAGGGCGGACTCGTCACCGGCCAGGAGGTGCCACGGCGCGTCGGGGGACGGCGCGTAGTCGCCGCCCGGGCCCACGAAGGAGACCTCGTCGCCCGGCTGGACCCGCTGGGCCCACGGGCCGCCGTGGCCCACGTCGCCGTGCGTGACGATGTCGATGTCCCAGCCGGACGCGGTCACGTCGCGGATCGTGTAGGTGCGCAGGACGGGGCGGCCCTCGGGCTCGGGGGGCTCGGCCATGACCAGCTTGACGTAGCGGTCGGTGAACGGCGTGGTGTCGGCGTCGGCCAGGGCCGTGCCGCCGAGCGTCACCCGGATCATGTGCGGAGTGAGCTGCCGGACCGCTGTCACGGTAGCCGTGGTGCGGACGCCTCTGCGGGGCTTCTCGGTCGGTGCGCTGGTGGTCTGTGACATGGTGAGGCAAGCCTAACCTCGGGCGCGCTCGGGCGCCGGTGTGGCGTGCGTCACTGGATGAAGCACTTGTCGGGCGCTCCGGCGCTTGTCCTACGGACCGGGCGGCGCGCCTACCATGGGCCCGTTGTCGAACTCTTCCTGTCAGGAGCCTGGTCGTGAAGATCGCTGTTGTCGGTACGGGGTATGTCGGGCTGTCGAACGCGGTGCTGCTCGCGCAGAAGCACGAGGTGTGGGCGCTGGACGTCGACCCGGTCAAGGTGGCCCAGGTCAACGACCGGATCTCGCCGATCGTGGACCCCGAGCTGGAGGAGTACCTGGCCGGTCGCGAGCTGGCACTGACCGCGACCCTGGACAAGGAACAGGCGTACGCGGAGGCCGGTGTCGTGGTGATCGCGACGCCGACCAACTACGACGAGGTCACCAACTTCTTCGACACGTCCTCGGTCGAGACCGTGATCGACGACGTCCTGGAGCGCGTGCCCGACGCGACGATCGTGATCAAGTCGACGATCCCGGTCGGGTTCACCGAGCGCATGCGAGCCGAGCACCCGGGGGCCGCGATCGTCTTCTCCCCGGAGTTCCTGCGCGAGGGCCGGGCCCTGTACGACAACCTGCACCCCTCGCGCATCGTGGTCGGGGACCGCGGCGACCGCGGCAGGCAGTTCGCCGACCTCCTGCTGGAGGGCGCGCTGGACGAGACCACCCCGGTCCTCCTGACCCACCCGACCGAGGCCGAGGCGATCAAGCTGTTCGCCAACACCTACCTGGCGCTGCGGGTGGCGTACTTCAACGAGCTGGACACCTACGCGGCCACCCACGGCCTGGACACCGCGCAGATCATCGAGGGCGTGGGCCTGGACCCGCGGATCGGGACGCACTACAACAACCCGTCCTTCGGCTACGGCGGGTACTGCCTGCCCAAGGACACCAAGCAGCTGCTGGCCAACTACGCCACCGTGCCGCAGAACCTGATCAACGCGGTCGTCGACGCCAACACCACCCGCAAGGACTTCGTGGCCGCGGACATCCTGCGCCGGGAGCCGAAGACCGTGGGCGTGTACCGGCTGGTGATGAAGGCCGGGTCGGACAACTTCCGCGACTCCAGCGTCCAGGGCATCATGAAGCGGATCAAGGCCAAGGGCATCGAGGTCATCGTCTACGAACCCACCCTCGAGCAGGACGACTTCTTCTCCTCGGAGGTCGTGCGCGACCTGGACCAGTTCAAGACGCGCGCGGACGTCATCATCGCCAACCGGCGCACCGAGGTGCTCGACGACGTCGCGGACAAGGTCTACACCCGCGACATCTACGGACGGGACTGACCGATGCGCGTCCTGGTCACCGGCGGCGCGGGCTTCATCGGCGCGAACTTCGTGCACCAGACGGTGCGCGAGCGCCCCGACGCGCGGGTCACGGTGCTCGACGCCCTGACCTACGCGGGCGACCGTACCTCGCTCGACCCGGTCGCGGACCGGGTGGAGCTGGTGGTCGGGTCGATCGCCGACGCGCCGCTCGTGGACCGGCTCGTGGCGGAGTCGGACCTGGTCGTGCACTTCGCGGCCGAGTCGCACAACGACAACTCGCTGAACGACCCGTCGCCGTTCGTACAGACGAACCTGGTGGGCACGTTCACGCTGCTGGAGGCGGTGCGCAGGCACGACGTGCGGTTCCACCACATCTCGACGGACGAGGTGTACGGGGACCTGCCGCTCGACACCCCGGACCGGTTCACGCCGGAGACGCCGTACAACCCGTCGTCGCCGTACTCGTCGACCAAGGCGGGCTCCGACCTCCTGGTCCGGGCCTGGGTCCGGTCGTTCGGCGTCCAGGCCACCATCTCCAACTGCTCGAACAACTACGGCCCGTACCAGCACATCGAGAAGTTCATCCCGCGTCAGGTCACCAACCTGATCGACGGCGTGCGTCCGCGCCTGTACGGCGCGGGGCTCAACGTGCGCGACTGGATCCACGTCGAGGACCACAACGCGGCAGTGTGGACGATCATCGACAAGGGCAGCATCGGCGAGACGTACCTGATCGGCGCCGACGGCGAGACCAGCAACCTCGACGTGGTGCGGACCCTCCTGGAGATCTTCGGGCGGGACGCCGACGACTTCGACCACGTGACCGACCGGCCCGGGCACGACCTGCGGTACGCGATCGACGCCAGCCGGCTCCGGACGGAGCTGGGGTGGGTGCCGCGGTACACGGACTTCCGGGCGGGGCTGGAGGCGACCGTGGAGTGGTACCGGGAGAACGAGCCCTGGTGGAGGGGTGCGAAGGCGCTGACGGAGGCCAAGTACGCCGCCTCGGGACAGTAGCTCGCTCGTGCTGGGTCGGGGGCTGGGTCCGGTCCGGGCGAACGTGAGGGGTGCGCCGCCTCGCTCACGGGCCCCAGGGGGCCCTCCGCTACGGTTTTACGGCGGCGCACCCCTCACGCTCGCCCGGACCTCTGCCGTTCGGGTCGCCATTGATGGTGGGGTTGGTTGCGTAGTTGGCCTCTGTCAGGGCCTGGTCGTTGGGGTGGCTAGGGACCGGCGAGGTAGCTGGTGACCGACTCCATGGTGGGGAGCAGGCCCTTTTCCCTGGCCTCGGCGAGGCTGGGGGCTGCCTCGTCCTTGTCCGAGAGCAGGGGCTTGAGGGGGGTGCCGTCGCGGGCCGTGGTGGGCCAGGTGATGGCGAGGTCCTCGTCGAGGGGGTGGACGCCGTGCTCGCGGCCCGGGGCGTAGCCGCTCGAGCAGAGGTAGAGCACCGTGGAGCCGTCTTCGAGGGACATGAAGGCGTGGCCCAGGCCCTCGGACAGGTAGACGGCGCGGCGGTCGACGTCGTCCAGGAGCACGGCGTCCCAGGTGCCGAAGGCGGGCGAACCCACGCGGAGGTCCACGACGACGTCGAGCACCGCGCCGCTGACGCACATGACGTACTTGGCCTGGCTGGGCGGCACGTCGGCGAAGTGGACGCCGCGGACCACTCCGGCGGCCGACACCGAGCAGTTGGCCTGCTGCAGGTCGAAGGCGTGCCCGACGGCGTCGGCGAACGGGCCCGCCTTGAACGCCTCCAGGAAGAGTCCGCGCGGATCCCCGAACTGTTTCGGGGTGATCTCGAAGGCGCCGGGCACGGTCAGCTCGCGGTACTCCATGGAACTCCTCGCGTGGTTCGTCGGCGGTCCTGCGGCCCTGGTTAGGATCCTAGGGTGACCAGCGGACGCAGCACGGCACAGCAGTGGGTGGTCTTCGGCGCGGCGGGCATGCTCGGCCAGGACATGGTGGCCGCCGCCCGTGGCGCGGGCCACGAGGTGGCCGGGATCCGCCGGTCCGACGTCGACATCACCGACGCGTCGGACGTGCTCGCCGCGGTGGCGGGTCACGACGTCGTCGTCAACTGCGCGGGCTGGACCGCCGTCGACGACGCCGAGACGCACGAGGCGGAAGCCTTCGCCGCCAACGCGACCGGGCCCGCGCACCTCGCGCGCGCCGCCGCGGCGTCCGGGGCGCGCCTGGTCCACGTGTCCACGGACTACGTGTTCGACGGCGGCGCGACAGAGCCCTACGCCGAGGACGCGCCGGTGGACCCCCGGTCGGCCTACGGACGGACCAAGGCCGCCGGCGAGTGGGCCGTGCGGGCGTACGCGCCGGACGCCCTCGTGGTCCGGACCGCGTGGCTCTACGGTGCGGGCGGCAAGTGCTTCCCTCAGACCATCGCGCGGGTGGCGGGGGAGCGGGACCGGCTGAGCGTCGTGGACGACCAGACCGGTCAGCCCACCTGGACCGCGGACCTGGCGGACCTGATCGTGCGGCTCGTGGCGGCACGGGCGCCCGGCGGGCTGTACCACGGGACGGCGTCGGGCCAGGTGACGTGGCACGGGTTCGCCCGCGAGGTGGTGGCGGCCGCCGGGCAGACGACGCCGGTGGACCCGACCACGAGCGCCGCCTACCGGCTCCCGGCGCCCCGGCCGGCGTTCTCGGTGCTGGGGCACGACCGGCTCCGGGAGGTCGGCGTGGAGCCGATCGGCGACTGGGCCGACCGCTGGAAGGCCGCGGCGCCGACGGTGCTGGGGACCCGCTGAGCGCGTGGCGCTCCGCCCCGGCGGTCGGGCGCCGCACCCCGGCGGTCAGGACTCCAGGAGGCTCAGCAGGTAGGTGCCGTAGCCGGACTTGGTGAGCTTCTCCGCCCGGGCGCGCAGGTCGTCGTCGGACAGGAAACCGCGGCGCCAGGCGACCTCCTCCGGGGCGCCGATCTTGAGGCCCTGGCGTCGCTCGATGGTGCGGACGTAGTCCGAGGCCTCCAGCAGCGAGTCGAAGGTCCCCGTGTCGAGCCAGGCGGTGCCGCGCGGCAGCACCTCGACCTGGAGCCGGTCCTGGCGCAGGTACTCGGCGTTGATGTCGGTGATCTCGTACTCGCCGCGTGCCGAGGGCTCGAGCCCCTTGGCGATGGCCACGACGTCGTTGTCGTAGAAGTACAGGCCGGGCACGGCGTAGCTCGACTTGGGGCGGGCGGGCTTCTCCTCCAGCGAGAGCGCCTTGCCGTGCTCGTCGAACTCGACCACGCCGTAGGCGGTGGGATCGGCGACGCGGTAGGCGAAGACCGCACCCCCGTCGAGGTCTGCGAACCGGGTGAGCTGATGGCCCAAGCCGGGGCCGTAGAAGATGTTGTCGCCCAGCACGAGCGCGGCCGAGTCTGCGCCGAGGAACTCCTCGCCGAGCACGAAGGCCTGGGCGAGGCCGTCGGGCGACGCCTGCGTCGTGTAGGTGATCGAGATGCCGAACTGCGAGCCGTCGCCGAGCAGCCGCTCGAACTGGCCGGCGTCGTGCGGGGTGGTGATGACCAGGATGTCGCGGATCCCGGCCAGGATCAGGGTGGAGAGCGGGTAGTAGATCATCGGCTTGTCGTAGACGGGCACGAGCTGCTTGCTGATCCCCTGGGTGATCGGGTGCAGCCGTGTCCCTGAACCGCCGGCGAGAATGATTCCGCGCATGAGCCGGATCTTCCCACGCGGCGGCCGGTCACCGGAGGGTGGAACCGGCCGGTCGGAACGTGTTCTCCCGCTCTTCCCCCGTCGTCTTTCTCTCATCAGGAAATACCCGCGCAGAATTCACCCGGATGAAATCCTCTTCTCGCACACGGGCCGTTGTCGTGCAGGTCAGGGGCAGGGTGAACCACGGGTGATCTCTTTCGCAGGGTGATGCGGCGCCGGTCCTCCGAGCGGTACTCAGATGGGTATGCATGGACCTGATGGAGTCAGCGACCTCCTTACCGCGCCGCGCCCCGCCGAACCCGAGCCGGCTCCCGCGCGTCGCCGTCGCCGGGGCAAGGGGTTCGTCGCGCTGGTGATCATCGGCGCCCTGGTGCTCGTCTGCGCCAGCGGGGCCATGGCCTACTACGGCTACAAGATCTCGCTCGACGAGAAGATCGAGCGCATTGACGACCCGTTCGCCGACATCGACGAGGCCGCCCGCCCCGAGCCGGCCCCCGTGGAGGGCACCGCCGCGCCCGTGAACATCCTGGCGCTCGGCTCCGACAGCCGGATCTCCGCCGGCGACCCCTCCGCCTGGGAGCTCGGCGCGCAGCGCACCGACGCGATCCTGCTCCTGCACCTGTCGGGGGACCGGAAGTCGGCCGCGGTGATCTCGATCCCGCGGGACTCCTGGGTGGACATCCCCGGCTTCGGCGAGGGCAAGATCAACTCGGCGTTCTCGTTCGGCGGCCCGGGCCTGATGGTCCAGACGGTCGAGGCCCTGACCGGGGTGCGCATCGACCACTTCGCGGTGAGCGACTTCGAGTCCTTCACGACGCTCACCGACACCCTCGGCGGCGTGGAGATCACGGTGCCCGACGGCGGGGGCGGCTCGGTGGAGCAGACGATGACGGGCCAGGAGGCGCTGGAGTTCACGCGCGAGCGGTACGCGCTGGCGAACGGCGACTTCGGTCGCGTGCAGCGGCAGCAGGCCTGGATGCGGGCCATCGCCTCGAAGGCCACCGAGAACAAGAGCGACCTGCTGAAGATGTCCAAGTTCCTGGAGGCGGCGGTCCGGGCCGTGGCCGTCGACCCGGACCTCACGATCGACCGGATGCTGGAGCTGGCCGTCAGCGCCAAGGACCTCTCCACCAGCGACATCACGTTCCTGACCGCGCCCTACTCGGGGACCGGCCGCAGCGACGACGGGCAGTCCATCGTGCTGCTCGACCGGGACGCGCTCGACCCGCTCATGGCGGCCGTGGCGCGCGATGAGCTGCCCGTCTACCTGGCGGAGTCGCCGGGCGGGATCGACACGCTGCCCGCCGTCGTGGAGTAGCCGGGGCCGCCGCGCTGCCGAAAGTTGACCGGCCGAAATATTGCCCGGGTGAATCTCTGCTCCTTTCACCCGCTTTCGGCAATTGAGGGACATGGGCCGCTTGTAGCATCAGTTCACCAATGGCGCATCCTGGACCTCCGGCACCTTCCTTTCGCGCCTGGCGGGGTGCCCTTATCGCTGAATGCCTTCGGGCAGACAAGGACATTCTTGCCGTGAAGGATCGTGCGCCGGGCGTGGTGCGAGGGCTCCGTCGTGCGGTGTGGCACCTGCGCCACGGCGGCCTCGACCAGCTGCGGACGCATCTGCGCAGGCAGCGGGTGCCGATGGCCGGGCAGGTCGGCGGTTCGCGCCTGACGAAGGACGGGCTGACGTTCGACCCGTGGCCGGCCCGCCCGACGTCGGGCCTGGCGGCCCGCGGCACTGCGGCCGGGCGCGACCCCGTCGGCGGGCCGCGCGCCCTGCGGGTCGGCGTCATCCTGGACGACTTCTCGCGGCTCGCGTTCGCGCCCGAGTGGGACCAGGTGCCGCTGACCCCCACGACCTGGCGGGACGAGCTGGCGAGCGGCCTGGACCTGCTCTTCGTGGAGTCCGCGTGGAACGGCAACGCCGGCGCGTGGCAGTACCACCTGACCGGCACGTCGGCCCCGCGGCCGGCCCTCGTCGAGCTCGTCGCGGCCTGCCGCGCGGCGGGCGTGCCCACGGTGTTCTGGAACAAGGAGGACCCAGTCCACTTCGCGGACTTCCTCGACGCCGCCCGGCTGTTCGACCGGGTCTACACCACGGACGTCGACCGGGTGCCCGCCTACGTCGAGGCCCTGAGCCACGACCGGGTGGGTGTGCTGGAGTTCGCCGCGCAGCCCGCGATCCACAACCCCGTGCGGCTCCACGGCCGCGGTCCGGAGCGCGACGTCGCGTTCGCCGGGATGTACTTCGCGCACAAGTACCCGGAGCGGCGCGAGCAGATGGACCTGCTGCTCGGGGCGGCGCTCGACGTCTCGCCCAAGATGGGGCACGGCCTGGAGATCTTCAGCCGGTTCCGCGGCAAGGACGAGAAGTACCAGTTCCCGGCGCCGCTGGACGGGCGCGTCGTCGGCTCGCTCGACTACGACCGGATGCTGACCGCCTACCGCGAGTACAAGGTCTTCCTCAACGTGAACTCGGTGGTCGGCTCGCCGTCGATGTGCGCGCGCCGGATCTTCGAGATCACCGCCTCCGGCACGCCCGTCGTCTCGACGCCGAGCGCGGCCGTGGGGGAGTACTTCCCCGGCGACGAGGTCTTCGTCGCCGGGACCCGCGAGGCCGGCGCGCACGCGATCCGGGCGCTCGTGCGCTCGCCCGAGCTGCGCGACCGGGCGGTCCACAAGGGCCAGCGCCGCATCTGGCGCGAGCACACCTACGCCGTCCGCTCGCAGAAGGTGCTGGCCGACGTCGGCCTGGCCGGCTCGCCCGTCGTCGCCCGGCCGACCGTGACCGCCCTGGTCTCCACGAACCGCCCGCACCAGCTCGACCACGTGCTCGGCGTGCTCGGCGCCCAGGAGGGCGTGGACCTGCAGGTCGCGCTGCTCACGCACGGTTTCGAGGCGGACGACGCCGACCTGCGCGCCCGCGCCAAGGAGGCCGGTATCGGCTCGCTGGAGCTGCTCTCGGCGACGGCGGACGTGCCGCTGGGCACGTGCCTGAACCTGCTGCTGGACGCGGCGGACGGCGACGTCGTGGCCAAGATCGACGACGACGACCTGTACGGCCCGCAGTACCTGTCCGACCAGCTGTACGCGCTGGCGTACTCCGGCGCGGACGTGGTGGGCAAGCAGGCGCACTACATGTACCTCGAGGGCGCCGACGCGACGATCCTGCGGTTCGCGGACCGCGAGCACCGGTACACCGACCGCGTGATGGGGCCGACGATCGTCGCTGCGCGTGAGACCGCTTCCACCGTGCGCTTCCGCCCGCTGGGGCGTGGCGAGGACACGGCCTTCCTGGCCGACGTCGTCGAGGCGTCCGGGACCGTCTACTCGGCCGACCGGTTCAACTTCATCCAGGTGCGCTCGGCCCCGGGCGGGCACTCGTGGTCCGTGACGGAGGCCGAGCTGCTCGCGAGCGGCGAGCTCCGGCACTACGGACGTGCGGCGACGCACGTCATGTTCTGAACGTACGAAAGAGAGAACTCAATGGGTATCAGCACCGTTGCCGTGATCGGCCTCGGTTATATCGGTCTGCCGACGGCCGCGATCCTGGCGGCCAACGGTGTCGACGTCATCGGCGTGGACGTCAACCAGACGACGGTCGACGCCGTGAACCGCGGCCAGGTGCCGTTCGTCGAACCTGACCTGGCCGGGTACGTCTCGGCTGCGGTGACCGGTGAGCGGCTCCGTGCCGTGTCCGCACCGGAGGAGGCCGACGCGTTCGTCGTGGCCGTGCCCACGCCGTTCACCGGCGACCACGAGCCGGACCTCAGCTACATCAGGTCCGCGGCGGAGGCGCTCGCGCCCAGGCTGCGCGGCGGCGAGCTCGTGGTCCTGGAGTCGACCTCGCCGCCCGGTGCCACCGCGCAGATGGCGCAGTGGATCCTCGACGAGCGCCCGGACCTCAGCCTCGACGGCTCCGGCTCGCGGCCGGTGATCCACGTGGCGCACTGCCCGGAGCGCGTGCTGCCGGGCCGCGTCATGGTCGAGCTCGTCACGAACGACCGGATCGTCGGCGGCCTGACGCCGGAGGCCGCGCAGCGAGCCCGCGACCTGTACCGGGTCTTTTGCCAGGGCGAGATCCTGCTGACCGACGCGGTCACCGCCGAGCTCGCGAAGCTCGTCGAGAACTCGTTCCGCGACGTGAACATCGCCTTCGCCAACGAGCTCTCGGTGATCGCGGACCGGCTCGACGTCGACGTCTGGGAGCTCATCCGCCTCGCGAACCATCACCCGCGGGTCAACATCCTCCAGCCCGGCCCCGGGGTGGGCGGGCACTGCATCGCCGTGGACCCCTGGTTCATCGTGGACGCCGCTCCGGAGGAGGCGCGCCTGATCCGGGCGGCGCGCGAGGTCAACGACGCCAAGCCCGAGTGGGTGCTCGACAAGGTGCGGGCGGCCGCGCAGGGCATGACCGAGCCGACCATCGCCGTGCTGGGGCTCGCGTTCAAGCCGGACATCGACGACCTGCGCGAGTCGCCGGCCCGCCGGATCGCGGGGCGGCTGGCCGACGAGTTCGCCGAATCCGACGTGCTGGTCGTCGAGCCGCACATCGAGGAGCTGCCCAAGGAGCTGGCCAACCGGCGGAACGTGCTGCTCACCACGCTGGAGGACGCGGTGCCGAAGGCCGACGTGGTGGTGCTGCTCGTGGACCACTCGGCGTTCAAGCACGCGGACACGGAGGCCCTGGGGCTGGGCACGACGCCGCTGGTCGACACGCGCGGCGTGTGGGGGTGACCGTGCGATCACGGATCAGGCGTGTCCTGGGCAGAGCGCGGCGCGCGCTGGTGGCGAGGATCCAGCCGGTCGCAGTCGCCGCTGCGCTCTGTGGAGCCGTGGCCACCGCGGTGGTCGGGACGCTGACGCGGTCCTGGGCACTGACGGCCTTCGTAGCGGTCGTCTCGCTCGCGCTCGCAGCTGCGGTCCACGTGCAGCATCGCAGTGTCCGTGTGCACCTGGCCGCCATCCATGCCTCCACCCGTGCACTGACCCGGAAGGCCGGCCACCCCGACCAGAGCGGCAGTCGCGGCGTCACCGCTCGGCAGGCGGCCTCTCCGACGCCACGGGCCGCGGGTACGGTTCCTGCCGTACCGCCGAAGCAGCCGGGAGGTGCGGCTGCCGCTCCAACGGCCCCCGTCCGACAGCTCCGCACGGGCCGAGGTGGTTCACCGCTGGCCGTCGAGAGCTGGCACGTGCGGGTGGACGACGACTCGGCGACCACCGCGCTGGTGACCATCTCGCCGGACGAACCGACCACGTTCACCGTCCCCGTGCGCGGTGGCGGACGGCTCGAGGCGGAGTTCTCGCTGCGTTCGCCGTCGGCGGCCCCCAACCCCCGGGCACTGCAGGTGGACACACAGTACGTCCGCGCCGACGGCGAGCCGGTCGGCCATCCGGTGCCCACGACCACCTTGCCCTACGTACCTGGCGCACTCCGCCGGAAGACCAGCCTCGTGGTACCCGACTCGGCCGCAGCGGTGCGCTTCACGGTGCGCAAGGCGGGCGGGAACATCCCGTACCGGCTCGTCAACAGCGTCGAGGTGCGGCAGGAGTCGCTGGCGGCGGGCCGACGCGAGGCCCAGGACGTGCGGGTGGCGTTCATCGCCGACACCTTCACCTTCAACTCCTTCCGTGACGAGTGCGACGCGGTGGCGCTCGACCCCGCTCGATGGCGGGAACAGTTCGAGGAGCACGCTCCCGAGCTGTTGTTCTGCGAGTCAGCCTGGGCGGGCGTGACGCCGGAGCGGGAGTGGCGCGGCAAGGTCTACGCAACCAACGCGTGGGCGCACGAGAACCGTACGGCTCTGCTCGAGATCGTCGCCCACTGCCGGGCGAACGGGATACCGACGGTCTTCTGGAACAAGGAGGACCCGAGCCACTACTACGACCGCAGGCACGACTTCGTCCGGACAGCGACGCAGTTCGACCACGTGCTGACGACCGACGAGGCGTGCGTGGACCGCTATCGGGTCGAGTGGGGCGCTCGCAGCGTCGGCTGCCTTCCCTTCGCCGCTCAGCCACGGCTCTACAACCCGTCCGATGCGGTCGAGCGCGAGCCGGGCAGCATCGTCTTCGCCGGTAGCTGGTACACGTATCACGTCGCGCGGAGCGCAGCGATGGCATTGGTCTTCGACCGGATCCTCGAACAAGGACTCCGCCTCGACATCTACGACCGGTACCACGGTGGCGACGACCCGCATCACTTCTACCCTGAGCGCTACCGGGGTCTGACCCGGGCGGCCGTCCCGCACAGCGACCTTGCCCAGGTGTACAAGAAGTACGAGTTCGGGCTGAACTTCAACACCGAGACCCGCTCGCGGACCATGTTCGCGCGTCGGGTGTTCGAGCTCGCCATGTCTGGAACCTTGGTCGTCTCCAACTATTCCGCGGGCGTGGAGCGGTACTTCGGCGAGGGTGTGATCTTCGCGGACAGGGAGCCCGACCGGGTCCGCGACATGGACGCGGCCGACCGCCTGCGTCTGCGCGAGAAGAACCTCGACCTGGTCCTCAAGGACCACACCTACGCCCGGCGCTTCCGACAGGTTCTCGACCTGGTGGGGATCTCGTACGAGCCCGACGACGGCTCGGTCGACCTCCTGGCCACGGCGAGCGATCGCAAGACCGTCGAGAGTGTCCTCGACACCCGCAGGTCCTTCGGTGACCACGTTGCCCGCACGGTCGTCGTGGTGCCGCGCACCGTCGACCCGTCAACGGTCCAGGAGCTTTACGGCTACGCCGGAGATCACGTCCAGGTGGTCGCAGAGCCGTTCGTCGAGGCGGCGCTCGCGCGCGGGAGGAGCCGGCAGGCGCTCGTGCTGGGCAGTCGGCCGGTCTCGCTGACCGACCTGGACCGTGGCCTGCTGCACCTGGCATATGCCGACGGCGGAGTGGCGCTGGCCGGCACGCGTGACTACGACTACGGCGGTGTCGGCGACGAGGTCTCGGTGCTGCTGCCGCAGGGCGCCGCCGTGCGACTGGTGCTCGATGGCACCGTCCGTGAGCGGCTCTACCGCATCTGAGGAGACATGGAAGCAAGAACTGCCGCAGGCCCGAGGGACGTCCAGCTCTCGATCATCATTCCGGCGTACAACGCGGAGGCGACCCTCCGGTCCGCCCTGTCCTCTGTGTCGGAGCTGGACGAACATGGCGTGGACTACGAGGTCGTCGTGATCGACGACTGCTCGACGGACGCCACGGTCGAGGTCGCCGAACGCCTCAGCTCGGGACGCCCGAGCTGGCGGGTGGTGCGGCTGCCCAACAACACTGGCTCGCCGTCGGCACCACGCAATGCGGGAGTCGACGCGGCGCGCGGGGAGTTCGTCTACTTCCATGACTCGGACGACGAGCTGCTGGCGGCCGGTGTCGCAGTAGCGCTCGACGTCGCCGTCCGCAACGGGTCCGATCTCGTGCGAGGTCCTTTGCTGGTGCGCGACGACATGGGCGAGACCTACGTCGGCAACCGCCTTGCGGATGCTGCGGAGGACGGTGACCGGGACCAGCTGATCGAGCGCATCTTCGCCGAGCAGAGCACCACGCCTCCGGCCATCATCCGTCGGCGGCTCCTGGCGGATCACCAGATCCGGTGGGATCCGGACGTCCGCATGGGCGAGGACACGCTCTTTCTCGCCGAGGTCGTGCTGCGGGCGGACTCGGTCCACTACTCGGACGCGCCGCTCTACGTGTACGACCGCCGGCTACGGGACGCGCGCTCCTCGACGCAGGCTTATGACGACGCCGCCCTCCGTAACCACTTGCACGTCTGGACGTCGGTGCAGCGACTGCTCGCCGAGCGCGGGATCGACTATCTGGCGGGACGCGGGCGGATCGGGGTCCGCGAGGCACTCGTCGCGCTCTATACACGGCGGTCCGGGAGCATCGCGCGAGACACGTTCGTGCGGCTGCAGGACTTTCTGCGAAGGTACGACGGCGTGCTTGGCGCCGACACGTTCAAGCCCCGCATCCAGGAGATCTACCGGATGGCGAGGGACGGCGCGTACGAGGCGTTCTGCGACGTCATCACGCCGAGACTGCTTGTCGCCGGCTACGACCTGAAGTTCATCATGGGAGCTCTGCCCCGCCTCGGGGACGACTTCGTCACCATGGTGGACGAGTGGGAGGGCCACGACCGGCACGACGCCAAGCGGTCCGAGCGCCTGCTGGCTTGGGCAGACATCGTGTTCTGCGACTGGCTGCTCGGGAACGCCACCTGGTACGCGCGGCATGTGCGACCCGAACAGGTGCTCGTCGTTCGGGGCCACCGCTTCGAGCTCGAGCGGAACTTCGGCTTCGATCCGGTGCTCGACCGGGTGGACCGGTTCTACTCGGTGTCGGTGAAGACGCTGGAGGACTTCCTGCAGGTCTTCCCCATCCCACGATCCAGGGCGCGGCTGCTGGCCAACTGGGTCGACGTGGACTCGTACGCCGTGGCCGACGACCCGGAACGGGTCTACCGTCTGGCCATCGTGGGTGCGGTCCCGGAGCGCAAGGGAATGCTCCGCGCTCTCCAGGTCCTCGCCGACCTCCGGGCGTCGGACGAGCGCTTCCACCTGCACGTGTACGGCAAGGCCGCGCACGAGGTCGACTGGATCTGGAAGGACGACGCCGAGCGGGACTACTTCGAGCGGTGCGATCGCTTCGTCGAGCAGCACGAGCTCGCTCCGGCCATCACCTACCACGGTTGGGCGGACATGCGCTCGGAGCTCGCCACTACGGGCTGGGTCCTGTCGACCAGTGAGGACGAGAGCTTCCACCTCGCACCGGCCGAGGGCTTCGCGGCGGGTGGACAGGGCCTGGTCCTGGACTGGCCGGGCGCCGAGTACGTGTATCCGCCCCGGTTCGTCTTCCGCTCGGTCGACGAGATGGTGTCGTACGTCGAGAAGAACCTCGACGCGGACACCTACGTGGAGGGCGTGGCGGAGGGGCGAGAATTCGTGGTGGAGAACTACGACCTCGAACGGTTCGCCGATCGGCTGACCGTCGACCTCAACGCCCTGTTGACACGGCGCAGCACGCGGTGACCTCCGGCCCGGTGACCTGGTGGCGGCAGGTCACCGGGTCACCGGCACCTCGAAGCGCGCCTGCTCGACGATCACGTTCCGGACGAAGCAGGAGACCGAGGTGGCTCGCCGTGCCGTCGTCCCGGTGAGCTCGATGCCAGGTTCCGGCGTGTACCAGATCTTCTCGAGCACCCCGTCCGGGCTGTTGACGTAGAACGCGAAGGTCAGGCCGGCCGGGGGCCGGACGAAGTCGATGCGGTATCCGTCGGGGGTCGACGAGAGAGCGAAGTCCTCGCCCGTGATCTCGCCCAACGACGCGATTCTCGCGCCGAAGAACTGCGGGAAGGTCGTGGACACCGACTCGTAGGCGGCCTGCGGCGTCGCACCCGCGAGCAGCGCACGGGTGGCGAGCAGCGTCACCTCGCGTGGCGGCGCGGAGTGCCCGCCGCCCCAGTCACCGATGGCCACGACGCCGGCCCCGTCGGTCAGGACGCCCTGTTCGACCGTCATCTCCCGCCGGGTGGCGTACGGCCTCGCATGCTGCTCCAGGTGCCAGTCGCCCGTGTTCTGCAGCACCAGCGTGGCCGATCGGTCGTCCGCGTCACCGAGCAGCGTCCTGATGCCCCGCCCTTCGAAGTACGCGCGGAGCGTCTCACGTTCCTGGGGGTCGCCCGGGTCGAGCCGACTCGTCCGTGCCTCCGGAAAGGCGCTACGGACGTAGTCCGCGACCGCCGTGACCTCGTACGCCAGCAGGTCGGTCTGAGGGTTCCACGCGAGTGCCCGTGCGCGCTTCCCGACGGCGTGGGCGGCGCTGAGCGCGGCGAAGCCACCGCCGCTGCCGCCGATGAGTAGCAGGTCGACGTCGTAACGTTCGACGATGCCGGCGAGCAGGCCATGGAGGGCCCGCTCGGCGTGAAACCTCGAACAGCCCGCGTACCACGCGAGCTTGAGGTCACCATGGTCGCTGATGGTCGGGTCGGCGACGCTGATGGAAGCGGTGCCCAGCTCGGTGCTGATGCCTTGGCCGGAAAAGTACGGACCGAGTGCGCCGTTGCGCTCCTTCGTCGCGCCGGAGAAGATCACCGGCACCGTGGCCGGACCGTCCTCGCCCAGCGGCCGTCCGTAGAACGATACGTCCAGCGTCCCGTCCGGGAACGAGATGGAGTGCAGCCCGGTGTCATGGCCCGGCGTGGCCAGGAACGCAACCAGGCTCTCCCAGCGGCGCACCGGCCGCTTCCACTGGGCGAGGTCGACGGGGGAGTGAGCGTGCACGACGTCTCCGGGCGGTGTGGTGGGTTGAGGCGGGGTCACGAGCCCGGGGTGAGGTCGACCATGACCTGCTGGATCGACCCCTGACGGTCCTTGACGAAACAGCGCACCCCCGTGGCGGCGGCCGCTTCCTCCTGGCGCAGGTCAAGCCAGTAGTTGGCCCCGTACCAGTCGGCACGCAGCCGCTCGGAGCCCTGCATCACGTAGAAGGCGAACTCGCTGCCGCGGGGGTCACCGGCGAAGATCACGCGGACAGCGCCCTGGGCCCGTTCGACGCGGAACTGCGGCGTGCTCCGGGGGCCCTCCGCGACCGCCAGCTCGTGGATCGCGGCCAGCGCGAGGTCCAGTGCCTGAGGGTTGAACCGCGACCGGGTCAGCCGCATCCCGCTCACGGCGTGCCGCTGGCGTGCCTCGGCGTCCGTGGCGATCTCGACGCAGTGGTCGTGGAAGGCCGCCCCGGAGACACGTGCGCCGTCCGTGCCGTAGAGCAGGGTCGACGTGTCGCCCGTGGGCGACAGCGCGTAGGTGCCCGTGCCCTGTGCCACGACGGCGGGCAGGCCGACGGCGATGGCGTCGATCGCGTCCCGACCCGCGGCGACCACGGCATACGCCCGGCCGTAGAGCTCACGGGTGGCCGTGGCGTCCAGATGCCCGTGGACGACGACGTCCGGGGCACCTGGCGCCAGGCAGGCCTTGGCGAGCTGCGCCGTGATGTCGGGGCGGGTGGCGCCCGAACCAGCCAGCTCGATGCGCCACCCGAACCGCTGCTCACCGGATGCGCGCTCGATGAACTCGTTGAGGAGCTCGAGGGCGGGGTCGAAGTCCTTGGTCAGGTTCGCGTGCACGGCCAGGACCAGCGCCCGAGGATCGTGCTTCGCCTGCTGCTGCGGCATCGCGTCAGCGCGCAGGCGGTTCTCGACCACGTGCACCCGGTCGGCCGGGATGCCGCTCACGCCCCGCAGACGGTCGGCGACCGAACCGGTGACCGCGACGAGAGCGTTGGCCTGGTTGTGCCAGGTGTCGATGTCGTCCAGGTAGGGGCCATGGAACGTCGCGACGAGGGGGAGCTCGTGCTGGGCGGCGAACCGGGTGGCGAACTTGCGCGCGGCAAAGGGATGGGTGTGCACCAGGTCCCAGGGGCCACGCCGTGCCGCGGCTTCGCTCGCGGCCTCAAGGTCGGCGAAGTCGACGAGGAACCCGTCCACCCCGCGTGCGGCGAGGCGATCCAGGTACGGCTGCGACGAGGTGGCGACGACCACCTCGGCATCGCGTTTCCTGCCTGAGACGGCGATCTCTTCGCAGTGATCGTGGATGTCCCCGTCGGCGCCGTTCAGGCTCACCGGCATCAGAATGCGCATCATCAGATCCTTGCGTGCCGTCGGGCGTCGGTCAGGGTCGTGTGCATCCGCTCCATGGCTCGGCGGAGCACCGCGTCACCGTCGTGCATCAGCAGGAAGCTGCCGGTCCGGGTGACCGTGCCGAGCAGCTTGAGGGTCAGGTCCACCTGCTCCGCGGTGTGCCGGGCCGTGAGATGTTCCGCCTCGGCGAAAGCATGCACGTCGACCTTCTTAAGGCCCGGCACCGTGACCGACTCGGGGAACTCCGGGTAGACCACGACCAGCTCTGAGGCCCTGTCGGCCGCTGCCACGAGCAGGGCGCACACAAGACCGTCGCCGGCCGTCAGATAGGTACGGTCCTTCCCGGTCCGGGCCGTGACCTGGGCGAGCTGTGCTGCGGCCGACTCCGCCCCGGCTGCATCGAGCGCGGGTCCCTGAGCTGTCACGGTGACGACGTTCAGGTTCCCACCACCGACGTTGGCGACCATGTCGTCGAGGAGCGCGGCGAGGCTGGCGTGCTGGCTCGTCGTCTTCACGAGCACCACCGTCGGGGCCTCGGCAGAGGCACTCCGGATCAGCTCGACGGTTGGAGGTGCCGTGAGCGCTGCAGCGCTGGAAGGCGCCTGGTGCGCCGTGACCTGCTGTGGCGCTCCGCTGGAGGCCGGGCCCGCATGCGGTGGAACGAACTGGGCTATCGCCTGAGCGAAGTACGTGTAGACCGGCCCCGCGAAGTGGAAGGGCGCGAGCCCCCACTGATGACCGGTGTCCGACCTGGTGTCTGCCAGTCGCACGGTCCGCAGGCCGAGATAGTTCTCGAGCAGGTCGACATAGCGCTGCTGGAAGTAGTTCGCGTCGGACGGGGTGTAGCCGTAGCTGTCGCCGCTGTACTGTCCGTCGACCGTGTACTCGGCCCAGTTCGGCGCCAGGACGAGCGTCCGTTCGGTCAGCTGCAGGCGGTCGAGCTCCGCGCGCAAGGTCTGGGCGGCCCAGCCGAACACCTCGAAGTGCTCGTCGGTACCGAATCGCAGGTAGCGGGTCGACGCGTCGGAGATCTGCGGCGTCAGGCCGGCACCGTCCAGCTCGATCGACCGTGTGACGTATGAGCCGTCCGGCATCTCGAAGACGCCGGCGCGCTCGTCCGTCAGGTCGACGAGGACCAGGTCCGTGTCCGCGGCATGGCGGCCGAGGCTCTCGTAGAGGCTGCCGCTCAGGGCGCCCTGCACCATGCGCTGCTGGAACCGCGAGGAGATGACGGACAGGTCCAGCGGGTACGCGAGCGGCGGTCGGGCGGCCGAGATCATCGACTGGCGCGCGACGTAGTCGACCAGCCCGTACCCGTCCTGTGGCAGGGCGTTGAACGTGTCCCGCGACACGCACGAGCCGTAGACGAAGACCCTGGTGGCGCTCATGCCCCGCCCTCTGCGCTCGCTGTGGTCAGCTCCCCGCTCAGGTCGAAGTCGGGCAGCAGGTCGGGCAGCACGGGCGTGAGCATCCGTGCCGTCGCCTCGATGGTGCGGGCGGCGCTCTGGCCGTCGCCGTACGGGTTCACCGACTGGGCCATGGCGGCGTAGGCGGTCTCGCTGGTCAGGAGCCGGGCCACCTCGGCCACGATGCGGTCCTCGTCGGTGCCGATGAGCCGGGCGGTGCCGGCCTCGACCGCCTCCGGACGCTCCGTGTTGTCGCGCATGACGAGCACCGGCTTGCCGAGGCTGGGCGCCTCCTCCTGGAGCCCGCCCGAGTCGGTGAGCACCAGTGTGGACAGTGACAGCAGGTGCGTGAACTCGCCGTACGCGAGCGGTTCAGTCACCGTGACGTTCGCGAGCCCGTCCAGGTGGGGCAGCACCGCCTCGCGGACCACTGGGTTGCGGTGCACCGGCAGCACGATCTCGGTGTCGGGGAAGCGGCGGGCGATGCGTGCCAGGGCGCGGCCGACGCCCTCCATCGCGTCGCCCCAGTTCTCCCGCCGGTGGGTGGTCACCAGGACGAGCCGGCGCTCCGACGCCGCCACGCGCTCGACCGCGGGGTCCGTGAAGGCTGTGCGGCGCTCCACCGCCATGTACAGCGCGTCGATGACGGTGTTGCCGGTCACGGCGATGTCCTCGAGCTGGACGCCCTCCGCCACCAGGTTGGCCAGGCTGCGCAGGGTCGGGGCGAGGTGCAGCGAGGCGATCTGCGACGTGATCTTCCGGTTCGCCTCCTCCGGGAACGGCGACATGATGTCGCCGCTGCGCAGCCCCGCCTCCAGGTGCACCACGGGGATCTGCCGGTAGAACGCCGCGAGGGCCGCGGCCGTCGACGTCGACGTGTCGCCCTGCACGACCACGGCGTCCGGCTTCAGCTCCGCGAGGATCGGGTCGAGCCGCTCCATGACGCGCGCGAAGATCTGGGCGAGTGTCTGGCCGTGGCTCATGATGTCGAGGTCGTGGTCCGGCACGATGCCGAAGATCTCGTTCACCTGGTCCAGCATCTCGCGGTGCTGCCCGGTCACGACCGTGACCGAATCGAACTCCTCGCTTGCCTCGAGCGCCTTGATCACAGGGGCGACCTTGATCGCCTCCGGCCGCGTGCCGTAGACCGTCATGATGAGCGGGCGGGTGGTCACATGTCCTCCTGAGCAGTGCTTCTCGTGCGTGCGGCTCGTTCCAGAGCCTTCAGTTCCTTGCCGGTCGGCCGCGCGTGCCGTTCCCGCACCCGCCCCTTGGGCGGTTCCGGCGCGTCGATCCGAACCTGCGTCTCGCGGCGCTCAGCGAACGCCTCCTCGAGGATCCGCCTGGCCTCCTCGGGCTGGTCCTTCGCGAAGGCCCACGCCCACTTGCGGTAGCGGACGGCGACGTCCTGCGCCTCACCGTCGAGCACCAGGCGGCCGTGGTGCAGCCAGATGGCGCGGGTGCAGGACTCCTCGATGGTCTGCGCCGCGTGGCTCACCAGGAACACCGTGCCCGCCTGCTCGCGGAGCCTGGTCATCCGGGCCTCGCTGCGCTCCTTGAACGCGGCGTCGCCGGTGGCCAGGGCCTCGTCGATGAGCAGGATGTGCGGGCGCGCCGCCGTCGCGATGGCGAAGCGCAGGCGCGCCGCCATGCCCGAGGAGTAGGTGCGCATGGGCAGGTAGATGGACTTGCCCAGGCCGGCCAGCTCGATGACGTCCGGGATCGCGGCCTCGGCCTCGGCCGGGGACAGTCCCATGGCCAGGCAGCCGAGGCGCACGTTCTCCTCGCCGGGCAGGTCGGGCACCAGGGCGGCGTTCACGCCGATGAGCACGGGCGTGCTCTCGGCGAGCACCTGTCCCTTGGTGGGCTTCTCCAGGCCCGCGATGATCCGCAGCAGGGTGCTCTTGCCGGAGCCGTTCTGCCCCACGAGACCGATCTGCTCGCCGGAGTTCGCGACGAACGAGATGTCCGTGAGGGCGCGCACCGTCACCTTGGGCTCCTGGCCCAGCACGTTGAGCACGGCGCGCTTCACCTTGGCGCGGCGGCCGTGCGTCGTGTCCGTGGACGGCGTCCGGTAGAACATCCGCAGGCCCTGCACGGCCACCGTGGGCCACAGCACGGGAGTGCTCCCGGACCGCGGCGCGACGGCGGCGAGCTGGCCCGTGTGCGGCGGCGCCTGGACTGACATCGGGATGGCGCCGGTGAGTGGCTGCTGGGCCGCCTGGGCGGGCACGGGCATCGACGCCGGGCCGTTCCGGCCGAGCGGCGGGGGCATCGGGTAGTCGAGGTCAGCGGCCATAGCTCTCCTCCGCCCGCCAGAAGACGACGAACCCGACCACGAGCAGCCCCACGCTCCAGCCGCCGAGCCATACCCAGCGCATCAGGTCGGGCGTCGTGGCGTACAGGACGCAGTCCCGCACGATGTCCAGCACGATGAACATGGGGTTCGCTTCGAGCCACTTCCGTTGGACAGGGTCGTCGATGAGGTTGTCGAACGAGAAGAACACCGCCGAGGCGTACAGCCAGACGCGCATCACCATGCCGATGAGGTTGGTGATGTCCGGCAGGGCGGCAGCCCACCGCGCCACCAGGAGGGCGAGCCCCGTGGTGAACATGACCTGCAGCGCCAGGGCGGCGGGTACCAGCGCGAGGCGCCAGGTGTACTGCTCGGCCGGCGCCGTGAGATAGATCAGTGCGGCCAGGGTGACCAGCGTGGGCCCGAGGTTGAGCAGGTTGCGCAGCACCACCGAGATCGGCAGCGCCGCGCGTGGGAACGTGAACGCCCGGATCAGGTTCTTTCCGGTCTGCACCGACCGCGCGCCACCGTTGATCGACTGCGTGGTGAACTGGAAGAGGAACACGCCGATCAGCAGATAGCCGATGAAGTTGTCGATACCATGCGAGCTCTTCATCAGCACGCCGAACACCAGGTAGTAGACCGTCCCGTCGATCAGCGGGTTCAGCACCAGCCAGGCCTTGCCCAGCAGGCTCTGCCGGGTCCCGCTGGCGACCTTCGCCCGCGCGTCCGCCCACAGGAAGTGCCGGCGCTCCCACAGGAGCCGCACGTACTGCCCCAGCGGCGGTCGCGCTCCCACACGCGACAGGTTGCCGAGCGTGACCAGCTTCGTCGTCGTCGGTGAGGCGTCGAACAGGGCCGCGTACGACCCGGTCTCGGGGCCCGCGCTCATGCCGTCACCCCCAGGCACTGCCGGTAGACGCCCAGGTAGGTCTCCGCGTTACGCACCCATGTCCTCTCCGTAGCCACCCTGTGGCCCAGCTCCACCAGCTCGGCCCGCCGGCCGGTGTCGGCCAGGAGCGAGCCGACGGCGTCGGCCCAGCCCTCCAGGTCGCCGGCGTCGACGTGCAGTCCCGCGCCCCCCACCGCCTCGACGAGCGCGGGCAGCGCGCTCGCCACCACCGGCCGTCCCACCGCCATGGCCTCGACCGGCTTGAGCGGCGTCACCAGGCGTGTCACCTCGTGGTCGCGCCGGGGCACCAGCACGACGTCGAGCGCGGCCAGCCACGTCAGGGCGACGGCGGGCGGCACCCGGCCCGGGAGCACCACGTGGTCGGCCACGCCGAGCTCGCGCGCCAGCCGCGCCAGCCCGGGCCGCGAGACGCCGTCGCCGACCAGCAGGCCCGTCACGTCGTGGCCCCGCGCGCGGAGCGTCGCGACCGTGCGGACCACGGTCTCCAGGCCCTCGTAGTCGACCAGGCTGCTCACGGTCCCGATGGCGGGACCGGCGGGCAGGCCGAGGGCCGCGCGCGCCGCCTCCGGCGTGGGGTGGTGCGCGGTGAGCAGCGCGTCCGGCACGGCGTTCGGCACCACCGTGATGCGCCCGGCGGGCACGCCCCGCGCCACGAGCGCGTCGCGCATCGTGCCGCTGAGCGTCACCACCGCGTCCGCGGCCAGCGCCAGCTCGGTCTCCTTCGCCTGCATCAGTGCCCGACGGCGGGACGCCGCTGCCCGTGCCCGGGCCTCGGGTGTGCCGTGCGCCGCCACCCAGGTCTCCTCCGGCAGCCCGCGGACCTCGTAGACCCACGGGATCCCGGCGCGCCGTGCCGCCGCCCGGGCCAGCGACCCGACGGCCGACGGCGTGGTGGTGTGCAGCACGTCCGCCCCGACCTCGCGTGCGGCCGCGACCAGCAGGTCCGTCTCCTGCGCGGCGCGGCGTGCGGCGTCGGACTCGGCGCGCGCCGGGACGAGCCGGCGGTAGGCGACGCCGTCGACGACGTCCGTCCCGCGCGCCGCGAGCGAGCCGATGGTCAGCGGGTAGCCGGGCCGCGTCGTCGCCGACGCCGCGAGCCCGTGCGCGCGCTGCGCCACGAGGATCGCGTGCGAGCGCAGCGTGTAGCCGCTCTGGGTGTGCGGCAGGGAGTTGGTCAGGTGGTGCAGCACGGTGACGGGACGGGACCCGCCGGGTGCGGCGGCGTCCGGCGTGGCGGTGCCGCGCGCCGGCTCGGCGGCCCGGGGGTCCTCCGGCGGACCGGGGCGCAGCTCGGCCACCTGCGCGCGCAGCCCGGCGGGCGCGTCCGGCCCGATCGATTCGACGTCGCCCAGCAGCCAGGCCGCGCGGTAGCGCGCGGGGCCCGCCGCGGCGACGCCGTCGACCAGCTCGGGGCGGCCCACCGCCACCGCGACCTCCGCCGCGACCCGGCGGCTCCGGCCCGTGGGGCGTGCCAGCAGCGCCTCCGCCTCGCCGGCGGCGCCCGTGGCGTCGCCCGCGAGCATGCTTCCGAGGGCGTGCCGCGCGGACGGCGCCGGCGCGAGGCGCAGGGCGCCCACCAGCGGGCTGCGCACCCGCTCGGGAGCGCGCCGGGCGGCCTGGACGGCGAGCCACAGCGGGTCCTCGACCACGGTGCGGGCCACGAAGGACGTGGTGAAGCGCAGGTTGCGCGCGAGCTCGCCCGCGCGCCGGAACGGTCGTGCCATCAGAACCGGGCCCCTCGTTCGGCAGGCTCGGGCCGCAGCGGGTGGGGGAGCAGCTCGTCGAGCAGCTCCGCGTACCGGTGGCCCAGCACCTCGTCGCTCGCGTGCTCGGCGACCCACGCGGCGGCGTCGGGGGAGGCGGCGGGCACCACGCCGTCGGCCAGCCAGCCGCACCACAGGTCGGCGAGGCCCTCGACGTCGCCGGGGCGCACGACGGCGCCCGCGCCGTTCGCCGAGACGAGGCTCGCCGCCTCGCCGGCGAGGCACGCCGACGCGACGACGCCGGACGCCATGACCTCGTACAGCTTGGACGGGACGGTCCACTCGAACGGGGCCCAGTCCCGCAGGGAGACGACCGTGGTGTCGGCCCAGGCGTAGAGCTCGCGCACCTGGGTGGACGGCACGGACGGCTCCACGCGCACGGGAGCGCCGAGCTCGGCGGCCAGCCGGCGCAGCGGCTCCAGCTCGTTGCCGTGCCCCACGATCCGCAGGTCCAGCGCGTACCCGCGCTCCTGGACCAGGGCGGCGGCGCGGACCGCGACGTCCAGACCCTGCGACCGGCCCACGGTGCCCGCGTACACGACCCGCAGGGGGCGGTCCCCGAGCGTGACGGGGGCGTGCTCCCGGACCGGCTCGAACGCCGTGCCGTTGCGCACCACCGCGACGTTCCGGACCCCGCGTGAGCGCAGCACCTCCGCGAACGCGGCGGTCGTGGTGACCACGAGATCCGCCCGGGCCTGCAGCCGGGTGACGGTGCGGTGCACCACGCGCGCCGCGAGGTCGCGGAACACCCGGCGCAGGTCGCCCGAGCGGCCCCGGCGCAGCAGGATGCCGCTGGGCTCGATCAGGTCGGGCCAGGCGTCGCGCATCTCCACGACGAGGCGGGCCCGGTGCAACCGCGCGAGGGCCCAGCCGGCCACGACGCTCGGGATGCCCGGGACGGTGGCGATCACCACGGCCGGCCGTCCCGCGGACGGGCGCACCCCGCGCAGCACCGAGCTGACGGCGGCCACGACCTGGTCCGCGACGCGCGAACCGAGCCCGTGGGAATGCTCGCGGAAATTCACCCGGATGATCTTCTCGCCATGGGTGCCGGTGGTTACCGAACCCGGCAGGAAAGCGGGTGAATAATGGGTGATCTTTCCCGAGGGGTAGTGCGGCGGGGGCGTCAGAACCGTCACCGGATAACCCGCCGGGACCAGGTGCCCTGCCAGGGCTCCCCAGCGCCTCTGCGGGGCTCCCGACTCGGGTGCGTAGTGGTGTGTGACGAGGAGAATCGCGCGGTTCTGCGGGCGTCTGGCGCGTGCGACCACGCGGACTCTCCTCTCTGTTCGGCGGCTGGCCGAGGCGTATCGGAATTCACCCGCAAGCGCTTTCTCCGGTTGCGGTGCACGCATAAGAGTAGTAGTCGAAATCGCGACTAAGATCACCGGCCATGGCCGCACCCGATCGAATGAACGACTTTCTCTCCGCACCCAACCCCGTGGACGGGGGCCTGCGTCATGCGCGGCGCAGCCGGCGGGGCACGGGATTCGTGGCCGGAATCGTCGTCGGCGCACTGCTGCTGGTGGGTGGCGGCGCGACCGCCGCCTGGTTCGGCTACCGGGCCTCGCTCGACGACAACGTGGAGCGGCTCGACGCGTTCGAGGGCATCGACCCCTCGACCCGGCCCAGCGCGGCCCCCGTGGAGGGCCCGACCGCCCCCGTGAACATCCTGGTGCTCGGTTCCGACAGCCGGATCTCCGCCGGCGACCCGTCGGCCTGGGAGGCCGGCGCCCAGCGCACGGACGCGATCATGCTCGTGCACCTGTCGGCCGACCGGCAGAGCGCCGCGGCCATCTCCATCCCGCGCGACTCCTGGGTGCCCATCCCCGGCCACGGCGAGGCCAAGATCAACGCCGCGTTCTCCTACGGCGGCCCGAGCCTCATGATCCAGACCGTCGAGGACCTCACCGGTGTGCGCATCGACCACTTCGCCGTGACCGACTTCGAGTCCTTCACCACGTTGACCGACTCCCTGGACGGCGTGGAGATCACCGTGCCCGACGGCGCGGGCGGCTCGGTGCGCCAGGCCATGACCGGCGAGGAGGCGCTCGCCTTCGCCCGTGAGCGGCACGCGCTGGCGAACGGCGACTTCGGCCGCGTGCAGCGGCAGCAGGCCTGGATGCGGGCCATCGTGGCCAAGGCCAACAACAACCGGAGCGACCCGCTGAAGATGGCCTCGTTCCTCGGGGCCGTCACCAGCTCCGTGGCCGTGGACGAGGGGTTCACCTTCGACCGGATGCAGGAGCTGTTCCAGAGCGCCCAGGACATCTCGACGAAGGACATCACGTTCATGACCGCCCCCTACTCGGGCACGGGGCGCAGCGCGGACGGGCAGTCGATCGTGGTGCTCGACCGCGCGACGTTCGACCCGCTCATGCAGGCTGTGGCGGCGGACGAGCTGCCGGACTTCGTGGCCGCCAACGAGGCCGACATGGACGTGCTGCCCGCCGTGGTGAAGTAGCCCCTACGGGCCCCTCAGAGGCCCAGGATCGAGCGGAGGTCCGCCTGCACCAGGGCGAGGCGCCGGCGCGCGGCCACGCGCGCCGTGGACAGCTCCTCGGCGGACGCCGCGGGGTCGATCGGCGCGACCACCTCGATGTAGCACTTGATCTTGGGCTCGGTACCGCTGGGGCGCACGATCACCCGGGTGTCGTCGACGGTGAGCAGCACCACGCCGTCCGTGGGCGGCAGGCCGTTCAGGCCCTCGGCGAGGTCCCGCACGGAGTTCACGGGCGAGCCCGCCAGCTCCGACGGCGGCGCGTTGCGCAGCCACGTCATGGTCGTCTCGATCCGCGCGAGGTCCTCGAACCGCGCCGACACCTGACCCGTGACGTGCAGCCCGCAGGCCCGCGCGACGTCGTCGAGCCGGTCCAGGAGCGTGCGGCCCTCGTGCGCGAGCCGGTTGGCCAGCTGGGCGACGGCGACCGCCGCGGACAGCCCGTCCTTGTCCCGCACGTGCACGGGGTCCACGCAGTAGCCCAGGGCCTCCTCGTACCCGAACACGAGGCCCGGGCTGCGCGAGATCCACTTGAACCCGGTGAGCGTCGTGGCGTGCTGCAGGCCGTGGTGGTTCGCGATGGCGGCCAGCGCCCGCGACGACACGATCGAGCAGGCCAGGGTGCCGCCGGTACCGGCGCGCACGGCCCGTTCGGCCGCGTCCCAGCCCAGCAGCATGCCCACCTCGTCGCCGTGCAGCATGCGCCAGCCCTGCGACCCGGCCGTCTCCGCGCCCTGGTACGTGCCGTACTGGGGGTCGAACACGGCGACGGCGCAGCGGTCGGCGTCGGGGTCGTTGGCGATGACGAGGTTCGCGTGGGCGTCCTGCGCCAGGGCCAGCGCCATGTCGATCGCGCCGGGCTCCTCCGGGTTGGGGAAGGCGACCGTGGGGAAGTCCGGGTCGGGCGCGACCTGCTCCTCCACCGGCACGACGTCGTCGAAGCCCGCCTCCGCGAGCACACGGGCGATCGCGACGCCGCCCACGCCGTGCAGCGAGGTGGTGACGATGCGGAGCCTGGTGCGCGGCTCGCCGTCGTGCAGCGTGGCCACCGCCCGGTGGTACTCGTCGGTGATCTCCGGGCCGAGCACGGTCCAGCCGGACCCGGCGCGGGGCACGTCCTTGGCGGCGCCCACGTGGGCGATCTCGCCGGCGATCCGGGCGTCGTACGGCGGGACGATCTGGGCGCCCTGCCCGGGCCCGGCGACGACCCGTCCGCCCAGGTACACCTTGTAGCCGTTGTCGGCGGCGGGGTTGTGGCTCGCGGTGACCATGACGCCGGCGTCGGCGGCCAGGTGGCGCACCGCGAACGCGAGCACCGGGGTAGGCCCGGGCGCGGGCATGAGCAGCACCTCGGCCCCGGCCGCGACCAGCACGGCCGCGGTGTCCCGGGCGAAGTCGGCGGAGCGGTGGCGCGCGTCGTAGCCCACCACGACGCGCGGCGGCACGCCGGCGGCCTCCGCCCGGAGGAACGCGCCGAGCCCCGCCGCGGCGGCGATCACCACGGCGCGGTTCATGCGGTTGGGCCCGGCCGCCATCGCGCCGCGCAGGCCCGCCGTCCCGAACTGGAGCGGGCCGGAGAACCGGTCGGCGAGCTCGGCGACGGCCAGGTGGCCCATGTTCTCGTCGCCGGTCCGGGCGACGAGGCTACGCAGCTCCTCGATGTCGGACGCGTCGACGTCGGCGGCCATCCAGGCCTCGGCGCGCGCGACGAGCTCGGGCGCCGAAGGGGTTCCGGTGGCGGTCGGCAGGTCGGTGGACACGGGCGTCAGATCTGCTTGATCACTCGCGCGAGCAGGTCGCTGATGCGCGGCCCTGCCTCCTTGCCCGCCTCCAGCACCTCCTCGTGGGAGAGCGGGTGGGGGCTGATCCCCGCGGCCAGGTTGGTGGCCAGGGAGATGCCGAGCACGTCCATCCGGCAGTGCCGGGCGGCGATGGCCTCCAGCGCCGTGGACATGCCGACCAGGTCGGCGCCCATCAGGGAGGCCATCTTCACCTCGGCCGGCGTCTCGTACTGCGGGCCGTGGAACTGCGCGTACACGCCCTCGGGCAGGTCCGGGTCGACCGTCCGCGCGACGTCGCGCAGGCGCGGCGTGTACACGTCCGTCATGTCGGCGAACTTGGCGCCCTCCAGCGGCGTCTGCCCCGTGAGGTTCAGGTGGTCCTTGATGAGGACCGGCTGGCCGGGACGCCAGCCGATGTGCACGCTGCCGCAGCCGTTGGTGAGGATGACCGTCTCGCAGCCGGCAGCAGCGGCGGTCCGGACGCCGTGCACCACGCGGCGGGGCCCGAGGCCCTCGTAGAGGTGCGTGCGCGAGCCGAGGACGAGCGCGTGCCGGACGGCGCCGTCGGGCCGCTCGACGCGGATCGAACGGGTGGTGGACCGGTGGCCCTGGACCGCGGGGTGCACGAAGCCGGGGATCTCCGCGGTGGGGATCTCCGCGACGACGTCGCCGATCAGCTCGGCCGCACCGCCCCACCCGGACCCGAGCACGACGGCGATGTCGTGTCCCGGCACACCGGTCTTGGCGGCGATGTACTCAGCGGCGGCGGCAGCGACGTCGAACGGGTCGGTCGTCGGGTCGTCCAGATCTGGCTCCGTACTCATGGTCCGAGGTTATCGCCACTTTCCCCCGGGCACGCGCCCACGAGCGCGGCGGATCCGGGGTACTTCCCGGCGATGCGAGAATGGACCCCGTGACCCCCCTCGATCCCGCAGCAGTCCCGCACCGTGTCGTCGTCGTGGGAGGTGGCCCCGGTGGTTACGAGGCGGCGCTCGTGGCGCGCAGCCTGGGCGCACAGGTCACGGTCGTGGAGCAGCAGGGGCTGGGCGGTGCGGCGGTCCTGACCGACGTGGTCCCCTCCAAGACGCTCATCGCGACCGCCGAGTGGATGACCATCGCCGACCGGGCCCCCGAGCTCGGCATCCGCATGCCCGACGACGTCGTGGACCCGCTGTCCGACGTCGACGTCTCGCTGGCCACCGGCGGCATCCCCGTGGTGTCCGCCTACGCCGCCCCCGCGCTGAGCGGTGCGGGCGTGCAGGCGGCGGCGTCCGCGGCCGGGACTGCGGAGAAGCGCAAGCACTTCGTGGATCTGCAGGCCGTCAACAAGCGCGTGCTGGCGCTGGCGCGGGCGCAGAGCGCCGACATCCGCGGTCGCCTGGAGCGCGAGGGCATCCGGATCGTCGCGGGCAAGGGGCGGCTGGACGGCCCGTCGCGCGTGGTCGCCGAGCTCGCGGACGGCGCGACCGAGGTGCTGGAGGCGGACTCCGTGCTCCTCGCGCTCGGCGCCACCCCGCGCACGCTGCCCACCGCGGTGCCGGACGGCGAGCGCATCCTCACGTGGACGCAGGTGTACAACCTGCGGGAGCTCCCCGAGCGGCTGATCGTGGTCGGCTCGGGCGTCACGGGCGCCGAGTTCGCGGGCGCGTACAACGCGCTGGGCTCGGACGTCGTGCTCGTCTCCAGCCGCGACCGCGTGCTGCCGGGCGAGGACGAGGACGCGGCCGAGCTGCTGGAGGGCGTGTTCCGCTCCCGCGGCATGACGGTGCTGTCCCGCTCGCGCGCGGCGTCCGCGGTGCGTACCGACGCCGGTGTCGAGGTGACGCTGTCCGACGGGCGCGTGGTGCACGGCTCGCACGTGCTCGTGGCGGTCGGCGGCGTGCCGGCGACGTCGGGCATCGGGCTGGAGGAGGCGGGCGTGCGCCTGTCGGACTCGGGGCACGTGGTCGTCGACCGGGTCTCGCGCACCTCGGTGCGCGGCGTGTACGCCTCCGGCGACTGCACCGGCGTGCTCCCGCTCGCCTCGGTGGCCGCCATGCAGGGCCGCATCGCGATGGCGCACGCCCTGGGCGACGCCGTCCAGCCGCTGGCGCTGCGCACCGTGGCGTCCAACATCTTCACGGCGCCCGAGATCGCGACCGTCGGCTACAGCGAGGAGAAGCTGCGCGCGCAGAACTCCCGCTACATCACCACCACGCTGCCGCTCGCGCGCAACCCGCGCGCCAAGATGCTCGGCGTCAAGGACGGGTTCGTGAAGCTCTTCGCGCACCCCGAGGCCGGCGTGGTGCTCGGCGGCGTGGTCGTGGCCCCGCGGGCGTCCGAGCTGATCTTCCCGATCACGCTGGCGGTGCAGCACCGGCTCACCGTGGACAACGTGGCCTCCGCGTTCACGATCTACCCGTCGCTGTCGGGCTCGATCGCGGAGGGCGCGCGGGTGCTGGACGCCCGGGTCGGCAAGTAGGTCCCAGAGAGGTCCAGACCCCCTATGAGACGGAGGCGTCCAGGACGATCTGGCCGCCCTCGACCTTCGCCCCCGTGACGGTGACGCCCGGGAACTTGGCCTCCAGCAGGCGCTCGACGTCGACGGCGATCCGCGCGTCCGGCTGCACGTCCACGACGCCCGGCGGCAGGCCCTGCTTGGCGACCTCCTGCTCGATCGGCGCCGCGGCCAGGCTGAGCAGCCGGTGCGCCGGGAGGCCCGCCGCGTTCACCTCGACCGTGAGCGTGGCGACCCCGCGCTCGAACGAGGCGAGCTTGACGTCGCCGCGCACGATCGGCGCGATCTTCACGGCCAGCTTGAGCGGGCCGGGCAGCGTCTCGAGCCGGCGCAGGTCCGCGACCACACGAATCACGTCCCCGTCGCCGACGACGGAGCTGATGACGGGCGGGGCCTGCTTGGCGATCCTCGCCAGGCCGAGCACCTCTTCGGGAGCGATCCGGATATGCACGATTCGACCCTAACCCAGCATCGCGAGCAGGCGAGGCAGGGCATGGGCGAACGCGGGCAGCAGGTTCAGCCCGTCCAGCTCGTCGAGCCCGACCCAGCGCACCTCCAGGCTCTCGGGATCGGCGGCGCGCGGCTCGACGGTGTGGCCGGGCGCGACGTCGGCCACGACGGTCGTGTACGTCCAGGCCGGGTGCTCCAGCACGTGCGTACCCACCACGTGCACCGCGGCGGGCTCGATCGCGGCCTCCTCGGCGGCCTCGCGCAGGGCGCCGTCCTCGGGCTTCTCGTCCGGGGCGAGGGCGCCGCCGGGGATGCCCCAGGTGCCGCCCATGTGGGACCACAGGGCGCGGTGCTGGAGCACCATGGCCGACGGCGCCCCCGCGACGTCCCGGCGGACGAGGAGCAGCCCCGCCGCGCCGAACAGACCCCAGTGCCGATGGTCCCCGCAGGTCACCCAGCCGTCGCCGTCGTGCCGGTGGAGGTCTGCGGGAGGCACTGTCGGGTTCGGCACGGCGTCAGTCTCTCAGGTCCGGACGCGGGCTGTCAGCGACCGGCGCGGTCAGTCCTCCGCGAGGACACCCTCGACGACGACCTTGCCGCCCTCGAACCGGAAGCCGGTGACCTCGGTGAACTGGCCGCGCATCAGGGCGCGCAGGTCGACCGAGACCGTGCCGTCCTTGCGGAGCTGCACGGCGTTCTCCGGCAGGCCGCTCTTGCGGGCCATCTTCTCGATGGTGCCGGAGGCGAGGGGGAGCAGCTTGGTGGCGGGCAGGCCGGCGGCGTCCGCCTCGACCTGGAGCACCGCGATGTTCTGCCACACCGACGTGATCCGCGCCGACGCGTGCATGACCGGGACGGCCTTGGCCGCGATCTTGACGGGCAGCGGGGCATACGTCAGGCGGCGCAGGTCCGCGGTGACGGCGATGACGCCGTCCTCGCAGGTCAGCTCGCTGACGAACGACGGAAGGGACTTGCGGGGACGGACGAGGGCGATGGCCTCTTCGGGGCTGAGAACTACGACGCGTGTCACGTCGCAGAACCTAGCCGATCACACGAGGCCTGATGGGCGCGGGTGGCGCCTATCAGGCCTCATGGGGCACTTTTCACCCGAGTTGATGCCGGAAATCACCCGATGAGTTCCGGTGACCGCCCAGCTCAGTCGACGATCTCGCAGAGCGGGGCGCCCGCCGTCACGCCCGCACCCGGCGTCGCCGAGAGGGAACGGACCGTCCCGGCGCGGTGGGCCAGGATCGGCTGCTCCATCTTCATGGCCTCCAGCACGACGACGAGGTCGCCCTCGGCCACCTGCGCGCCGTCCTCGACCGCGACCTTGACGATGGTGCCCTGCATGGGCGAGGCGAGCGTGTTGCCCGTCGAGCCGCTCGACGCCTTGGCCCCGCCGGCGCGCCGTGCGGGACGCCGGGCGGCGTTGGCGGTCCGGGCGCGGCCGGCGGCCACACCGAGGCCCGCGGGCAGCACGACCTCGAGGCGGCGTCCGCCCACCTCGACGACGACGCGCTCGGCCGTGACCTCCTCGACCTCGTCCTCGGGGGCCGGCGCGGGCGCCGAGGCGAGGGCCTTGAGCTCGTCGGCGAACTCCGTCTCGATCCAGCGGGTGTGCACGCGGAACGGCGAGCCGTCCGTCGGGACGAACGCCTCGGCGTCGAGCACTGCCTTGTGGAACGGGACCACCGTGGGGATGCCCTCGACCACGAGCTCGCGCAGGGCGCGGCGGGCGCGCTCGACCGCCTGGGTGCGCGTGGCGCCCGTGACGATGAGCTTGGCGATCATGGAGTCGAAGGCACCGGAGACCGTGTCGCCCGCGACGACACCCGTGTCGACGCGCACGCCCGGGCCCGACGGCCACGTGATCGTGTTCAGCCGGCCCGGCGCAGGCAGGAAGCCCGCAGCCGGGTCCTCGCCGTTGATGCGGAACTCGAGGGAGTGCCCGCGGATCGCGGGGGAGTCGTAGCCGAGCGGCTCGCCCGCCGCGATGCGCAGCTGCTCGCGGACCAGGTCGATCCCCGTGACCTCCTCGGTCACCGGGTGCTCGACCTGGAGGCGGGTGTTCACCTCGAGGAAGGAGATGGTGCCGTCGAGGCCCACCAGGAACTCGCAGGTGCCGGCACCCACGTACCCGGCCTCGCGCAGGATGGCCTCGGAGGCCATGTAGAGGGACTTCTCCTGCTCCGGCGTGAGGAACGGCGCGGGCGCCTCCTCGACCAGCTTCTGGTGGCGGCGCTGCAGGGAGCAGTCCCGCGTGGACACCACGACGACGTTGCCGTGGGTGTCCGCGAGGCACTGGGTCTCCACGTGACGCGGCTTGTCCAGGTAGCGCTCCACGAAGCACTCGCCCCGGCCGAACGCCGCCGTCGCCTCGCGGACCGCCGAGTCGAAGAGCTCGTCGATCTCGTCGAAGGTGCGCGCGACCTTGAGGCCGCGGCCGCCGCCGCCGAACGCCGCCTTGATGGCGATGGGCAAGCCGTGCTCCTCGGCGAACGCGCGCACCTCGGCGCTGTCCTTGACCGGGTCGGGCGTGCCGGGCACCAGCGGGGCGCCCGCGCGCTGCGCGATGTGCCGCGCGCTCACCTTGTCGCCCAGCGCGTCGATGGCCGACGGCGGCGGGCCGATCCAGACGAGCCCGGCGTCGATGACGGCCTGGGCGAACGCCGCGTTCTCCGACAGGAAGCCGTAGCCCGGGTGCACGGCGTCGGCGCCAGACCGGCGGGCGACGTCGAGCAGCTTGGCGGGGTCGAGGTAGGTGTCCGCGGCGCGGGCGCCGCCGAGGGCGAACGCCTCGTCGGCGATGCGCACGTGCATGGCCTCGCGGTCCTGGTCGGCGTAGACGGCGACGGACGCCAGCCCCGCATCGGCGCATCCGCGGGCCACGCGGACGGCGATCTCACCACGGTTGGCGATGAGCACCTTCGAGATGGTTCGGGGCAGGCTGGAACTAGGCACGGCTCACCGTAACCCGGGTATCCAGGACCTATGTACCGGCTCCGGGCACCCGGGAGAAAGTCTGGAGACCAGACCAACCCCGGAGCGGCGCGTTTGGAGGATCCACACATGGCGTCGGCACTGTGCAGTCCACTGAGCCGCCCGGCCTTGTGGGTATCAGGTAAACGGGGGCTCACTGCTGGTGCCGGGCGGCGGCCGGTTGGTGGCCGCCTGCCGCGATGGCGTCGGCGTCGGCGGTGAACGTAGGTTCCGTCGACGCATGAGGGCTCACGCGCCGACGGAGCCTACGTTCGGTGCCCGGTGGTGCGTGGCGCGGGAAATTGTTAGCGGGTGCGGCAGGCACCCGGGACGGTGAGTACTGGCAACGAGCGCGACTCCAGGCGGCGCCTGGGGCGGTTCGTCCACAGCGGTGCCGTCGCGAGCGAGGTCACGGGACCACGCCGGGGTGGGATCGACGGCATGAGACCACGGAGGAGCCTCCCGCAGCCGCTGCTGTCGGTCGCCGCCGCGCAAGAGGGGCTGGTGAGCAAGGCGCAGTGCGCCGCGGCGGGGCTCGACAAGGACGCCGTGGCCCTGCTCGTCGCGCACGGCCGCTGGCGCCGGGTCGTGCGCTGCGTCTACGACACCTGCCCGACGCCGGTCGGGCGGCGTCGGGCAGACGGCCGTCACGACCACCTCCGGCGTCGTGCCGCCTGGACCGCGATGCTGGCCGTGGGGAACGGGATCGCAACCGGAGCCTGCGCGCTGGCGTTGCTCGGCGTCGACGGCCTCGTCCAGGAGGTGCTGCCCGAGGCCGCGCGATCAGGCGGCATGTACTCGGCGGTCGAGGGCGTGACGTTGCGGCGCTACCGGGACTTCGCCGACGAGGAGTACCGGGGGCGGCGGATCGCGTCGGTCGTACCGGCGCTGGCGCAGGCACTTCCGTACCTGTCGCGCGGCGAGGTGGTGGCGGTGCTCAGCGGCGCTCTGCGGGAGGGACGCATCGTCCAGAGCGGCCTCGACGACGTGCGCGCGATGCTGCGCGGACGCCGAGGGGCTGGGCGGGTGCAGGGCCTGGTCGATCTGGCCGAGGCGCTCGACGGCTCGGCCGCTGAGTCGTTCGCCCGCCTGTCCTTCGTCGACTCGGGAGTTCCCCCGGACGGCCAGCAGGTCATGTTCACGCGGGACGGCGTCTTCCTGGCGCGCGTCGACTTCGTGTGGCGCCTGCTGGACGGCCGGTACGTCGTCGCCGAGATCGACGGGCGCGCGTTCCACGCCGGGGAGCTGATGCTCGCCGCCGACTCGCACCGGCAGAACCGGCTGGTCGCAACAGGCAGGGTGATCGTCATCAGGTTTCCGGCGGTCAGGGCGCTGACCGGCGAAACGCCCACGGTCGGCACGGAGATGGCCGCCCGCCTGAGCACGCTGGGCTGGCGCCCCACGCCAGGGCCGTTGAACGTAGGAATCGTCGCTCTCTGAGCGCTCATCAGCCGACGATCCCTACGTTCGGCCAGCCGCCGGGCGCGCAGCGGCCGGTCAGCGGGCCGTCACGCCTTGCGGAGGGTGCGCCACGGGATGTTCAGGTCGCCCAGGAGCTCGCGGAGGAGGGGGAGGCTGATGCCGACCACGCCGTGGTGGTCGCCCTCGATGCGCTCGACGTAGGGGCCGCCGAGGCCGTCGATGGTGAACGCGCCGGCCACGTGCAGCGGCTCGTCGGTCGCCACGTAGGCGTCGATCTCGTCGTCGTCGATGTCGGCGAACCAGACCGTGGTCGAGCTGGTCGAGCCGAGGGTGCCGCCGGTGCCGCCCGCGGCGTCGTCGCGCAGGTCCACCACCCAATGTCCGGTGTGGAGCACACCCTTGCTGCCGCGCATGGTGCGCCAGCGCTCGCGTGCGGCGGCGGCGTCCGCCGGCTTGCCCACGATGGTGCCGTCGATCTCCAGCATGGAGTCGCAGCCGACGACGATCACGTCGGCGGGCGCCTCGGCCTCGGGAGAGCCGTCCCCGGCGGGGGAGCCGTCGGCAGGAGCCTCGGCGTCGGCCCAGGACTCCTCCAGCCGCGCCGCCACCTCCTCGGCCTTGGCCTGGGCCAGGACGAGCACGGCGTCGGCGGGGTCGAGCTCGCCGAACCGTTCCGTGGCGTCGGCGAGGACCTTGTCCTCGTCCACGCCGGACACGACGACTTCCGGCGTGACTCCGGCGGACTTCAGCGTCGCGAGTCGGGCGGGGGACTGGGAGGCGAGGACCAGGCGTGGCACGCGCGCCACAGTAACGAGAATGCGGGCGGACGAAACAGCAAATACGAGATCTGCCGAAAGTGACCCCGGTCACGTGTCAGACGTACAGGTCACCCGAGGGACCCGTACGTCTGACACGGCGGGGGCGCGACGGCTCAGGCCAGCGCCTCGCGGAGGGTGTCCAGGCCCACGGAACCGAGGTTGAGCGCCCGGGCGTGGAACGCCTTGGCGTCGAACTCCTGACCTGCCGGCACGGCAGCCCGGGCGGCGTCGCGCGTCTGCTCCCAGAGGCGCTGGCCCACCTTGTACGACGGCGCCTGCCCCGGCCAGCCGAGGTACCGGTTGAACTCGAAGCGGACGAACTGTTCGGGCATGTTCACGTTGGCCAGCAGGAACGGCCAGCCCTTCTCGGCGGTCCAGGTGCCGCCGCCCCACTGCTCCGGGGCGGGCAGGCCGAGGTGCACGCCGATGTCGAACACCACGCGGGCCGCGCGCAGGCGCTGCGCGTCGAGCATGCCGAGGCGGTCGCCCGGGTCGTCCATGTAGCCGAGGTCGGCCATGAGGCGCTCCGCGTACAGGGCCCAGCCCTCGCCGTGGCCGGAGACCCAGCAGGCGAGCCGGCGCCAGCTGTTCAGCGTCTCGCGCGCGAACACGGCCTGGCCGCACTGCAGGTGGTGGCCCGGGACGCCCTCGTGGTAGACGGTCGTCTTCTCCCGCCAGGTGTTGAACTCCGTGACGCCGGCCGGCACGGCCCACCACATCCGGCCGGGCCGGGACCAGTCGTCGCTCGGCGGGGTGTAGTAGATGCCGCCCGACTGGGTCGGGGCGATCAGGCACTCCAGGTCGAGCACCGGCTCGGGGACGTCGAAGTGGGTGCCGTTCAGCGCGGTGATCGCGGCGTCGGACGTCTCCTGCATCCAGGCCTTGAGGGCGTCGGTGCCGAGGAGCTTGCGCGCGGGGTCGGTGTCGAGCGCCGCCACCGCCTGCTCGACCGTGGCGCCGGGGCCGGCGATCTGTGCGGCGACCTGCTCCTGCTCGGCGACGATCGAGGCGAGCTCCTCCAGGCCCCACCGGTAGGTCTCGTCGAGGTCCACCTCGGCGCCCAGGAAGTACCGCGAGAACAAGGTGTAGCGGTCGCGGCCCACGGCGTCGGCCTCGGGGGCCCGCGGCGCGAGGTCGCGCTCCAGGAACTCCGCGAGCTTCCCGTAGGCCTCGCGCGCGGCCGTCGCGCCGTGCTCCAGCTCCTTGCGGACCAGGCTGCACGCGGCCGACTCGTCCAGCACCGCGTCGACGGCGGGGCCGCGCGTGAACGACGTGAAGAAGGAGTCGCTCCCGGCCAGCTCGCGCGCCTGGTCGACGCACTCGCGCACCTGGCGGATCGCGGCGACGTTCCCCTGCGCGGCCGCCGCGGTCAGCGACTCGATGTATCCCTCGACGGCGTCCGGCAGGCCGTTGAGGCGGGACGCGATGTTCTCCCAGGCCTCGACCGAGTCGGTGGCCATGATGTCGAAGACGTCGCGCAGGCCCTGCACGGGGGACTCGATGTTGTTCAGGTTGCGCAGGCCCTCGCCGGCCTCGTGGAGCTCCAGGTCGAGCCCGATCCGCTCACGCATCGCGGAGAGCGTGACGCGGTCGACGTCGTCGGCGGGCTGCGCGCCGTCGAGCCGCGCCAGGACGTCCCGCCCGGCCCGGGCCAGCTCGTCGTGCCCGGCGGGTGAAAGATCGCCGATCTCGTGGTCGTGTCCGGGCAGGCCCATGGCTGTGGCGGACAAAGGGGCGAGTTCAGTGAGACGCTTGACGTAGTCATCGGCGATGACGTCGATCTGCGTGGACGTGCGCACAGGGCTGGTCATGTCGGCCGAGCCTACGTGCCTCGCCGGTGACAAACGAGAAGTTAACGTGCTATGTGGCGCTCGTGGGGCCTCTGGATCGGCCTGGACGGTACGATCGTCCCCGGCTTGAGCGCCCAGCTCGCCGACCCCGAGAAAGGTATATGGATGAACGTTCGAGGCCGGAGCCTGCGCCGTCGCGCACTTCGCAAAATCGCCAGGACGGCTGATCGCTGGGCCGGCACCAGCGCGCCGCAACAGAAGAAGCCCGCCGAGGCAGCTGCGAAGGCACCGTCCTCGGGGCCGACGGCCAAGCCGACGGTCAACGAGAAGGCCGCCGCGCGCCTGCGTGGTTCGTACCGCCAGATGACCGAGGTCGTCCTCGGGCTCGAGCCCGGCAGCCTGCCCGAGGAGGAGGTGCGGGCGAAGCGCCAGTACGTCCACGCCGCCAAGCGCCTGGCCGCCGACGCCGAGCTCACGCGGAGCCTGCGGTCCGGCGTCCCCCTGACGGACGCCGTGGTCAAGCTCATCCGCGGCCGGTTCACGCGCAAGCTGAACGCCGAGGTGCTCGTGGGCGCCCGCGCGCTGTGCCACTCGCTGCACAGCCAGCCCGAGACCCGCGTCGCCGGCGCGCTCGGCGGCGCGCTGGTCGCCCGGCACGCCGGGACCTACGACCTCGCCTGGGACCTGTTCTCCGAGGTGCCGCGGGACGCCGTGGCCCGGAACGCGCCGGTCGAGTTCCTCCGCACGGCCGCCCAGGTGGGCCAGCTCGGCGTGGTGGACGAGGTCGTCAAGTGGATCGACCAGGGCGTGGTGCAGGGCGCCAAGCCCCTCTACAACATGGCGTCCATCTTCTTCGCCGTGAAGGAGTACACGGCCGCGTCCCGCGCGATCGACGCGGCCCGCGAGGCCGCCGACGCCGACGAGGCGCTGACCCGCCGCATCGAGCTGCTGGCCGACTTCACGGCGCGCGCGATCACGCCGCAGACCGCCACCGTCCCGCAGGGGCGCGTGTCGTTCGGCGTCATCGACTACAAGCAGCCGGACGAGGGCACGACGTCGTCCAACGTGGGCGACTACGTGCAGACCATCGCGAGCCTGGGCCACCTGGTCCGCCACGCGAACCTGCGCCTGCACGGCGACGACGAGCTCGTCGAGGTGGTCTCCGAGCTCCAGGGCCGGGTGCGCCCCGAGCTGCAGATCGACGGCCCCGGCGCCGACGTCCAGCTGATGACCCTCAACCGCGACTCGTCGAGCTACGACGCCGTCCCGGAGAACACGTGGGCCATCGCCTTCGGCTGGTACATGCAGGACATCTTCGGGCTGGCCTACGACTTCCCGTTCAACCCGAACGTGAACCCGCTGTTCATCTCGTTCCACGTGAACCGCCCGAACATGCTCACGCCCGAGGCGATCGAGTACCTCAAGGCGCACGGCCCGATCGGCTGCCGCGACTGGAACACGGTCTACCTGCTGCTCGCCCGCGGCGTGCCGGCCTTCTTCTCGGGCTGCCTCACCACGACGATCAGCACGGTGTTCCCGGACGCCGCCACGCCGGTCCCGGTCGGCGGCCCCACCGCCTACGTGGACACCCCGGCGCCGACGGACGACGCCATCCAGATCACGCAGATGCACGAGGACGTCCGCTGGACGTCGATGGGCCCGAACGTCCGCGAGGCGCTGGGGCTCCTGGAGAGCTACCGCTCCGAGTTCGGCCAGGTCGTCACCTCGCGTCTGCACTGCTACCTGCCGTCGTGGTCGATCGGTGCGAACGTGCAGTTCACCCCGAAGAACCGCGCCGACGTGCGGTTCGCGGGCCTGCTCGACGCCGACGAGAACGACCTGAACGCGATGCGCGAGCGCATCCGTCGCCTGCTCGCGCCGGCGATGGCCCTCGTGCTCCAGGGCGCGTCGCGCGAGGACGTCTACGCCGAGTGGCGCAAGACCGTCGCGCCGGAGGTCGCCCTGGCCGAGGAGCGCTTCGCCGCCCCGACCACGAAGCTGACGGCGTCCTTCGACGTCGACGAGGCGTGCCGGACGGCGCGTGCGTCGCGCGTGCTGACGCCGGCCACCGCGCCGCGCACCGGTGAGGTCGTCAACGTGGCGGTCGCGCTGGACGGCAACCTCAAGCAGGAGATGGAGATCGTCATCGGCGGTCTGGTCCAGCACTCGGACCGCCCGCTGCACGTCGTCGCCCTCACGCGCGACCACACCACGGAGGACCACGACCGGCTCGCCGGCCTGTTCCCCGAGGTCAGCTTCGAGTGGATCGCGTGCGACGACATCGACTACGGGCCCGTGCTCGGCATGCTCAAGCACATCACGGTCTCCACGATGGACCGCCTGCTGCTGCCGGAGCTGCTCCCGGACCTCGACCGCGTGGTCTACCACGACATCGACGCGCTGACCGTCAAGGACATCGCGACGCTGCACGACGTCGACCTCGGCGGCTCCCCGCTCGCCGCCCGTCCGTCCGTCGGGCACGGCGTGCGCAGCGGTCTCGGCAACATCCTGAAGCAGGGCCGCCGCCTGTCGGAGGAGCCCGTGGTCGCCAACGAGTTCTTCCGCGCGATGTACCAGCGGCACCCGAACGACTTCGACGGCTTCAACGCGGGCATCCTGCTCATGGACCTCGCGCAGATGCGGTCGGAGGGCTTCACCGCCGACTACGTGGCGTACGTGGAGACCTACGGTCTCAACGACCAGGAGATCCTGAACTGCTACGCCGGCTCCCGGTACCGCAAGATCGAGCCGGCCTGGAACAACTGGCCCACGCAGGAGACGGTGACCGACCCGAGCATCGTCCACTGGGCGGGCTGGCTCAAGCCCTGGAACCAGGAGCTGTACGTCAAGTACCGCGAGCTCTGGGACAAGGGCAGCGCGTTCGTCGAGTCACGGCGCGCGGTCGTCTGACCGATGACCCAGGGCCCGGACGAGGCAACGCACCGCGAGGTGCGGGGCCCCGTCCGGGCCGATCGCGTTTCCGGAGGCGGCGTCGACCTGCCGACGGCGAAGCGCCGGGCGCGCGATCTCGTGGCGGCGGGCGCGCCCGCGCACGAGGTGGACGACGCGTACGGCCAGGTGCTGCTGGCCGACCCGACGAGCGCCCAGGCCTGGGCCGAGTGGCGTGACGCACCCCGCGGCGACGGCGACGTGCCGCTCCCCGAACGGCTCTCCGCGCTCCAGGCGGGCTCGGCACGACCGCTCCCTGTCGTGCTGCTCGCCCTGCTCGGCGGGCCGGCGGCGGACGTGGCGCGGCAGGAGCACGCCGCGCACCTCGCGGCGTTCCTCGAGGCCGACGACGCCGCCGCGTGCGCCCGCGTGTGGGCGGCCTACTCCGCCCTCCGTCCGCTGCCCGAGGCCGACGCCGCGCGCGTCGGCGCGCTGCAGCCCGCCGTGATCAAGCTGTACTTCGCCGCCACGGGGCCCCGGGTGCTGACGTTCGAGGAGGCAGCCGAGGTCGGCGAGCCGCTGTCCGCCGACGCGGTCGCGTGGTGGCAGGACGAGTTCCTCAGCCCCGATGTGCCGCGGGCGGACGACCGGGAGTTCGTCACGCCGGCGCAGCGGCGGATCCACGAGGCCGCGGACCCGTACCTGGGCCATCAGTCGCGGGCGGTCCGCGACCGGCGGCTGGTGCTGCGCGACCCGGTGACCGGCGCCGAGTGCGCGCCGTTCGACGCGGTGGTGACGGTCGGCAAGGCCGTCTACTCGTTCGGGGACGCCGAGCACACCATGCTCGTGAGCGTCCTGGCGGGCTTCAAGGCCGCCTACCTGTTCCTCCCCGCCCGGGGGCTCGTGCTGAACCTCGGCGCGTTCACGGGCGCGGTGCTCGCGCCGCGCAAGATCACCAACCTGTCGGCCGACCTGCTTCGCCGGGTCGTGTCCCGGCGCGACCAGTACGCCCGCGCGGTCGCCACCCGGCCGGACCCTCACGCGCGGCGCCGGGTGGTGCTCCAGATGACGGTCGCGGAGAACTTCGCGCACCACGTCTGGAACTTCTACCCCGGCGTCGAGCGGCTGATCGACCACGGGCTGGCCGGCAACGTGGCCGAGGTGCGCACGGCGGGGTCCGGGTTCTTCGGGGCGTTCGAGGAGCTGTTCCCGGAGTTCTCGACGGCGCGCGTCGTGGACGAGCCGCGCCGCCTGCTGCGCGACCCCTACCCCTTCTCCCACGAGCACCTGGTGCTCTCGGTCGGCGGGTACTTCATCCGGCGCTCGCTCGTGGACCGGATCCGGCGGCGGATGGTCCAGGCCGAGCCGGCGCCCGGGTACCCCCAGCCGCCGCCGGTCAGGGACGGGCCGGTGGTCTGGATCGGGCTGCGCGTGCGCAGCCGCGCGTGGGCGGACCAGGAGCGCGAGGCCGCCCGGTTCGTCGACGCGCTGCACCGGCGATACCCGCGGGCGCTGGTGCTCCTGGACGGCTACTCGTACCCGGTGGGTACCGACCTTGTTTCGGACCGGTGGCGGGCCAGCATCGAGGAGCTGCACGCGGTGGCCCGCGCGATCCGGGGCGACGTGCGGCGCCCGGAACAGGTGGTCGACCTGGTGGGCAGCACGCTGCGGGAGGCCGTGCTGTGGGCCGAGGCCACCGACGTGTACGTCGCGCCGAACGGCACCAGCCAGCACAAGGTGGGCTGGTTCAGCGACGCCCCGGGAGTGGTCTACGCGCCGCCCAGCCTCGGCGACGTGTCACCCGACCTGCGGCCGGGCGCCCGCGAGGCGGAGGGGCGGCCGGTGCCGGTGACCCTGCTGGGCGAGCCGGTGGGTGAGGGCGAACGCCGTCGGCACGACGACCTCCGCCCCCACCTGGACAACCTCCGGATCGACCGCCGTCAGCTGCTGGCGACGGTGTGCGAGCTGCTCGACTCGCGGCTCGCGACCTGGCCGAGCAGGTCGCGCCAGGCGTCCCTGTACCGGCGCGGCGAGAAGCTCGTGGTGACGCGCTTCGCCTCCCGGCCGAGCCGGCGGGCGAGCCGGTCGTCCTGGAGCACCTGAACCAGGCGGTCGGCCAGCGCCGGCACGTCGTCCCGGGCCACCAGGAACCCGTTCTCGCCGTCCCGGATCACCTCGGCCGGGCCGTAGTTGCAGTCGTACGCCACGAAGGGCGTGCCCACCGACATGGCCTCGGTGAGCGTGAGCGGCAGCCCCTCGTGGAACGACGTCATGGCCGCGACCCGGGAGCCGGCGAAGGCGTGCAGCGCCTGCGACGTCGCGCCGTGGAAGCGCACGGTGGTGCCGAGGTCCAGGCCGAGCTCGGTGGTGAGCTTCTTGAGCGACTCCTCCTCCACGCCGTGCCCGTACACGTCGAGGTGCGCGCCCGGGACCCGCTCGTGCACCAGCACGAACGCCCGGAGCAGGTGGTCGAGCTGCTTCTGCGGCGCGAGCCGGCCGACGAACACCACGGAGTCGCCGTCGCGCCGCACGCCGCGGACCCTGGGCTTGGGCGCGGCGTGCCGCAGCACGTGCAGCGGCAGCCCCGGGTACCGCTCCAGGAGGTCGGTGCGCTGCCGTTCGGTGAGGCAGACCATGGCGTCCACGTTGGTCGTGTCCGAGAAGAAGCCGTCCCAGTGCGGCTTGGTGGGCGCCGCGGCGTCGTAGGGCGCCGCGAGGTGCGAGTTGTGCAGCACCGACACGCCCCGCAGGTGCGGGTGGCGCATGAGGCGCAGGCTGCGCTGCCACACGTTCTCGCCGTCGGCGAAGACCACGAGGTGCCGTGCGGAGGCGAAGGTGGTGTCGAGCCAGCGGGCGATCGCGCCCGCGTAGTCCCCGACCTGCTCCTCGCGCAGGAGCAGCCGGGCCTCGCCGGTGCCGACGTGCCCGTCGACCTCGGCCTCCAGCCAGACGGCGCGTCCGTCGACCACGAGCTCGCGCCGGCGGCCGCCGCCCTTCGGGAGGTGGTCGATCGCGATGAGCTCGCCGTGCGCGAAGGCCCACAGCGACTCCCGCGAGCCGTCCTCGCGCAGCACGATGAGCTGGCGCGTGGTCTCGGTGTCCTGGTCGAGCAGCTCGATGGTGCGCAGCTTGTCGTCCACCAGCGTGCGCACCTGGAGCACGTCGCCCACGGTCCGGCGCCGGCGCTTCACGCCGGGCCCGTCGGCGATGCGCGGCACCGTGACCGGCTCGACCTCCTGGGCGCGCGCCCGGTCCACGGCGTCGGGCCCGTCGCGCCACAGGACGAGCAGACGCACGTCCGGGCGGAGGAGGCCGTGCTCACGGACCCAGTCGCCGTCGTCGTCGAGCAGGCCCGTCACCACGAGCGTGGTGCGGTACCCGAGGCCGGCGTAGAGGTTGGCGCGGGCCAGGACGGCGCGGGTACCACCCGCGATGCGCTGGCCGAGCGAACGGACGAACAGGACGACGTCGGTGTCCCCGGGGCGGGGAGCCCTGGTCATGAGCGCAGGCTCCAGCGCCAGGCGTCGGCGTTGTGCCGCCCGGAGCGTCCGCCGAAGTTCTTGGCGGTCGCGGCACCGTTCCCGCGCAGCACCCGCGAGTGGTTGGTCCACTCGTCGAGCGGCGCGGCGTCGTCGGGTTCCGTGCCGGCCGCCGCGACCGCGGCGAGGCCGGCGACCAGGGCCGCGACCTCGACGTCGTCGGGCTGACCGCGGACGACCCGGACCTCGGGGCTCACTCGTCGTCCTCCTCGTAGAAGCCGAAGCCGGGGGCCTCGCCGCGCGAGGCGGCCCACTCGGCGATGTCGTAGCCGCCCTCGGTGAGCTGCGTCGCCACGGACTCGCCGGCGGCGTCGAGCAGGTCGATCACGCCGTCCAGCGAGGCGTCACCGCCCCGCGCGCCCACGACGAAGCCGAGGTAGAACGACTCGCCCTCCTCCGGCGCGTCGGACTCGAGGATCTCGTCCTCCTCGCCCTCGTGCTCCGGCTCCCACACGGACGAGGTCAGGTCGGGGTGCATGCCCAGCGCGCCGTGCAGCACGTCGAACAGGGCGGCGTTCAGGTGCCCCACCTTCGACTCGAGGGCCAGCACGCGCGGGTCCTCGTCGGCCTCGGCGGCGCCGAACTCGGCGCGTACGCCCACGGCGGTCCCCACGTAGTCGTGCAGCGCGGCCGCCAGGGCGTCGACGGCGCGGTGCATCGGCTCCGTGTCGACGCGGCCCATCGGCGCCGGGCCGTGGGTGGCGTCTTCGTGGCTCATGCGGTCTCCTCCAGGTTCTGGACCGGCTCGATACCCGCTCAGAGCGGGATGTTGCCGTGCTTCTTCGGGGGAAGCGTAGATCGCTTGGTGCGCAGCGCGCGCAGGGCGCGCACGACCTGCACCCGGGTCTCGGACGGGCGGATGACCGCGTCGACGTAACCGCGCTCGGCGGCGTCCCACGGGTTGACGATGGCGTCCTCGTACTCGGCGGTCAGCCGGGCGCGTTCCGCCTCGACGTCCCCGCCGGCCTCCTGGACGGTGCGCAGCGCGCCGCGCTGCAGGATGTTCACCGCGCCGCTCGCGCCCATGACGGCGATCTGGGCGGTCGGCCACGCCAGGTTGACGTCGGCGCCGAGCTGCTTGGAGCCCATGACGATGTACGCGCCGCCGTAGGCCTTGCGCGTGATGATCGTGACCAGCGGCACCGTGGCCTCGGCGTACGCGTAGATCAGCTTGGCGCCGCGGCGGATGATGCCCTGGTGCTCCTGCCCCACGCCGGGGAGGAAGCCCGGCACGTCCACGAACGTCAGCACCGGGATGTTGAACGCGTCGCACGTGCGCACGAACCGCGCGGCCTTCTCGGCGGCGTCGATGTCGAGCGTGCCCGCCATGGACTGCGGCTGGTTGGCGATGATGCCGACCGACTGGCCCTCCACGTGCCCGAACCCGACCAGCACGTTCGTGGCGAACATCGGCTGGACCTCCAGGAACGACTCCGGGTCCAGCACCGCCTCGATGGCGTCGCGCATGTCGTACGGCTGGTTGTCGCTGTCCGGGATCAGCGTGTCGAGCGCCTCGTCCTCGGCCGTGACCTCCAGCACCGTCTCGTCCTCGGGCGGGAACGCCGGGGCGTCCGAGAGGTTGTTCTGCGGCAGGTAGCTCACCAGGTGGCGCACGTAGTCGAGCGCGTCGTCCTCGTCCTGCCCCATGTAGTGCGCCACGCCCGACTTCGAGTTGTGCGTGCGGGCGCCGCCCAGGGTCTCGAAGTCGACGTCCTCGCCCGTCACGGTGCGGATCACGTCCGGGCCGGTGATGAACATGTTGGACGTCTGGTCGGCCATGACGATGAAGTCGGTCAGGGCGGGGGAGTACACCGCGCCGCCCGCGCTCGGGCCGAGGATCAGGGAGATCTGCGGGATCACGCCCGACGCCGCGACGTTGCGCCGGAACATCTCGGCGAACTGCGTCAGGGCCGCGACACCCTCCTGGATGCGCGCGCCGCCGCCGTCGCTGATGCCGATGAGCGGCACGCCCGTGCGCAGCGCGAGGTCCTGCACCTTGGTGATCTTCTGGCCGTGCACCTCACCGAGGCTCCCGCCGAACACCGTGAAGTCCTGGGAGAAGATGCACACCTGGCGGCCGTCGATCGTGCCGTACCCGGTCACGACGCCGTCGCCCGCGATGCGCTTCTTGTCCAGGCCGAAGTTGCGGCTGCGGTGCTTGGCCAGCGCGTCCAGCTCGGTGAAGCTGCCCTCGTCGAGGAGCGCCTCGATGCGCTCGCGGGCGGTCTTCTTGCCCCGCTTGTGCTGCTTCTCCTGGGCCGTCACCTCCGGCTCGTCGATGGCGGCGGCCCGGCGTGCGTCGAGGTCGTCGAGCTTGGCGCGCGTGCCGGCGAGGGTCGTCGTGGAGTCGTTCACACCTCCGAGCGTAGTTGTCGGATGCCTCCCGCTCGATGCGGGAGCGTCCAGCGGGTCGCGCCGCCGACTTGTGGGTTTCCTCCAAGGGCACTCGCGCGGCGCAGGAGAGAGGATGAGGAGGTGCACCCCTCCCTGTACCTCGACCGGCTCTCCGTCCCCGGGTTCGCCCGGGTCGAGGTGGTCGAGACCTCGCCCTCCACCAACGCCGAGCTCGTCGCCGCCGTCCGCGACGACCCGGCCGCCTGGCCCGCGCCGTCGGCCCTGATCGCCGAGCACCAGACTGCCGGCCGGGGGCGCGCCGGACGGTCCTGGGAGACGCCGCCGCGCGCCGGACTGACCGTCTCCGTGCTGCTCCGGCCCCGCGTCCCCGCGGGGAGCCTGGGCTGGCTCCCGCTGCTCGCGGGGCTCGCGGTGGTCCGCACGGTGTCCGACGGCGGGGTCACCGCCGCCGTGAAGTGGCCCAACGACGTTCTGCTGCCCGCCGTCGACACCGTGGCCGGGCTGGGCCTGTACCGCAAGGTCGCCGGGATCCTCGCCGAGGTGGTGCCCGAGGGGCCGGACGCCGGAGGCGCCGTGGGCGCCGCCCCCGCCGTCGTGCTCGGGATCGGCCTCAACGTGTCGCAGTCCGCCGAGGAGCTCCCCGTGCCGACGGCGACGTCGCTGGCGCTCGCGGGCTATCCCCGGCCCGACCGCACCGACGTGCTGGTGCGGATGCTCGGCGAGGTGCACGCCGTCGTCCGGCGCTGGGAGGAGGCGGGCGGCGACGTCGTCGCGTCCGGCCTCCTGGCGGAGTACACGGCCGTGTCCGCGACGCTGGGCACCCGCGTACGCGCCGAGCTCGCCGGGGACTCCGGCGTGCTGGAGGGCGAGGCCGTGGGCCTCGACGGCACCGGCGCGCTGACGATCCGCACCGACACGGGCGAGGAGCGCACGGTGACCGCGGGCGACGTCTGGCACCTGCGGTAACGCGGTCTCCCGCTCCGCGCGGCGGCCCCGGCCGGCCCGGGTGAACTCGTGCGCGGCGTCGGGTGAACTCGACGGCAGCCCCTGCCGCGGGGCATCTGACCTGCGGTAATCTCCGCCACAAGCGACGACGGGCAGCACGGGCGGGTGACGGTCAGGAGACGCCATGGAGGCAGGTCGAGCCACGGTCGGGGTGGCCAAGGGAATCGTGTGCGCCGCGGCGGTGGTCGCGGTCTATCTGATCAGCACGGTCCGGCTGGACCGGGGCATCGTCCAGACGGAGGGGACCCCGACGGCGGGCCTCATCGCGGCCGGGATCTCGTGGCTGCTGGTGGTCTGGGTGCTGCTCTACCGGGACGACGGCGTCCCGGGCGTGCGGCTGGGCCTGTGGAACGTCGTGACCGTGGTCGGGATGCTCCTGGTGCTCATGGGGATCCCCCTCGTGCTGACGCTCTGGAACTGAGGTCTCCGGAGCCCTGACCGGGGTGTGCCCCGCCGATGTATGCGGTTGCATGTGGTGTGCCCGCCTACAGTGGTGACGTGCTCCACAACTCCGAGACGTCCCCCACGAACCACGAGACCCCCGGCACCGACACCCCCGGCGCCGACACCGCGGCCCGGCTCGACGAGACGCTGCTGGGCGGCGCGCGCCGGTACACCCTGTCGCAGGTCGTGGAGCTCACCGGGCTCGACAAGCAGTTCGTGACCCGCTACTGGCGCTGGATCGGCCTGCCCGTCACGCATCCCACCGAGACCTGGTTCACCGACGCCGACGTCGAGGCGCTCAAGGACGCGGCCGGACTGTTCGAGGCGGAGCAGATGGACGAGCGCGCCCAGATGACCTTCATCCGGTCCGTGGGCCACACGACCGAGCGGCTGGCGCTGTGGCAGGTCGAGGCGCTCGTCGAGCACCTCGCCCGGCGCTACGAGCTGGACGAGACGTCGGCCCGCCTACTCGCGCTGGACCGGCTCCCGGAGATGTCGGAGGTGCTCAGCCGGCAGCTCGAGCACGCGTGGCGACGTCAGCTCGCCGCGCTCACGGGGCGCACGGCCATCGAGTTCGCGGGCGCGCGGGGCGACGAGCGCAACGACACCCACCAGCTCCCGCTGCTGCGCGCGGTCGGGTTCGCCGACATCGTCTCGTTCACCAAGCGGACGGCGGGTCTCGGCTCGGAGGAGCTGGCGGAGTTCGTGCAGCGGTTCGAGGCCGGCGCGCGGGACGTCATCGTCAACGCGGGCGGCCGCGTGGTGAAGACCATCGGCGACGCCGTCCTGTTCGTGACCGACGACGTGGTCACCGGGGCGGAGGTGGCCCTCGGCCTGGCCGAGACCTCCGGGGCGCAACTCGGCACCGCCGCGCCGGGCGACCCCGAGATCCCGGTGCGCGTCGGGTTCGTCTGGGGGCGGGTGCTGTCCCGGTTCGGCGACATCTTCGGCCCCACGGTCAACCTCGCGTCGCGGCTCACGGAGCAGTCCGACCCCTCGACCGTGCTGGTCGACAAGGAGACCGCCGCGCTGCTCGCCACGAGCTCGCGCTACGCGCTCACCGCGCAGCCCGAGCGCGACGTCCCGGGCATCGGTCCGCTGGCGCCGGTGCGGCTGCAGCGCGCGTACCGGGGCTGACACCGGGTCGGTTGCGCCGGGCGGCGCCCGGGCGTGGCCGTCGTCAGCCGGCCCGACCGCCCTTCATTCGCTGGAGCGCCCGCATCGCGCCGGGCAGCAGCCGGAGCTGCTCGCGGCGCTCGGCCGCGAACGTGCGCCGGTCGCCCGACGACCAGCGCCGGTCGAAGAGCCGCTTGGCCGCCGCCACGGCCTCGGGCCGCCGCTCCGCGATGCGGCCGGCGAGCGCGAACGCCTCGTCCAGGGGCGTGTCGGTGACGGTGCCCGCCAGGCCGAGCCGTCCGGCGTCGGCCCCCGAGAACTCCTCGGCCGTGAAGGTGAGGCGCTTCGCCGTCTCGATGCCCACGAGCTGCGTCAGCGCGCGGATCCCGGACATGTCGGGGATCAGGCCGCGCTCGACCTCCTTGACGGACCAGCGGGCGTCGGGGGTGGTCAGGCGCAGGTCGGCGGCGAGGGCGATCTGCACGCCCGCGCCGATGACGTGCCCGTGCACGGCTGCGATCACCGGGACCGGCAGGCGGCGCCAGGCCCAGCAGGCCTCCTGGAACAGGTTGGTGCCCCGCGGCGTCGGCACGAAGGCACGGGCGACCGCCGCCGGGTTCCGCGCTGCCGAGCCGAGGTCGAGCCCCGCGCAGAACGAGCGGCCGTTGCCGGAGACGACGACCGCACGCAGCCCGGGTTCGCGCCCCAGGCGGCGTGCGGTGGCCCGGAGCTCGCCGAGCATGCCGAGCGACAGGGCGTTGAGCTTGTCGGGCCGGTCGAGCCGGACGTCGGCGATCCCGTCCGAGAGGGTGCACGAGACACCGCTCCCGGACGGGATGCCGGTCGTGCTGCTGGCGTTCATGGGCCGCAGCCTACGTTTTAGTTCACGATCTCCGTGTCGACGCCCTCGTACGGCGGCACCGTCACCGTGCGCTTGCCGGGCTTGCCGCCCAGGACGACGGTCCGGTAGCTGACGTTGTTGTCCGTCGTCAGCTCGTGCAGGGCGCCGTTCGGGTTCACGGTGATCTTGATCTGGTAGGTCCCGTTCTTGACGCCCGTCAGCTTGAACGCCTGCGTCTGGGTCTGGTTGTAGGTGTCGCCCCAGCCCACGGGCAGGACCTCACGCAGCCAGAGCGCGGACCGGTCGCCGCAGGTGCTGTCGAGGCCGGTCGCCTCCGGCCGCCAGGTCGCGCCGGGCACCGACAGGTCGACGGCGTTGGTGGGCGCGAGGCACCACGACTGCTTGCCGCTGGTGGTCACCAGGGTGCCGTCGGGCTTCACCAGCTCGTAGCTCGCGAAGTCCAGGAAGTGCCAGTGGTCGTGCTCGGGGGCGGCGTGGTACTTCATCTTGCCGGTCCTGGTGCTGCCCACCTCCTTGCCGTCCCGGTAGAAGAACTGGTAGGCGTCCATGACCTCAGCGGAACCCTTGCGGTAGCCCTCGACCACCAGGGGCGCCGGGCCGGCGTTCCACTCGTTCGCGTTGAAGGTCAGCCGGTCGGCGCCGGAGGACCGCTCGATCCCGATCTGCCACGCGGGCAGCGACAGGAGGTCCGGGAGCGTGTCCTCGGCGGGGGCCTTGTTCGACGGCTTCGACCCCGGCTGGCCGAGCGCGGGGTGGTCGCCGCCGTGCTCCTGGCTCCCGCCCTGCAGGGTGAAGAGGTTCGCGCGGTGCGAGGTCCCGGCCCCGTCGCCGTGGGACCCGTGGGCGCCGCTCGCCAGCGCCCGCACCTCGTCGGCGTGGGCGGACGCCGCGTCGCCCTCCGCCAGCGTGCTGAAGCCCTCGACGGGCGCCCCGAGGAGCGCGTCCCCGACCTCGCCGCAGTCCACGACGGTGCACTCGTCGATCACCTTGACGCGCTGCGACACGGAGCGACTCCCGGCGGGCAGGCCCAGGAAGTCCGCGACGGGGTCGCTGATGGTCACGGTCATCCGGAGGTTCTTGCGCGTGGTCTTCAGCTCGAAGTACGTGTCCAGCTTGGTCGCCCAGCCCTGCTCGATCCCGGACACGGCGGACTTGGTGAACCAGTCCCCGCCGCAGAACATGGGGTAGATCGGCTCGGTGTTGCCGGTCGGCTCGACGCGCTGGCGCTCCGTGCCGCTGAGGCACAGGCTGCGGGACTTCTTGACCAGCACCTTGCCCGTCGAGTCCGTGACCTGGACCGTGAGCCCCTTCTTGAAGCCGTCCAGCCCGTCGACGATCGCGGCGGGGGCCTTGGTGGTGGTCCGCTCGTCGCCGCGGATCACCGTCTTGGTGAGCGTCGCCCGGGCGGAGGGCTTGGCCTTCTTGGCCCAGAACTCGTAGCCCTCGCCGTAGGCGGCCAGCCAGACGCCCGAGTCGAAGTACACCCAGCCGTCGTAGTTGTAGGCCTCGACGGTGCTCGCCGCCGGGGCGAAGCGCAGGCCGCGCTGCGCGGTGGGCGCGGCGTCCGCCGATGCCGTCGCGATCGGCGCGGCGGAGGCGGTGGCGTTGGTCGCGCCGCCCTCGCCGAGCAGGCCGAGGGCCAGCACGACGGCGACGCCCATGGTGAGCAGGCGCGGCGACGGGCGGGACAAACGTGGTGCGGTCATGGATCCCCCAGATCGGTGAGGACAGGAACCTGTCACCGCTAGGGACGCACGAGACGGCCGGTTCGTTGGCGGGCGCGCCGAATTCACCCGGTGAATGTTGTCCGGGCAGGCCAGAGGGGTGAACGGCCAGGTCATCGGGGTGACGGGTGGGGCATAGACCGGCGTGTGACACGATGCGAGCGTGCTGAAAGTCGTTCTCTTCGATCTCGACGACACACTCGTGGACCAGGAGGGCGCCTCTCGGACGGCGCTCCTGGGCTGGCTCCCCGAGCTGGGTCTGGACCACGACGACCCCGAAGAGCTGGTCAGGGCGTGGGGTGGCATAGCCGAGGAGGCCTACGGCCGGTACCAGCGGCGCGAGATCACGTTCCAGGAGCAGCGGCGCGTCCGCGTGCGCGAGTTCCTGGGGGCGGACGCCACCGACGACGAGGCCGACGAGCTGTTCTCCGGCTACCTGTCGCGCTACGAGCAGGCCTGGACGGCGTTCGACGACGCCGTCCCGGCGCTGCGCCGCGTGCGGGACGCCGGCCTCGTCGTCGCACTGCTCACCAACGGCGACAGCGCCCACCAGCGACTCAAGCTCGACCGCACGGGGCTGGCCGCGCACCTCGACGTCGTCGTCGCCTCGGACGACCTGCCCGCGGGCAAGCCGGACCCGCGCGCCTACGCGGCGACGTGCGAGGTGCTCGGGGTGGCGCCGGCCGACGTGCTCATGGTGGGCAACGACGTCGAGAAGGACTACCAGGGGCCGCTCGACGCCGGGCTCGGCGCGGTGCTGCTGGACCGCGAGGACCGGTACCCGGAGATCGCGGACCGCATCCGGACCCTGGCCGAGGTGCTGCCGGCGGCGTAGGCGCCCGTTGCTCAAACCGTTGACCGGGCCGACGCCGGCCGTCGACCATCGCGACGTAGGTGCCGATCTGGCCCATGTGAGCGGGCTGGAACTTGCCGACCTTGAGCTCGACGACGACGTAGCGCAGCTGGGTGACGTGGAAGAAGAGCAGGTCGACGAAGAACTCATCGCCGCCAACCTCGATTCGGTGCTGACGGCCGACGAACGCCATGTCCCGACCGAGCTCCAGCAGCGTTTCCTGGATGCGGTCCATGAGCGCCCGCTCGCGGTCGCGTTCGGCGCGGTGCTCGTCGGGGTCGAGGTGCTCGAAGACGTACGTGTCCTTGACGGCTTGCTGGGCGAGGTCGGAGTCGGCGGCGTCGAGGGTCGCCGTGAAGTTCGACGGGGCGGATCCGAGACGCTTCCTGAGGTCCGTCTTGATCTCGAACTCGAGGCTGGCCCGGGACCAGCCGTGAGCTGCTGCCTTGGCGGCGTACCACTCCCGGTCGTCGCGCGTGTCGAGCTTGTCGAGGAGGAGCATCAGATGGCCCCACGGCATTTGTGCAGCAGCTTGCTGCACGAACTCGGCTTCGTCGGGCCAGGCGTCCGCAAGCTTGCGCATGTACTTCAGGCTTCGGGTCGACCAACCCCGCTGACCAGGAAACTCGCGCCGCATGTCCGCCGAGATCTGGTCCACGACCTTCGCGCCCCAGCCCGCGCCCTGCTGGCGGTCGAGGATGCCGCGGCCCACGGACCAGTACAGGCGCAGAACCTCGGTGTTGGCGGCGCGGACGGCGCGGAACTGGGTGGTGCGGACCCGTCGTTTCAGGTCCGCGATGAACTCTCCGTAGCCGTCGGGCGCAGAGAAGTTGCCGGTGTCGATAGTCACGTGCACCAGCCTGTAGAGGAATTTCGACATCTGCCAGTCCGGTTGCGTATATGCAAGGAAACCACATCAAGGACTAGGCGGTTTGCGGGTATTCGGCCTGTTTGTCAGACCCGGACCGGCTCCGGGTCCCTCGGTTCCGGCTCCTCCTCGATCAGCGACGGCCCGTCGTTCTGCACCGAGCCGACGGCGTCGCCGACCGGCAGCGTGGTCAGCGGCGCGTTGTCGAGCTTCAGCAGGCTGGACGCGTCCCCGACCGCGGGGTCGAGCCACTGGTCCCAGGCGCTCGACGGCAGCACGAACGGCATGCGGTCGTGGATCGGGGCCATGCTCTCGGACGCCGGCCGGGTGATCACCGTGGTCGACACCAGCCAGCGGTCGGGGTCGGTCTCGCTCGCCGCCGGGTTGCGCCAGAACTCGTACAGACCCGCGAAGGCCGCGACGTCCGCCTCGGCCGGGTGGATCCAGTAGGGCTGCTTCGGGACCTTCTTCGAGCCCGACGCGGGCAGCGCCAGCTTGCGCCACTCGTAGTAGCCGTCGGCCAGCACGATGCAGCGCCGCACCTTGAACGGCTTGGCGAACGCCGGCTTGTCCAGCAGCGACTCGGAGCGTGCGTTGATCATGCGCGCGCCGCCGCTCGGGTCCTTGGACCAGGACGGCACGAGCCCCCAGCGGGCGAGCCGCACGGAGCGCGTCACCTCCGTGGAGTCACGGGCCGCCCGCTCGACGACGATCCGCACCGGGTCCGTCGGCGCAACGTTCCAGGACGGCGGCAGCAGCCGGGCGTCCTCGGCGATCTCGGCGATCGCGAGCTCGTCGGCGAGATCCTGGGTCTGGGTGAAGGAGGCGAAGCGTCCGCACATGGGACCAGCATGCCCCGAGCCACTGACACTCGCGGGGCGCGGCCGGCGCGGCGTCGTCCATGGTGGACTCCGGGCGAACACATGACCGGAGAGCGAGATCACGCTTCTCATCGTCGTATCGATTCGATAGCATCGTGCCCATGCCAACCTCCGCGCCGTCGGGCGTCTCCCCAGTCGTGCCCGCGCGCCGAGCGTCCTCCCGGTCCACCGTCAAGTGGGTCCTCATGCTCGGGGCCCTGTCGGCCCTGCCCGCCTTCACCGTCGACATGTACCTGCCCGCGCTGCCGCAGGTCGCCCTGGACCTGGGGTCCACGGAGGCGCTGGCCCAGCTCACGGTGTCCTGCATGCTGATCGGCGGTGGCGTGGGCCAGCTCGTCATCGGCCCGCTCTCCGACCGGTTCGGCCGGCGCACGCCGCTGCTCATCGGCCTCGCGCTGCACGTCGTCATCTCGCTGCTGTGCGTCGTGGTCACGAGCATGCCGCTGCTGATCGTCCTCCGGCTCGCGCAGGGCTTCTTCAACGCGGCCGCCGGCGTCGCCTCGGTCGCCGTGGTGCGCGACCGGTTCGTGGGCGCCGAGGCGGCCCGCATCCTCTCCCGCCTCATGCTGGTCATCGGCGTGGCGCCGATGTTCGCGCCCACGCTCGGCACGTTCGTGCTGGCGCACGGCACCTGGCGCTGGGTGTTCGCGGTGCTCGCCGTGATGGGCGCCGTCCTCGCGCTCGTGGTGCTCCGCCTGATGCCGGAGACCCACCCGCCGGTCAAGCGGCTCACCGGTGGATTCCGCACGGTCGCGGGTGGCTACGGCCGCCTGCTGAAGGACAAGCACTTCCTGGCCCTCGCCGTGATCCCGGGCCTGGGCTTCGGTGTGCTCATGAGCTACGTGGTGGGCTCGCCCATCATCTTCCAGCAGGAGTTCGGGCTCAGCGAGGGGCAGTTCGCCCTGCTGTTCGCAATCAACGGTGTGGGGCTCGTCCTGTCCGCGCAGGTCAACGCGGCTCTGGTGCGCAAGGTCGCGCCGGTCCGGCTGCTCCGGTTCGGCGTGGTGGCGCAGGCGGTGCTGGTCGTCGTGCTCCTCGTGGTGGTCCTGACCGGCGCGGGCGGGCTGATCGGTCTGCTCGTGGCCCTGTGGTGCGTCCTCGCGTTCCAGGGCCTCGTCCCGGCGAACGCGTCCGCGATGGCGCTGTCGCGGCACGGCGAGATCGCCGGGACCGCGGCGGCGATGATCGGCGCGATCCAGTCCCTGGTCGCGGGCACGGTGAGCTCGCTCGGCGGGTTCCTCGGCGGGGACGCCACGGCCATGGCCCTGGTGATGCTCGCGGCGGTGACGCTCGCGATCCTCGTCCTGGCGACCGCCACCCCGGCGTTCCGGCGCGGCGGCTGGCACATGCCGGTCTGAGACCCGCCCGAGAGTTCACCGGGAGGTAGCGCCGGATTCACCGGGATTTCCGGTGCGCCCACTTGGCTCGCCCCCATGAGCACACCCCTGCGTACCCGCGCCGCGCGCGTGGTGGCCGCCGCGGCGGCGACGTCGTTGCTGCTGCCGGCGGCCGCCGCCGTCGCCGGGCCCCGGCCCGGCCCCGCGACCGAGCACCACGGCGGCACCCACCTCGCCGCGACCCTGGCGGGTCGCGCCACCCTGTCCGCCGACCACCTGGCCGAGGGGCCGCCGTCGGGCGCCGCGGCCAACCCCGGCAACGGACGGCAGGGACCCTGGGACGGCCAGGTGATCCCCGGCTTCTCCGCGATGGTCGACAACCACGACGGCACGTTCTGGGCCCAGCCCGACAACGGCTTCGGCGCCAAGGGCAACTCCGCCGACTTCCTGCTGCGCAACTACCTGGTGCGCCCGCAGTGGGACACGAACCGCCGCGGCTCGGGCGACGGCGAGATCGAGGTGCTCGACTTCATCGAGTACAACGACCGCAACGACGTGCTCGACTTCGACATCGTCAACGAGGACACCACCGACCGGCTGCTCACGGGCGCCGACTTCGACATCGAGTCCCTGGTTCGCGCCGCCGACGGCACGCTGTGGGTGGGCGAGGAGTTCGGCCCGTTCCTGCTCCACTTCGACGCCGACGGCACCCTGCTGGAGGCCCCGTACGAGTTCCCGGACGGCAAGTCGCCCGGCAACCCGTACCTGGAGCCCGGCGAGACGCCCAACGTGGGCAGCAGCCGCGGCTTCGAGGCCATGGCGGGCATCGGCCGCTACCTCTACCCGGTGGTCGAGGGCGCGCTGGCCAACGACGCCGACCCGCGTCGCCGCTGGATCTACCAGTTCGACACCCGCCGCGGCGAGTACACGGGCAAGCGCTGGGCCTACCAGACCGACCAGCCCGCCGACGTGATCGGCGACGCGTACTCGACCGGACGCGACACGATGCTGCTCATCGAGCGCGACGACTTCGAGGGCGACCAGGCGGTCACCAAGCGCGTCTACGAGATCGACCTGGGCACGAAGGACCGCGACGGGTTCGTGCGCAAGGAGCTCGTGGTCGACGCCTTGCGGATCGACAACCCGCGCGGCATCGACGCGGGGGAGGGCTACGGCCTGGGCGAGACGTTCGCCCTGCCTGTGCAGTCCTTCGAGACCGTCCTGTTCGTGGACCGTGACACGCTGCTGATCGGCAACGACAACAACTACCCGGGCAACGACGCGCGGGTCACCGGCACTCCGGACGACACCGAGATGGCCCTGGTGGACCTGCGCAAGGAGCGCGTCACGGACGACGGCGTCACCGTCGTCGGGCACCGCGGCGCCTCCGGCTACCGGCCGGAGCACACCCTCGCCGCCTACGAGACCGCCATCAACCAGTGCGCCGACTACATCGAGCCCGACGTGGTCTCCACGAAGGACGGCGTGCTGGTCGCCCGGCACGAGAACGAGATCAGCGGCACCACCGACGTCGCCGCCCACACCGAGTTCGCCGGCCGCCGCACCACCAAGACGATCGACGGCACCCGGATCACCGGCTGGTTCACCGAGGACTTCACGCTCGCCGAGCTGCGCACCCTGCGCGTCAAGGAGCGCCTGCCGCAGGTCCGGCCGCAGAACACCGCGTTCGACGGGCTGTACCTGGTCCCGACGCTCGACGAGGTGCTCGACCTGGCCCGCAACAGCCGCACGTGCGACGGCGCGCCCGTCGGCGTCTACCCGGAGACCAAGCACCCCACCTACTTCGACTCGGTGGGCCTGTCCCTGGAGGAGCCGCTGGTGGCCGAGCTGCGCCGCAACGGGTTCGACGACGAGGACGCGCCGGTGATCGTGCAGTCCTTCGAGGTCGGCAACCTGCAGGAGCTCGACGAGCTCACCGACGTGCCGCTCGGCCAGCTCGTCAGCAGCAGCGGCGCGCCCTACGACCTGGTGGCCGACGGCGACCCGCGCACCTACGCGGACCTCGTCACCCGGCAGGGGCTCCGCGAGATCGCGACGTACGCCGACGGGATCGGCGCCGAGAAGAACGTGCTGATCCCGCGCACGGCTGACGGCACACTCGGCGCGCCGAGCAGCGTGATCCGCGACGCGCACCGCGCGAGTCTCGAGGTGCACACCTGGACCTTCCGCCGGGAGAACCAGTTCCTGCCGGCGGAGTTCCGCTCGTCGGCCGACCCGAACGGGATCGGCGACCTCGTCGGCGAGATCCGCGTCTTCCTGGACGCGGGACTGGACGGGTTCTTCTCGGACAACCCGGACCTCGGCGCCGCCGCGGTCAGGTGATCTCCGGGTGACTTAACAGGCCTCGTGCCGGGGTACGTGCTTATGCTCCGTATGTGCCCCGGCACCTCCGTCACCAGCGCAGTCATCGCGTCGCGCGCGCCGCGGCGCTCGTCGTCGTCGGCGCGCTCGCCCTCGTGGTCGCGGGTGGCGCGGCCGCCTATCTCGACTTCAAGCAGCAGATCGGCGTCAGCGACGTCTCGGGTCTCGTCAAGGGGCCCACACCGTCCGTGGACCCCGACGACCCGTTCACCGGCCGCAGCCTGAACATCCTCGTGCTGGGGACCGACCTGCGCGGCGGCGAGAACACCGAGATCGCCGGCGCGGGCGACGGCGGCATGCGGTCGGACACCACCATGCTGGTGCACATCTCCGGCGACCGGTCCCGCATCGAGGTGGTCTCGATCCCGCGCGACTCGCTGGTCGACATCCCGTCGTGCAAGCTCCCCGACGGCACGGAGTCCGGCGCCACGTACGGCATGTTCAACAGCGCGTTCACCATCGGCGGCGGTGCGGCCGAGGACCTCACCCATGCCGCCGCCTGCACCATCTCGACCGTGCAGACCCTCACGGGCGTGCCCGTCACCAACCACATGGTGGTGAAGATGGACGGCGTGGTCGACGTCGTCGAGGCCCTCGGCGGCGTGCGCATGTGCCTGCCCGAGCCGCTCGTCCAGAATCCCGCGTACGGCCGGTTCGAGCTGCCCGCCGGCGAGCAGACCCTCGACGGCCGCCAGGCGATCGGGTTCCTCCGGGCACGGCACGGCACCGGCCTGGGCCTGGAGCAGGGCAGCGACCTGACCCGCATCGACCGCCAGCAGGCGTTCGTCGACGCGCTGGTGCGCCAGATCCTGGCCCAGAACATCGTGACCAACTCGCCGAAGCTGTACCGCACCATCGAGGCGGTGCTGCGCGCCATCTCGGCCGACCCCGGCCTGGCCGACCCGGCGGCGCTCGCGGGCCTGGCGTTCAGCATCCGCGACATCGACCCGGCCGAGATCGTGTTCACCGAGCTGCCGGTGGTGGCCGCGCCGACGGATCCCAACCGGGTGGTCTGGACCGAGGACGCCACGGCGATCTGGGAGCGCCTCGCGGCCGACGACCCGCCGCCCGGCCACGAGAGCGCGGCGCCCGTGGCCGGCGGGGCGTCGGACAAGCCGTCGGACGGCGCCTCGGACGAGGCCACCGACGAGGCGACGGGCGGCGCGACCACGCCGTCGGACACCCTCAGCCCGTCGCCCTCGCCCTCGCTGCTGCCGGGCGTCTGCGCGGACTGACCGCGGGCCGGATCCCTGGCGCGGCCTGGATGCTGCCTGGGAACGGCGCGACTTATTTACACGATTGTTGCACTGAGGCCCTAGTCTCCGATGCGTGGCGAGTGACTTCTGGACGGCAGTGCGACCTGTCGGCGAGATAATTCCCGGGGTTCCCCGACATGCGCGCACGGGTGAACGTCAGCCGCGCCACGTGCGCAGCTGGCGCAAGGCGCTCGTGTTCCGCAGCGTCACGATGGGCCTGGTCGGGGTGATGGCCTTCGGTTCCGCGGCGGCCGCGACGGCGTACCACAACGCGATCTCGCAGATCGAGGTCCAGGACCTCGACGGCCTGGTGACCGAGGTGGTCGAGCCGAAGGACCCGTCCGACCCGTTCAAGGACCAGGCCGTCAACCTGCTCCTCATGGGCACGGACATCCGGGACGGGACGAACGCCGACATCGGCGGCACGGTCTCCGGCATGCGCTCGGACACCACGATGCTGGTGCACATCTCGGCGGACCGGCAGTGGATGGAGGTCGTGTCGCTGCCCCGCGACACGTTCGTCGACATCCCGTCCTGCAAGCTCCCCGACGGCAGCCAGTCGCAGCCGTACCGGGACAAGTTCAACGCCTCGTTCACCGTCGGCAGCGGCGGCACGGACATGAAGTACGCCGCCGCGTGCACCATCAACACCGTCAACGCGATCACGGGCGTGACGGTGACCAACCACGCGGTGGTCAAGATGAACGGCGTGATCGATGTGGTCGACGCGATCGGCGGCGTCAAGATGTGCCTGCCCGAGGCGCTGCACGGCAACCCGAAGTCCGCCCGCATCGACCTGCCCGCGGGCGAGAACCTGCTCGACGGCAAGACGGCGATCCAGTTCCTGCGCGTGCGCAAGGGCACGGGCATGGGGCTCGAGATGGGCAGCGACCTGACGCGCATCGAGCGTCAGCAGGCGTTCATCAACGCGACGATGCGGCAGATCCTGTCCGCCGAGACGCTCGCGGACCCGACCAAGACGTTCCGCCTGATCAATGCCGCCCTCGGCTCGCTGAGCGCCGACCCGGCGATCGCCAACCCGGGCAGCGTGGCCGGTCTCGCGTGGTCGCTGCGCGAGATCGAGAAGCGCAACATCGTGATGACCAAGATCCCGGTCTACGACACCACCGAGGGCGGCGTCGGCGGGCTCGGCTGGGGGCCGGAGGCCGCGGAGATCTTCGCTCGCATCGCCGCCGACCAGCCGCCGGAGGAGGTCGTGCTGGACACGCCGGAGCCGGCCGCCTCGGGCAGCCCCAGCGGCGAGGCCCAGGAGGGCGACACGGCCGGTGACGCCGGTGGCGAGGCCGAGGAGGGCGCGGACGCCGGTGGAGACGCTGAGGGTACGGAGGGTGGCGACGCCGAGACCGGTGACACCGGCGAGGCTGACGGCACCGCGTCCGAGCCGGCCACGCCGAAGCCGAGCCCGAGCCCCGAGGTACTGCTCGACGGCGTCTGCGCCTGACGGGTCGGCCGGACGCTCGTCCTGGGCTCAGGCGCCCAGGACGAGCGTGGCCGCGACGACCACCATGGTCAGCGCGACCACGCTGTCCAGCACGCGCCAGGCGCCGGGCTTCTCCAGCAGCGGCGCGAGGTAGCGGGCCCCGTAGCCCAGCGCGACGAACCACGCGGTGCTCGCCAGGCAGGCGCCGAACCCGAACCACCACCGGTCGTCGCCGTGCGTCGCCGCCAGGCCGCCCACGAGCACCACGGTGTCGAGGTAGACGTGGGGGTTGAGCCAGGTCAGCGCGAGGGTGGTGGCGACGGCGGCGCCCACGGTCCGCGACGTCATGCTGTGCCGCCCCATGACGACCTGCTGGCCCTTCCAGGCGCGGCGGGCGGCCATGCCCCCGTAGACCAGCACGACGACGGCGCCCGCCCACCGCGCGATCTCGACCACCATGGGCGCGCTCTGGATCAGGGTCCCGAGCCCGCCGACCCCGGCCGAGATGAGCACGAAGTCGCTGACGGCGCAGATGCCCGCGACGAGACCCACGTGCTCGCGCCGCAGGCCCTGGCGGAGGACGAAGATGTTCTGCGCACCGACGGCGACGATGAGGGAGAGGCCGAAGGCCATCCCGGCGAGCGCTGAGAGCATGCCTGAACCGTAGGAAGTCGGACAGAGCATGTCCGGTTCATGATTCGGAAGTGCGGAAGGACTGGAAGGGGGCTAATGATGGGGGTACGTCCAGATTTCACGCCGGCAGGAGCTTGCGTGTCGCTTCTTTTCGCAGGGCTGCCGTGACCCGGTCCAGCACGGCCGAACGCAGCTTCCACTGCTGCAGGTGGAGCGGGATGTCCAGGACGTAGCCGGGCTCCAGCAGCGTGATGCCGCCGCCGGTACCGGTGTGCAGGCCGCCGATCGCCGGCTGCTCCAGGAGCATGCCCCAGCCCAGCCCGAGGCGGATGGTCTCCTCGTACTCGACGGTGCTCGGCACGTGGAATCGCGGCGGCCGCGCGTGCGGCGCGCGGGCGCGCAGGTAGACGTCCTGCAGGTCGTCGGTCCGGTCGAAGACGACGACGGGCGCGGCGGCGAGGGCCTCCGGCGTCGGGCCCTGGGGGAACCAGCGCTCCGCGAAGGTGCGCGTGCAGGCCGGGCGGTAGCGCATGATCCCGAGCGGGGTGCTGCGGCAGCCCTGCACCTGCGCGGTCTGCGAGGTGACCGCCGCCATGACCACGCCCTCGCGCAGCAGGTCGGCGGTGCGGCTGTCGTCGGCCCGGTGCAGGTCGAAGGTGATGCCCTCGACCTGGGCGAGGGCGGGCAGCACCCACGTGGCCAGGGAGTCGGCGCTGACCGCCAGCGGCACGGTGACCAGGCGGTCCGGCGCGCCGCTGTCGGCGTCGTCGGGCGGGTCGTCGGTACCGTGCGCGCCCAGCTCCGCGGCGACCTCCGCGCCGAGCAGCTCGGTCTGCCGGGCGAGGCGCAGCAGCGCCTGGCCCGACGGCGTGGCGACGACCGGCCGGGCGCGCCGCACGAGCACGCTGCCCGCCGCGTTCTCCAACGCGCGGATGCGCTGGCTCACCGCCGAGGGCGTCACGTGCAGGGCGCGCGCCGCGGCGTCGAACGAGCCCTCGGCGACCACGGCGGCCAGCGCCTCGAGCTGGCGGGAGTCCCATCGCATGGAGCCAGTCTGGCGCATCTTCAGTTCTGCTTATGCGGGCTGAGAAACATGAACTGGCCTTCAGGTGGTTCCGCTGCCTAGCGTGGAGACATGCTCGCCCTGCTCGCCGGACTCGGATTCGGCCTCTCGCTCATCGTCGCCATCGGAGCCCAGAACGCCTTCGTGCTGCGTCAGGGGCTGCGCCGTGAGCACGTGGGCGTCGTGGCGGCGATCTGCGCGGCCTCCGACGTCGCGCTCTACGCGGCCGGCGCCGCCGGGTTCGGGCCGCTGGTCGAGCGCTGGCCCGACGCCGTGGTGGTGGTGCGCTGGCTGGGTGCCGCCGTCGTGCTCGGGTACGGGGCCATGGCGGCCTGGCGCGCGGTCAAGGGCGACACGACGCTCGCCGCCGCGGACGACGGCGCCCTCGGCGACAGTCCCGGCCGGCGCCTCAAGCCGGTCGTCCTCACGGCGCTGGCGCTCACCTGGCTCAACCCGCACGTGTACCTCGACACCGTGGTGCTGCAGGGTTCGGTCGCCGCCACCTACGGCGACACCCGCTGGTGGTTCACCGCGGGGGCGATGGTCTCCAGCGTCGCCTGGTTCGCCGCCCTCGGCTACGGCGCTCGGCTGCTCGCGCCCGTGCTGCGGCGCCCGAACGCATGGCGCGTGCTCGACGGCGTGATCGCGCTGATCATGTTGGCCGTGGCGATCTCGCTGGTCACGGGCTAGCTGAGGGGGATCCCCAGGCCCGCGAGGCGCGTCGCCGCCTCGCGCAGCACCTCCTCGCGCTTCACGAAGGTGAACCGCACATGGTTGGCCAGGGCCCGCGCCGTCGGGGAGCCCGCGCGGCAGAACGCCGACGCCGGGATCGCCACGACCCCCGCCAGCTCGGGCAGGCGGCGGCACAGCTCGACGCCGTCGCGCAGGCCGAGCCGCGCGAGCACGGCGGACGCGTCGGCCATCACGAAGTACGTGCCGGCCGGGCGCGTCACCACGAAGCCGGCGGCCTCCAGACCCGCGCACAGGAGGTCCCGGCGGCCGGCCAGCGAGGCGGCCAGCGCGCGCGGCGCGTCGTCGTCGGCCAGGGCCTGCGCGATGGCGGGCTGGAAGGGCGCACCCGAGGTGTACGTCAGGTACTGCTTGACCGTCCGCACCGCCGTGACCAGGTCGGCCGGCCCGTGTACCCAGCCCACCTTCCAGCCGGTGAACGAGAACGTCTTGCCCGACGACGAGATGGTCAGCGTCCGCTCGGTCATCCCCGGCAGCGTCGCGATCGGCACGTGCTCCGCGCCGAACGTCAGGTGCTCGTAGACCTCGTCGGTCACCACGATCGCGCCGCGCTCCCGGGCGACCGCGGCGACGGCGGCCAGCTCGTCCCGCGTGAGCACCGTCCCGGTCGGGTTGTGCGGGGAGTTGAGCAGGATCATCCGCAGGCGGTCGGTGGCCGCCGCCCGCAGGGCGTCGACGTCGAGCCGGAAACCCGCCGGCCCCGGGACCAGCGGGACGGTCACGTGCGTGGCGCCCGACATGCCGATCGCCGCCGCGTGCGAGTCGTAGAACGGCTCGAGCGTCAGCACCTCGTCGCCCGGCCGGGTCAGGGCCAGGACGGAGGCCGTCAGTGCCTCGGTGGCACCCGTGGTGACCAGCACCTCGGTGTCGGGATCGACGTCCAGCCCGTAGTGCCGCTTCTGGTGCTCGGCGACGGCCTGACGCAGCTCCGGCACGCCGTCGCCGGGGGCGTACTGGTTGCGACCCGCCTCGATCGCCTTGATCGCCGCCTGCTTGACGTACTCGGGGCCGTCGACGTCGGGGAACCCCTGGCCGAGGTTGATCGCACCCGTGCGGACGGCCAGGGCCGACATCTCGGCGAAGATCGTGACGGCGACGCTGCCGTCGTCGGCCAGCAGCCCGGCGGCGCTCGCGGTGGCCTGCCAGCGGTCCGTGCCGCGGCCGGGGTAGTTGCTGCCGGAGTCGTGCTCGGAGTCGCTGCCGGATGAAGGATGGGCGTTCATGGGCTAGACGATATCCACCGCCCGTCCACCGCGGGTTCATCTCCGGGCATCCCAGACAACCCGCTCTACCTGCACCTTTGTGGACAACTCTGTGGATTAGGTGGATAACTCCGGCTTCTGGGGAAAGTTATCCACAGGGTGGCCTGCGGAGATGAACGTTTGGATCTAGCGTTGCCGGTCATGGGCGATGAGGGGGCGCGGATCCTCGAGCACGAGGTACGCGAGCTGGTGCGGCGCAGGGGTTTGGACCCGATCGGTGATCGGGAGGGGCTGTCGAGCCTCGTCACGGACGCGGTGGGCGACTACGCGACACGGGCGAGCGTCGGCGTGGTGCCGCCGCTCGACGATCCCGACGCGGCGGCCCGCACGGTGACCGACGCCGTGGGTGGGTTCGGGCCGTTGCAGCCCTACCTCGACGACCCCGAGATCGAGGAGGTCTGGCTCAACGCCCCGACCCATGTCTACGTCGCGCGGCGCGGAGTGTCCGAGCTGACCAGCACGGTGCTGACCGACGAGCAGGTGCGCGACCTCGTGGAGCGGATGCTCAAGACGTCCGGGCGGCGTCTCGACCTGTCCAGCCCGTTCGTGGATGCCCGGCTGCCGGGCGGGGAGCGCCTGCACGTCGTCATCCCCGACATCACGCGCGCGGCCTGGGCCGTGAACATCCGCAAGCACGTGGTGCGGGCCCGTTCGCTGGCGGACATGGTGCGGCTCGGCTCGCTCACGGCCCCGGCCGCGACCTTCCTCGACGCCGCCGTGCGGGCCGGGCTGAACGTGCTCGTGTCGGGCCAGACCCAGGCGGGCAAGACCACGATGCTCAATGCGCTGGCGGGCTCGATCCCGGGCTCCGAGCGGGTCATCTCGGCCGAGGAGGTCTGGGAGCTGCGGCTCCCCGTCCGCGACCACGTGGCGCTGCAGACCCGCCCGGCCAACCTCGAGGGCACCGGCGAGGTGCCCCTGCGGCGCCTGGTCAAGGAGGCCCTGCGGATGCGCCCGGACCGGCTGGTGATCGGCGAGGTCCGGGAGGCGGAGGCGTTCGACCTGCTGATCGCCCTCAACAGCGGGGTGCCCGGCATGTGCACGCTGCACGCCAACACGGCGCGGGAGGCCGTCGCGAAGATGACCACGCTCCCGCTGCTCGCGGGCGAGAACGTGTCCGACCGGTTCGTGGTGCCCACCGTCGCCTCCGCCGTGGACCTCGTGGTGCACCTCGGCCTGACCCGGGCGGCCGACGGCGTGGTGCGCCGCCAGGTCCGCGAGATCGTGGCGGTGACCGGACGCGTCGAGGAGGGGCGCATCGAGACCGCCGGGATCTTCGACCGGGACGCCGACGGCGACCTGCGCCGCGGCGACGGCATGCCGCCCGGCGAGGACCGGTTCGAGCGCGCCGGGTTCGACGTCCGGGCGCTGCTCGCCGACCCGCGGGCGCTGGCGCCGGACGCGCCCCTGCCGGGGACACGCTCCGCGCGCGGTGCCGTCGCCGGTCCGTGGGTCGGCGTGGGAGGAGTGGGTGCGCGTGCGGCGGTGGGCGGTCGTGCGGGTGCCCGGGCCGGCGCGAGCCCCTGGGCGACCCGCTGATGGGCGTGGTGGTGGGCCTGCTCCTGGGTGCCGGGCTGTTTTGCGTCTGGTGGTCGCTCTGGGCCCCGACGCCACGCCCCGCGGGCCGCGTGACCTGGCAGATGCGCACCCGGGACCTGCTGACCCAGGCCGGGGCGCCCTCCGTGACCCCCGCGATGCTCGTGGGCTCGTGCGTGGCGCTCGGCGTCGTGACCCTGCTCGTGGCGCTCGCCCTGACCCGCTCGCCGGCGATCGCGGCCTGCTTCGCGCTGCTCGCCGCGCCCGGCCCGGTGGTGCTGGTCCGTGCGCGGGCGCGCCACCGCCGTCGGGCGCTGCGGGAGGTGTGGCCCGAGGTCGTGGACCACCTCGCCTCCGGCGTGCGCGCCGGGCTGTCGCTGCCCGAGGCCGTGGCCCAGCTCGCGCACCGTGGTCCGGTCGAGCTGCGCGAACCCTTCGGCCGCTTCGCCCAGGACTACCGGGCTGGCGGCCGGTTCGGCGACGCCCTGGACGCGCTCAAGGAGCGCCTCGCCGACCCGGTGGCCGACCGCATCGTGGAGGCCCTGCGCCTCACCCGGGAGGTCGGCGGCCAGGACCTGGGCCGGCTGCTGCGGACCCTGAGCGGCTTTCTCCGCGAGGACGCCGCCACCCGGGGCGAGCTCGAGGCGCGGCAGAGCTGGACCGTCAACGGAGCGCGGGTGGCGGTCGCCGGGCCGTGGGTCGTCCTCGCCCTGCTCTCCACCCGGCCGGAGACGGCGCGTGCCTACGACTCGCCGGCGGGCGTCACGGTGCTCGTCACCGGTGGCCTCTGCGCCCTGGTCGCCTACCGGCTGATGCTGCGGATCGGGCGCCTGCCCGCCGAGCGCCGGGTGCTCCGGTGACCGCCTGGGCGGCCGGGGCGCTCGTGGGGCTCGGCGTCGCGACGGGGGTGCTGGTCGTGCTGTCCCGCCTGCGGGCGCGGGCCGTCAGCCTCGACGAGCGGCTCGCCCCCTACCTGCGCCCGCGCGACGCGACCTCGACGCTCCTGCGCGAGGCCAGCCGCACCTCGGCGGTGGTCCGCCTCCTCGGTCTGCACGACATCGGCGCGCGCCTCGAGCGGTTCGGCGCACCCCGCGAGGAGATCCGCCGCCGGCTCGACCGCGCCGGGTCCGCGGAGACGGTCGACCACTTCCGGGCCCGCCAGGTGGTCTGGACGGTGGGCGGGCTCGCGGCGGGCCTCGGCCTCGCGCTGGTGCTCGCGGCGACGCGCGGCGCGGCGGCCGTCCCGCTGGTGGTGCTCGTCGCCGTCGCGGGCGGGTGCGGCTACGTGGCGTGCGACCAGGCCCTCACGCTGCGGGTGCGGCGACGCGAGGAGCGGCTGCTCGCCGAGCTGCCGACCATCGCGGAGCTGCTCGCGCTCGCCGTGGCGGCGGGGGAGAGCCCGCCCGCCGCGCTCGAACGGGTGGCGTCGACGGCGCGGGGTGAGCTGGCGGGCGAGATCCGGCGCATGGTCGCCGCGGTCCGCGCGGGCGCACCTGTGACGGCCGCCCTCACCGCGCTCGCGGACCGCTCCGGGCTGCCACCCCTGTCCCGGTTCGCCGAGGGGGTGGTCGTCGCGCTGGAACGCGGCACCCCGCTCGCGGACGTGCTGCGCGCCCAGGCGCGCGACGTCCGAGAGGCGGGCCGCCGCTCCCTCCTGGAGGCGGGCGGCCGCAAGGAGATCCTGATGATGGTGCCGGTCGTGTTCCTCGTGCTGCCGGTCACCGTCGTCTTCGCTGTTTTCCCCAGCCTGGCCACCCTCCGGATCGGGCTCTGACATGACTCCGCCAGGGAGTCTGCCGACGAAAGGAACCGCTGTGCGCGACGACCGAGGGACCAGGAACATGACCGAGACCGCCGAGACCGCCGAGGCCGAGCGGGGCGACGTGCCGGGCTGGGTGCTCGTCACCCTGATGACCGCAGGACTGGTCGTGGCGCTCTGGGCCGTGGCGGGCCCGCTGCTCGAGGACGCGTTCCGCCAGGCGATCAGCAGCGTCACGGGCCAGGGGTGAGCACGGGCCGGCGGGAGCACGGCTCCGCGGCGGTCGAGTTCCTGCTGGTGTCGGTGCTGGTCCTGGCCCTCCTGCTCGGGGTGGTCCAGGTGGCGCTCGCCGTCCACGTGCGTTCGCTCGCGATCGACGCGGCCGCCGAGGGCGCCCGCGTGGCGGCCCGCGCGGACCGGAACCCGGCCGACGGCGTCGCGCGCACGCGCGTACTCCTGGCGGGAGCCCTGACCGGCGACTACGCCCGCGACGTCACCGCTGGCAGCACGTCGCGCGACGGGATCGAGGTGACCGAGGTGACGGTGCGGACGCCGCTGCCCGTGGTCGGCCTGCTCGGTCCCGGCGGGACGCTCACGGTGCGCGGTCACGCGTTGGCGGAGCGATGAGCGGGTCGCAGCGGGGGGTGCGGGGGACTGGTTGCGCAGCGGGGGAGGTAACGCTGGGCGAGCAGTGCTCCCTCTCCGTTACGTCTCCCGGTGCGGTGGTGGTGCTCCGGGGCAGGAAGGCCGGGAGCCGGAGCACCGAGGGCCCGAGCCGTGCGGACCCGAGCCGGGAGGACCGCGGCCGCGAGGTGGGCTCCGCGATGGTCGAGTTCCTCGGCGTCGCGCTGATCCTCCTGGTCCCGCTGGTCTACCTCGTGGTCACGCTCGGCCGCGTGCAGGCCGGCGCGTTCGCGGCCGAGGGCGCGGCGACGAGCGCGGTCCGCGCGATGGTCACGGCCGAGTCGGCCGCCGTCGGGACCACCCGGGCCGACGCCGCGGTGCGGCTCGCCCTGACGGATCAGGGCTTCGCCGGCGACGAGGGCGCGCTGACGCTGGAGTGCTCGCAGTCCCCGTGCCTGACGCCGGGTGGTGCCGTGGCCGCCGTCGTCCGCGTCGAGGTGCCCTTGCCCCTGCTGCCCGACGCCGTGCGCGGCTGGGTGCCGCTGTCCGTCCCGGTGGAGGCGGCGCGCACGGGGACGGTCGACGAGTACGCGGCGGTCCGGCCCTGAGGAGTGCCCGACAGGGGCTCGGGCACGACGGTCCGCACCCTCCGTGGGGTGCGGACCGCCGTCGTCCTGCCCGGCCGAGCGGCCTCGCGGCCGGCGGCCGGCCAGGTCAGCCCGTCAGCTGGTCGAGCAGGTCGCCGTGGGCAGGGTGGTGTTCCCGTTCTTGTAGAGCGTGATGCCGAAGTTGTTGCCGGCCCCGTTCGGCGTGGCCGTCAGCGTGCCGGTGCTCCCGGAGACCGTGGCGTTCCAGGAGTTCTGCAGGCTCTGGCTGCCCTGGAGCTGGATCGAGACGCGCCAGGTCGAGCTGCCCGAGACCGCGAGCGACACGTTGAATCGGTCGGACCACTCCTGCCCTCGGGTGACCGACACCGTGCAGCCGCCGGTGGGCGGCGGGGTGGTGGTGCCGCCGTTCAACGCGTTGAGCGTGGAGGTGTAGGCGGCCTTCTTGTTGCCGTTCCCGTCGAAGAGCAGCGGGGTGCCGCCGGCGCGCCACGAGTCCGTGTCCCGGACACCCCACACCGAGATGCCGGTACAGCGGGACACGGCGAGGCACGCCTGGACGACCCTGCCGTAGTTGTCGGCCTGCGCCGAGCCGGAGCCCTCGATGTCGAGCTCGGTGATCTGCACGTCGACGCCCAGCGCCGCGAAGCTCGACAGCGTGGTCTGGTAGTTGCTCGGCACGGGGCTCTGCGCGTTGAAGTGCGACTGGAAGCCCACGCAGTCGATGGGCACCCCGCGGGACTTGAAGTCGCGCACGAGGTTGTAGACGGCCTGCGTCTTTGCGTGCGACCAGTCGTCGGTGTTGTAGTCGTTGTAGCAGAGCTTGGCGCCCGGGTCGGCGGCCCGGGCGGCGCGGAACGCCGCCTCGATCCAGTCGTTGCCGGTGCGCTGCAGGTTCGAGTCGCGGCGGGCGCCGGACGAGCCGTCCTGGAACGCCTCGTTCACCACGTCCCAGGAGTGGATCTGGCCGCGGTAGTGGGTGGCCACCTGGGTGACGTGGTTGAGCATCGCGGACCGCAGGGCGGAGCCGCTCATGTTCTGCATCCAGCCCGGCTGCTGCGAGTGCCAGGCCAGCGTGTGCCCCCGGACCTGCTTCCCGTTGCTCCGCGCCCAGCTCACGATGCGGTCGCCGTTGGTGAAGGTGAACTGGTTCTGGTTCGGCTCGGTCGCGTCCAGCTTCATCTCGTTCTCGGCGGTGACCATGTTGAACTCGCGGTTCGCGATGGTGGTGTACGCGGTCTCGGAGAGCTTGTTCGCCGCGATCGCCGTGCCGAAGTACCGGCCGGACTCCGCGGCGGCGGCCTGCAGGGTGCTGCCGGCGGCCTGGGCCGAGGTGACGGCCACTCCGGTGCTGAGCACCACCGCCGCCAGCGTGGCGAGCGAGACCGCGCGCAGCGTGCGCCGGTGTCGCGGTGGGGTGAGCGTTCGGGTCATCATCGTTGATCCCCTTCGTTCAGGACGTGCCGTCGTTGGCCCGTCGGGACATGGAAAAGGATTTCTATGCCTCCCACCAGGTGTCAAGGGTTTCGCTAAACGTTTTCGAAGATCGGGCGAATCTAAACGATTAGGTTCCGTCCTGGGAGATGACCAGGGCGGCGAACCACCGCTCCGAGACTTTTCCACAGCCATGCCGAGCCGGGTCCGCACCACCGGCGAACAATGGGCGGATGACGCCCGCCGCTCGCACCGACGCACGCCGACGCGACCCCGAGGACCGCGAGGGCGGCCGCATCATGCTGCTCACCTCGGCCTTCGTCGCGTTCGCGCTGATGCTGGTCGCGGTGGTCGCCTCGGCGAGCGCGGTGCACCTGGACCGCAAGGCCCTCTACGACGTCGCGGACCTCGCCGCGGCCGACGCGGCGGACGCCATGTCGCCGGACGCCTTCTACGCGGGCATGGGCGCGCCCGCCGACGGCGCCCCGCTCGCTCTGTCCGACGCCGGCGTGCGCGCCGCCGTCGAGCGCTACCTCGCCGCGCACCCGCCCGGCCTGCCCGTGGTGGTGACCGGGGCGTCGTCGCCGGACGGGCGGTCCGCGCGGGTGACGCTCGCGGCCGTGTCCCGCCCGCCGCTGCTGCACTGGTTCACCGACGCGTTCGGCGGCGGGATCGGTCTGTCGGCGTCGTCGACGGCCCGGGCCTGGTGAACCGATCGGCCGGCCTGGGCCGGGTTAGGTTGTGCCCATGAGCGAGCAGCACGGCACGAGCGACCAGAGCGGTGACCAGCCAGGCGGCACCCGCCTCGAGCCCGAGCAGGTCCTCGACCTCGCCCGCCAGGGTGCGGACGTGCTGCTCGACCTGGTGGACGCCGGCCTGCCGGTCGAGCTGGCCGACGACGCCGGCAACACGCTCCTGATGCTCGCCGCCTACCACGGGCACGCGAGCCTCACGGCGGGCCTCGCCGAGCGCGGCGCGGACGTGAACCGGCTCAACGGCAACAACCAGGCTCCGCTCGCGGGCGCCGTCTTCAAGAACGAGGCCGACGTGATCCGGGTGCTGGTCGAGCACGGTGCGGACCCCGACGCGGGGACGCCCAGCGCCCGTGCGACCGCGCAGATGTTCGGCCGTGAGCTGCCCGAACCGGGAGCTCGCTGAGCCGGACGGGGGGCGGTGCGAGATTTTCCGGCGTCGGGCACCGGGATGCGCGGGTAACCTTGAACATCGTGGCCACCAACGACTTTCCCGCTGAGATCAAGGCGCTCCGCACGACCCTCGAGTCCATCGAGGCCGTGAGCGACCCCACCGCGCTCGAGGCGAAGATCGCCGAGCTGTCGGAGCAGGCGTCGGCGCCCAACCTGTGGGACGACCCGGAGGAGGGCCAGAAGGTCACCTCCGCGCTGTCGGCGGCCCAGGCCGAGCTGAGCCGCGTCGAGAAGCTCGGCGCGCGCATCGACGACGTCGAGACGCTCGTGGAGCTCGGCCAGGAGATGGACGACGCCGACTCGCTCACCGAGGCCGAGGAGGAGGTCGCCAAGATCCGCAAGGACCTCGCGGCGCTCGAGGTTCGGACCCTGCTGAACGGTGAGTACGACTCCCGCGAGGCCGTCGTGACGATCCGCGCGGGGGCCGGCGGCGTGGACGCCGCCGACTTCGCCGAGATGCTGATGCGCATGTACCTGCGCTGGGCCGAGCGGCACGGCTACCCCACCAAGGTGGGCGACACGTCCTACGCCGAGGAGGCGGGCCTCAAGTCCGCGACCTTCGAGGTCAACGTGCCCTACGCGTTCGGCAACCTGTCCGTCGAGGCCGGCACGCACCGGCTGGTGCGCATCTCGCCGTTCGACAACCAGGGCCGCCGGCAGACGTCGTTCGCCGCCGTCGAGGTGATCCCGCTCATCGAGCAGACCGACCACATCGACATCCCGGACTCCGAGCTCAAGATCGACGTGTACCGCTCGTCGGGCCCGGGCGGTCAGTCCGTCAACACCACGGACTCCGCGGTCCGCATGACGCACATCCCCACCGGCGTCGTCGTCGCGATGCAGAACGAGAAGTCCCAGATCCAGAACCGCGCCGCCGCCTACCGCGTGCTCCAGTCGCGCCTGCTGCTGCTCCGCAAGGCGGAGGAGGCCGCGAAGAAGAAGGAGATGGCCGGCGACATCAAGGCCAGCTGGGGCGACCAGATGCGGTCCTACGTGCTGCAGCCGTACCAGATGGTCAAGGACCTGCGCACCGAGCACGAGTCGGGCAACCCGCAGGCCGTGTTCGACGGCGCCATCGACGACTTCATCGAGGCCGGCATCCGCTGGCGCCGCGGCGGCTCGGGAAGCTGACGCCGGACGGCGGGCGGCCCGGACGGCCGCCCGCGCCCGCTCAGGCGTGCGGCACGATGACGGCGCGGCCGGAGAGCTGACCCGACTCCAGCTTGCGGTACGCCTCGTCGAACCGGTCGAGGGTGTACCGCTCGACGTCGGGCACGATCTGCCCCGCCCGGTACATCGCGACCACCTCGTAGAGCTCCTCGACGGTGCCCCAGTAGGTGTTGGTGAGCTCGGCCTCGTACGGGTTGGTGAAGAAGCTCCACTCGGTCACGCCGCCCGCGATGCCGACCACGGTGAGCCGTCCCTGCTGGGCCAGGCATGCCTGCGCCGTCCTGATCGTGGGCGCCGCCCCCACCAGGTCGAAGGCCGCGTCGACGCCGCGTCCGCCCGTGAGCTCGCGGATCGCCGCCACCTGGTCCGGCCCGCCCGGCACGGTGACGGCGCCGTTGGCGGCGGCGCGGTCCATGGCGTCCTGCTTCATGTCGGTGGCGATCACGGTGGCGCCGGTCAGTGCCGTCAGGATCTGCACGGCCACCTGACCCAGCCCGCCCAGGCCCACGACCAGCGCGAACTTTCCGCCGCCCGCCAGCTTGGGCAGCGACAGCTTGATCGCGTGGTACGGGGTGAGGCCGGCGTCGGCCAGGGGAGCGGCCGCGACCGGGTCGGCGTCGCCCAGCGGCACGAGGTTCCGCGCGGGCGTCACCATGTACTCCGCCATGCCGCCGTCGCGGCCGATCCCCGTCGCCGCCCAGGGCATGGACGCCGCGTTCTCGCAGTAGGTGTCCTGCCCGCGTGAGCAGGCCCTGCAGTGCCCGCACCCGTTCGGGCCGTAGACGAGGTAGGCGTCACCCTTCGAGAACCCGGTGACGCCCGGACCCAGCTCCTCGATCCAGCCGGACGCCTCGTGGCCCAGCACGAACGGCGGCGCGAACGACCCCGGCTGCCCCTCCGCGAACTCCTTGTAGAGCGCCACGTCGGAGTGGCATGCCCCCGAGCCGGCGATCTTCAGCAGCACCTCACCCGGGCCGGGACTGGGTCGCTCCACCTCCTTGAGGGTGGGGAAGGTCTGGAACTTCTCGAACACGACAGCACGCATCAGCTCACGCTCCTGTTGCCGGGGGCCGGTTCTTCCATGAGACCCCATCCGGCATGCTCCGGCACGAGGTACGGCAACGGCAAAATGCCGCTTGCGCACGTTTTGGGCAGGTATGGCGGACGACGCCGGCCAACGGGGTGAGCGCCGTCGGCGTGTCTGCCCGACACGCCACCCGATCTCCCACCTAGGGTCGGCTCGTGATCAGGTTCGAGAACGTGTCGAAGGTCTATGCGCGCGGCGCACGACCTGCCCTCGACCAGGTCTCCGTGGACGTCGAGCGTGGCGAGTTCGTCTTCCTCGTGGGGGCCTCCGGCTCGGGCAAGTCGACCTTCCTGTCGCTCGTGCTGCGCGAGCAGCGGCCCACGCGCGGCCGCGTCTACGTCGCGGGGCGCGACGTCGCGAACCTCTCCGGCTGGCGCGTGCCCACGCTGCGCCGCCAGCTCGGCGTGGTGTTCCAGGACTTCCGGCTGCTGCAGAACAAGACCGTCCACGAGAACGTGGCGTTCGCCCTGCAGGTGATCGGCAAGCCGCGGCACGTCATCCGGGACACCGTGCCCGAGGTGCTCGACATGGTCGGCCTGGCGGGCAAGGGCAAGCGCATGCCCACCGAGCTCTCCGGCGGTGAGCAGCAGCGCGCCGCGATCGCTCGCGCCATCGTCAACCGGCCGCAGATCCTGCTGGCCGACGAGCCCACGGGCAACCTCGACCCCACCACCTCGCTTGGCATCATGCGCCTGCTGGACCGCATCAACCGCACCGGGACCACGGTGGTCATGGCCACGCACGACGACGAGATCGTCAACGAGATGCGCCGCCGCGTCGTCGAGCTGTCCGACGGCGTCGTCGTCCGCGACGAGGCCCGCGGCGGCTACGGCGAGCGCGAGGCGATCCTGCCCGACGTCGGCGCGTCGCCCGTGCTCGACGCCCCCGGCAGCGGTACCCGCGCGCCCGTCCAGACGGTGCGGGGGTCCTGAGGTGCGCTTCCAGTTCGTGCTGGGCGAGGTCGTCAGCGGCCTGCGCCGGAACACCACCATGGTCGTGGCCGTGGTGCTCGTGACGTTCGTGTCCCTGACGTTCGTCGGCGCCGCGGCCCTGCTGCAGGCGCAGATCGGCAAGCTCAAGGACGACTGGTACGACCTCGTCGAGGTCTCCGTCTTCCTCTGCCCGGAGGGCTCCGTGTCGCCCACGTGCGCCACGGGCGAGGCCACCGACGACCAGATCGACGCCGTGCGCCAGGTCATCGACACCGAGCTGTCCTCCCAGGTCAGCAAGGTCTACTTCGAGTCCAAGCAGCAGGCGTTCGAGGCCTTCAGCGAGCGCTACCCCGACGGCTACCAGGGCACGCAGCTCACCGCCGACGACATGCAGGCGTCCCTGCGCCTCAAGCTGACCGACGCCGAGCAGTTCGCCGTCGTGAGCGACGTCCTGTCCGGGCGGGACGGCGTGGAGATCGTCGAGGACCAGCGCGCCGTCTTCGAGCCGCTGTTCCGCACGCTCAACGTCGCCACCCTGCTCGCGGCCGGGCTGGCCGGCGTCATGCTCCTGGCCGCGGTGCTGCTGATCACCACCACCATCCGGCTGAGTGCCGTCTCCCGGCGCAAGGAGACGGAGATCATGCGCCTGGTGGGCGCGTCCAACCTGTTCATCCAGCTGCCCTTCCTGCTGGAGGGGGCGCTGGCGGCCGTCCTCGGCTCCCTGCTCGCCGGCGGGGGGCTCTGGCTCGCCGTGCGGTTCATGGTCAGCGACTGGCTCGAACGGTCGGTCGACTGGGTCGCCTACGTGTCGGAGGTCGACGTGTTCCGCGTCGCGCCGCTGCTCGTGGTCATGGCGGTCGCACTGGCCGCCCTCTCGTCCTTCTTCACGCTGAACCGGTACACGAGGATCTGATGTCGACTCCCCGAAACCCTCGCTCCAGGGTCCCCGGCCGCAGCACCCTGGCCGCGGCGCTCGCCGTCCTGCTCCTGCTGGGCGGCTCGTCCGTCGTCCAGGCCGACGACCTGGACGACCGCCGCGCCGCCGCGGAGCGCCAGCAGGCGGCCAAGGAGAAGGAGCGCGAGAGCCTGGAGGCCGAGCTGGAGCACACGGACTCGCAGCTCGCGGACGCCGTGCTCGAGCTGGACCAGGTCGAGGGCCGGCTGCCGGTGGCGGAGGCAGAGCTCGCCGTGGCCGAGGCCGAGCTGCAGCGGGCGGAGCGGGAGGCCGCGATCCTGGCCCAGCGGCTGGCCGATGCCCAGCTCGAGGAGGCACAGGTCACCCAGCTGCTCCAGGACGGTTCCGGGAAGGTCGACGCCGCCCGCGACGACATCGCGCAGATGGCCCGCGAGGAGTTCCGTGGTTCCGGCAGCGCCTCGACGCTCGGGCTGGTGACCGGCGCCCAGAGCACCGAGGAGTTCATCGACGGGTACTCCGTGTCGTCGTCCGCGGCCCGGATCCGGGCGCGCACGCTCGCCGAGCTGCAGGATGCCGAGGCGACCGCCCGCAACCTGCAGGCGCGGCTGACAGCCATCCGGGAGGTCGTCACCGAGCTCAAGCGCCTCGCGGACGAGAACGTGGAGTCCAAGGAGGCGGCCAAGCAGGCCGCGGTGGAGCGCAAGGCGGAGATCGAGCGCCTGATCGCCGAGCAGCAGCGGCTCAAGGCCCGCATCGAGCGGCGCAAGGACGCCGCGCTGGAGAGCATGCAGGCGAACGAGCAGGAGCTGAGCTCCATCGAGTCCGACCTGAAGTCGATCATCCGCAAGCAGCAGGCCCGGGACGAGCGCCTGGCCCAGCAGCGTCAGGAGGAGCAGGGCTCCTCGGGCGGTTCCTCCGGCGGTGGTGGTTCCTCGTCCGGCGGTGGTGGTGGTGGCGCCGGCACCATGACGTTCCTCAGCTACCCGACGGCGAACCCGTTCGTCACCTCGTCGTACGGCATGCGGTTCCACCCGGTGCTGAACTACTCCCGTCTGCACGCCGGCACCGACTTCCGGGCCTACTGCGGCACGCCGATCCTGGCCGCCGCCGACGGCACGGTCCTCTACGCCCGCACTCTGGCGGGTCTGGGCAACCAGGTGCTGATCGACCACGGCTACACGTCGAGCGGTACCAGCGTGATGACGAGCTCGAACCACCTCACGTCCTTCGCCGTCTCGTCGGGGCAGCGCGTCTCGCGCGGGCAGCTGATCGGCTACTCGGGCACCACGGGTACGTCCACGGCCTGCCACCTGCACTTCGAGCTCTACATCAACGGTTCCACCGTGGACCCGATGACCTGGCTCTAAAAGCCTGGTCCCCGCGGTACGGGCGCGTAAACTGGGACGTCGCGCGCCCCGCAGCGGGTACCGCGCAGCCGCAGACCCCGGAGGGAGACCATGGCCAAGAAGAACGTCGATGATCCGCGCAAGATCGTGGCGAACAACAAGAAGGCCCGTCATGACTACGTGATCGAGGACGTCTTCGAGGCCGGACTGGTGCTCTCGGGCACCGAGGTCAAGGCGCTCCGGATGGGTCGCGCGTCCCTGACGGACGGCTACGCCGCCATCGACCGCGGCGAGGCGTGGCTCGAGAACGTCCACATCCCCGCGTACTTCCAGGGCACGTGGAACAACCACGCGCCGCGGCGCCGGCGCAAGCTGCTGCTGCACCGCGAGGAGATCGCGCGCCTGGAGTCGAAGTCCCGGGAGAAGGGGCACACCCTCATCCCGCTGTCGCTGTACTTCCTGGACGGCCGTGCCAAGGTCGAGATCGCGCTCGCGCGAGGCAAGAAGGAGTACGACAAGCGCCAGACCCTGCGCGAGCAGCAGGACATGCGGGAGGCCCAGCGGGCGATCCGGCACAAGGAGATGCTCGGCTGAGGAAATAACGTTCCCGGCCAGGGTGTTGATCACCTAGACTGGGAGCACTTCACGGGCGAGAGCCCGGGGAGCTGGTTGACAACACCATAGGGGCTGATCGGTTTCGACGGTGGTCGTGCTTCGAGGAGAAGCGGGCCGAGGATGCAGGCTTATCTCGTAAACGATGCCTGTAAACCAATAGTTGCCGATAACTCGCGCAACGACTTCGCCCTCGCCGCCTGAGCGAGCCCGAAGTCCGTGGGCCCGGAGTCTGCTTTCGCTCCGGTAGTCCGCGTCATCTAGAAAGCCACTGCTCGTAGCTCTCGTCATCGGGGCTACGGGAACACTTAGATGACTGGGCCTGTCCGCGAACGTGTCTGCGCGAGCGCGGGGGCCGAGAAAATCCATAGCAGACTGCGCCCGGAGAAGTCCTCGTTAACCGATACCGGACCCGGGTTCGATTCCCGGCAGCTCCACGTGACAGCCCTGTGGCAGAAGGCCTCGCCGGTGTTCCGGCGAGGCCTTCGTCGTGCCCGGGGTCTGGTGCCCGCCTCGCGGGCCGGGCCGGCCTACTCGACGTCGCGCAGTGCCGACAGCACCGCGACCGTCTCGGCGCCGTACGTGTCGTCGGCGTAGCGCTGGATGCTGCCGTCGTCGTAGACGACCGTCACCCAGACGTAGCCGTTCTCCACCCAGCCGCTGAGGCCGCCGAGGTCGTCGAACACCTCGCTCTGCAGCTCGTCGGCGCCGGATCCTGCTCCGGCCGCCCCGGCGTTGTCCGGCGCGAGCCGGGGGTCGTCGTCGGACGCGGGCGGCTCGGCCGGGGCGGCGCCCGCCTCGGTGAGGTGGAAGGTCGCGCCGTCCCAGGTGCCCTCGACCGTGTACTGGCCCCAGGTGGTGCTCTGTGCGGACTCCTCCGCCTCGACGGCGTCCCAGTCCCATCCGGCGATCTCGGGTCCGCCGCACTGGGGCGGGTACGACTCGGCCACCCCGCCCAGGCAGAGCTCGGGCGGTCCGTCGCCCTCCTGGAGCACGGTCGCGACGGCGGTCACCGCGCCCGGCGCCGAGGGCGTAGGCGGCGCGGACACCGCCGTGTCGCCGGTCTGGTCACCGTCGGATGCGGGGCCGGCGGGGCTGGCAGGGTCGGCGGGGCCGGCGGGGCTGGCGGGGCCGGCGCACGCGCCGAGCAGCAGGACGCCGGCCAGGCCGGTGCCGAGGGCGCGGAGTGGTGCTCGCAGCGGGCTCATACCCGCTATGTGTCGTCAGGACGACGGCGCTTGCGCGCCAGCCGCTGGTCGGAAGTGCGCCTCTACCCAGTCATCTGGCCCAGATCTACTGTGGTTTCCGGGCCCATTGACTGGGTAGAGGCGCACTTTGGCGGGGCCGACGCCGACCGGGCACCAAGCACCAAGCATCGGGCGCCAAGCGCCGGGCGCCGGACAGGGTGGTGTTGAACATGCCGAGATCGAAGCCGAGCAGGAGGCTGGCATCGAGCACGCTCGCGTCGGTTGACAGGCTCTCGCCGGAACGGGCCGCAGCGGAGTTCGTTCCAGACTCGCGCCGGCGGTCGGGCTTGCGCGAGCAGATGACGCGCCAGGATCGCCGCTCGCTGACGGCCCGACTGCGTGCGAACTCGACCGACCTCGGCCCAGCTCGGGCGCCCGGGACGCTATCCGATCCGCGCTCGACGAGTGGTGTATCCACAGGGTCGCGAGCGAGGCAGCCGTCGGTTTCTGCTGATGGCAGACAGGGTCGGTTCGACGAGCGGTGCGAACGTGTGTGTCATAGGTTGATGGCATGACGCGTACTGGTGAGGTGTTGACACGGACGGGCGACGAGCTGCATGTCGGGTCGGTGCTGCCCGCGGTGGAGTGCCGTCTGATGGTGCCGTGCGGGCCGGGATCGTAGATGCCGCGGTGGTTGATGCTGCGGGTGTGCGGGCGGTGCGTCAGATGGTGGCGGGCATGGTCTTGCCGGGTGCCGACGAGATGGTCAGGGTCGCGGGTGCGAACGATGGCCCGGGTGGCGGGCCGCGGGTGCAGGCGGAGTGGGTGGACCTGCTTGGTGAGCTGGAGGCGTTGAAGAATGCGGTCACGGCGACGCAGGCCCGGTTGGCCGTGGTGTTGGACGAGGCCACACGGGCCGAAGAGGCAGCGCAGAGCATCAGGGCCGAACGCAGGGGTCGTGGGGTGCCCAACCAGGTCGGTGCCGCGCTGCGGGTGAGCCCCCACGCCGGTGCCGGGTTCCTGGGCACGGCCCGGGTGTGGGTCACGCAGATGCCCCACACCTTCTCGGCGCTGCAGGCTGGGGTGTTGTCGTCGTGGCGGGCCACGCTCCTGGTCCGGGAGACGTCCCACCTGTCCGTGGAGCACCGCGCCCTGATCGATGAGGGGATCTGCGGACCAGCCGGTCTGGCGGAGCTGGCCCGGATGGGCACGCGCCGTCTGGTCGCTCGGATCAAGGAGCTGGCCGCCCGGTTGGATGTGCACGCGTGCGTGAAGCGGAACGCGAGGGCGGTGTCGGAGCGGCGGGTGTCTGTGCGGCCCGCACCCGACCTGATGGTCTACCTGACCGCCCTGGTGCCCATGGCCGAGGGCGTGCAGGCCTACGCCCAGCTCAAGGCCCACGCCGAGACGACCAAGACGGCCGGGGACGTGCGTGGGGTCGGGCAGATCATGGCCGACACCCTGATCGAACGCGTCACCGCCCGTCAGCCTGGCCACACGAACGACGTACCGGTCACGATCAACCTCCTGGTCTCGGACGAGACCCTGTTGGCAGGTGGTAACGAGCCCGGTGTGGTGTTGGAGGGCGCCCCGGCGGGTGTGGGCACGGTCCCGGCGCCGGTCGCCCGGCGTCTGGCGGCGCATGCGATCGAGACCGACACCGCGTGGCTGCGCAGCATCTACGTCAACCCGCACGGCAGGTTGCTGGCCAGCACGTCGACGTCAAGGTTCCACCCCCACGGCCTGGCTACGCTCCTGCGCGCCCGCGAGCAGGGGATCTGTGCGAGCCCCTGGTGTGACGCCCCGATCCGGCACCTGGACCACGTCACCCCGCACGTCCAGGGCGGTGCGACCAGCCTCGATAACGGCCAAGGGCTGTGTGCCCGGTGCAACCACGCCAAGCAATCACCCGGCTGGCGGCAGAAGACCACCCAGGTCCACGGCCGCGACGCGGTCGAGACGGTGACACCGACGGGGCACACCTATGTCTCGGTCGCGCCCACACCACCGACACCGGTCACGACCGGCAATGCAACGCCGGCTCGTGATGCGCTGGTTCGCACCACAGTCCGCGACGCGATCCCGGTCCCTGACACGACACCTGCTCAGGGCGCGGCACCGGTCCGCGGCACGACCGTGGTTCGCGCCGCCGCAATCCTGCCCGCTGAAGCAGCGGCGACCGGCCCCACGGGACCCGCCCACGGCCAGGCACCAGCTCCCGAGCGATCCACCACCCCGGCCTGGACCCCCGCCGTCGGCATGACGGGACCGAGCAACGGGCACACACCCCGCAGCCGCTACCAGATCGGCTGCCACACCAACCCCCGCAACGCCCCGATCCCTTATCGGCCAGGCCCACCCGGCCGGCGCCGCCCGCCACCGCCTTCGCGCCAAACGGCACCTCGGCGACCAGCGTCCTACGGAGGCCGCCAGGCCGACCTCGCCTGGACGCACCCCGGCTGAGGCCGCCCGCTCGACGATCCCGCACCTCCGGGGCACACTGGCAGCGGCGCGGACACCGGGGTTCGCGGCGGAGAGCTGGAGGGCCCATGGCCGACTACGCGGACGTCTACCGGCGCAGCCTCACCGACCCCGAGGGGTTCTGGGGTGAGCAGGCGGCACTCGTCTCGTGGTTCCGCAAACCGACCCGGGTGCTCGACGGCGACAACGCGCCGTTCTACCGCTGGTTCCCCGACGGGCGGCTCAACACCTGCTACAACGCGCTCGACCGGCATGTCATCGCGGGACGGGGCGAACAGACCGCGCTGATCTACGACAGCCCGGTCACCGGCGACGCGGAGACGATCAGCTACGCCACCCTCCTGCAGGACGTCGCGGCGTTCGCCGGCGCCCTGCGCGACCTCGGCGTCGAACAGGGCGACCGTGTGGTGATCTACATGCCCATGGTGCCCGAGGCGGTCGTCGCGATGCTCGCCTGCGCCCGCCTGGGCGCGGTGCACTCGGTGGTGTTCGGCGGGTTCGCCGCGAACGAGCTGGCCGTGCGGATCGACGACGCGCAGCCCAAGGTCGTCGTGTCGGCGTCCTGCGGTATCGAGCCGAGCCGGGTCGTGGAGTACAAGCCGCTGCTGGACCGGGCGCTCGAGCTGGCCGACCACGCGCCGGCGTCGTGCGTGGTGCTGCAGCGGCCGCAGGCCGTGGCGACGCTCGTCGAAGGGCGGGACCTGGACTGGGCCACCGCGATGCGTGCCGGGCGCACCAACCCCGCGCCCTGCGCCGAGGTCGCGGCGACGGACCCGCTCTACATCCTGTACACGTCGGGCACCACGGGCCGGCCCAAGGGGATCGTGCGCGACAACGGCGGGCACGCCGTCGCGCTGGCCTGGTCCATGCGCAACATCTACGACATCGAGGCCGGTCAGGTCTGGTGGACGGCGTCCGACGTCGGCTGGGTGGTCGGGCACTCGTACATCGTCTACGGGCCGCTGATCGCGGGCGCGACCACCGTGCTCTACGAGGGCAAACCGGTCGGCACGCCGGACGCCGGCGCGTTCTGGCGCGTGGTCGCCGAGTACGGCGTCGAGGCGCTGTTCACCGCCCCGACCGCGATCCGCGCCATCAAGAAGGAGGATCCGGAGGGGATCCTCGTGGCCGCCCACGACACGACCTCGCTGCGGCACCTGTTCCTCGCGGGGGAGCGGCTCGACCCCGGCACGTACGAGTGGGTGGGCCGGATCCTCGGGGTGCCCGTCGTGGACCACTGGTGGCAGACCGAGACCGGGTGGGCCGTCGTCGCCAACCTGCGCGGGCTCGACCCCATGCCCACCCGGCCCGGGTCGCCGTCGGTGCCCGTGCCGGGCTTCGACGTGCAGGTGCTGCTGCCGGACGGGTCGGTCGCGGGACCCAACCAGGAGGGGAGCCTCGCGCTCCGGCTGCCGCTGCCGCCCGGGACCCTGCCCACGCTGTGGCGCGACGACGCGCGGTACGTGTCGTCGTATCTCGCCGCCTTCGACGGCTACTACCTCTCCGGCGACGGCGGCTACGTGGACGACGACGGCTATGTCTACGTCATGGGCCGCACCGACGACGTCATCAACGTCGCGGGCCACCGGCTGTCGACCGGCGCGATCGAGGGGGTGCTGGCGAGCCATCCCGCCGTGGCCGAGTGCGCGGTGATCGGCGTCGCCGACGAGCTCAAGGGGCAGGTGCCGCGCGGCCTCGTGGTGCTCAAGGCGGGGGTCGACCCCGAGGGCGTCCCGGCCGAGCTCGTCGCCGCGGTGCGCGACCAGATCGGCCCGGTCGCCGCGTTCAAGGACGTCGAGATCGTCGCCGGGCTGCCCAAGACCCGCTCGGGCAAGATCCTGCGGCGCACCATGCGCCAGCTGGCCGACGGCGAGCACCCCACGGTGCCCTCGACGATCGAGGACCCGGCGGTCCTGAGCGCGCTGGAACCGATCCTCCGCCGGGAGTGACCGTCCCCTGAACGGGACGCCGCGCTAGGGTGTCCGGCGTGCACCAGCCCGGAGATCCTGGCCTTGTTCCCCTGCCTGCGTCGACGCAGGTGCCGGGAGGTTCGGTGCTGCTCCGTGACGGCGCGCGGGTCCTGACCGACCCCGCCCTGCGGCCCGCCGCGCGCTGGTGGCGCCGGGTCACCGAGGAGGCCTTCGGGATCGACCTCGTGCCGGTGACCGACGGGCCCGCCGACGTCGTCCTCGCCCTCGCGTCCGACCTGCCTGCCGGGGGCTACCGGATCGAGGTGCGCGCGGACTCCGCGGCACCCGGGACGGTGCACGTCGAGGCCGCGGACCTCGCCGGCGCCCACGCCGCAACGCAGACCCTGCGCCAGCTCGCCGGCCCGGCCGCCTTCCGCCGGGCGCCCGCGGACTACCAGGGACCGTCCGGGGGTACCCCGGCACCCGTGCTCCCGGTCGTGCGGATCGAGGACCACCCGCGGTTCGCCTGGCGCGGCGTGCTGCTCGACGTGGCCCGCCACTTCCTGCCCAAGCACGACGTGCTGCGGTTCGTCGACCTCGCCGCCGCCCACCGGCTCAACGTGCTGCAGCTCCACCTCACGGACGACCAGGGCTGGCGCGTGCAGATCGACCGGTACCCGGAGCTGACGCGCACCGGGGCCTGGCGGCGCGAGTCCACCGTCGGCACCTGGCGCACCGGCTCCCGCGACGGACGTCCGCACGGCGGCTTCTACACGCAGGACGACCTGCGCGAGATCGTGGCGTACGCCCGCGACCGCGGGATCACCGTGGTGCCCGAGATCGACGTGCCCGGCCACGTCGAGGCCGCCGTCGCCGCCTATCCCGAGCTCGGCACGCGCAAGGACCGCAGCGGCGTGCGCACCACGTGGGGCATCAGCCAGGACGTGCTCGACCCGTCCGAGGGTTCGCTCGCGTTCTTCCGGCACGTGCTGGACGAGGTGCTGGACGTGTTCGACGCGCCCTGGATCGGCCTCGGCGGGGACGAGGTGCCGCCGACGCTCTGGCGCGAGTCGCCGCAGATCGTCGAGCGCGCCCGGGCGCTGGGCCTGTTCGGGCCGGACGGCGCCGTGGACGTCAGCCGGCTGCACGGCTCGTTCGTCGCCCGGCTGGCCGAGCACGTGTCCGCCGCGGGCCGCCGTGCCGTCGTCTGGGACGAGGCCGTCTCGCCGATGCTCCCGCGCGACGTGATCGTCACCTCCTGGCGCGGGTATGCCCAGGGCGCCGCCGCGCTCGCCGCGGGGCACGACGTCGTCATGGCGCCCGAGCAGGCCGTCTACCTGGACCACCGGGCCGGCGACCACCCGGCGGAACCCATCCCGGTCGGCTTCCTGCGCACGATCGAGGACGTCTACGCCTTCGACCCGCTCCCGGCGGAGCTGGTCGAGGCGCAGCCGGTCGGCGGCCGGACCGGGCGGCTGCTCGGCGCGCAGGCCCAGGTGTGGACCGAGCACCTCGACAGCGCGCGCCGCGTCGACTACGCGACCTACCCGCGGCTGGCCGCGTTCGCCGAGGTCGCCTGGTCGCCGCGCGGCGACCGGGAGCCGGGCTCGGCGGCGTCGAAGGAGTTCCTGGACCGGCTGGAGCGGCACCACCTGCCGCGCCTCGACGCGTACGGCGTCGAGTACCGGCCGCTCGCCGGGCCGCACCCCTGGCAGACCCGGCCCGGCGTCCAGGGCTACCCGCGGGACCTCGCGGCCGAGACCGCCGTCGGCGGCTGGGCCGGCCTCGGCGGCTGGCGGGAGGACGGCGGCGTCGAGAACCTGCCGGAGCGGAGCCCGGTGGACGACCCGGCCCCGGAGCGCGACACGTGACCGGCACCGTCCAGGTCCGCGGCGCCCGCCTGCCCCAGCCCGACGGGACCCTGTCCGAACCCCTGGACCTGCACGTCGTGCGGGGCCGGATCGCGGCGATCGCCCGCGCGGGCGCGCGGGACCTCGCCGTGCCGGACGTCGCGGGGCCGGAGGCACCGACCCTCGACGCGCACGGCCGCGTCGCCCTGCCCGGGTTCGTGGACGCGCACACGCACGCCGAGGCGGCCGTCTTCGAGCCGGACGTGCAGCTCGCGATGCTCCGCCAGGGCATCACGACGATCGTGACCGGCCAGGACGGCGTGTCCTTCGCGCCGTCCGACCCCGCCACCTACGCGTGGGCGAGCACGTACTTCGCCGCGATCGACGGCGACCACCCCGTGTTCGCGGGCGGGTCCGTGGGCGACCTTCTGACGACCTACCACCGCACGGTCCCGGTGAACGTCGCCTACCTCGCGCCCCACGGCACCATCCGGTACCGGGTGCTGGGGGCGGCGCAGCGACCGGCGTCGGACGACGAGATCGCGGCCATGACGGACCTGCTGGAGCAGGCCCTCGACGACGGCGCCTGCGGCCTGTCGACGGGCCTCGAGTACGTGCCCGCCGCCTACGCCGACGAGCGCGAGCTGGTCGCTCTTGCGAAGGTGGTCGCCGCACGCGGGCTGCCGCACGTCAGCCACATGCGCGGCTACGAGGACAAGGGCGTCGCCGGGCTCGACGAGCTGCTGCGGATTGCCCGCGCGTCCGGCGTCGCCACCCACGTGTCGCACCTGCACGGTCCCGCCGGCGACCTGCTGGACCGCATCGGGGCGGCGCGCGCGGCGGGCCACGACCTGACCTACGACTCCTACCCCTACCTGCGCGGCTGCTCCATCCTGTCGATGGTCTCACTGCCCACGTGGCTCCCCGTGGCCGACGCCGCCGCGACCGTCGCCGCCCTCCGCGACCCCGCCATCGCCGGACGCCTGAGCGAGCACTTCGCCGGCCTGAGCGACCTCTGGCCGCGGATCACCTTCGCGTCCGTGCCCGGCATGGAGTGGGCCGAGGGCATGACCCTGCCCGACGTCGCGGCCCGGCTCGGGCGCTCGGCCTCCGACACGGTGGTCGAGATCCTCACGACCACCGCGCTGCGCGCGAGCTGCGTGTTCGCGCAGCCGCCCACCAACTCGCCCGAGTCGGTCCGCACGCTCGCCGGGTACGAGGGCCACCTCGCCGGGTCCGACGCGATCTACCGGGGCGGCCGGCCGCACCCCCGCGGCTGGGGCGCCTTCGCGCGGTTCCTCGACGAGCACGTGCGCCGCGGCGCGTGGAGCTGGTGGGACGCGGCCGAGCACCTGTCGGCCCGGGCGGCCCGGCGGTTCGGCCTCGCGGGCCGCGGCCGGCTCGTGCCCGGTGCCGTGGCGGACCTCGTGCTCGTGGACCCGGGCCGGGTCCAGGACGAGGCGACGTACGAGCTGCCGCGCACGCCGGCCACGGGCATCGAGGACGTGCTGGTGGCCGGGATCCCCGTCCTGGCGAACGGAGCCCTCACGGGAGAGACCCCGGGGCACGGCCTGCGGCCCGCATCGGGGTAGTAACGCCCGACAAACGGACCGTTTCGTCGGCACACCGACCCGCACGGCAAGATGGGGGCGTGCTGCGCATCGACGACCCCCGGTTCTCCTGGCCCCTGCTGACGCTCGACGAGCCGGCGCTGGACCACAACATCGCCACCGTCGCGGGCGCCTTCGCCGCCGCGGGCGTGGAGCACGCACCGCACGTCAAGACCCACATGTCCCGCCAGATCTGGGAACGGCAGGTCGCCGCCGGGGCGTGGGGCGCCACCGTGGCCACGCCCGCGCAGCTCCGCACGGCGCTCGGCTGGGGCATCCCCGGCGCCGGGCGCCGGGCGTTCCTGGCGAACGAGCTCGTGGACCCCCGCGAGATCGCCTGGCTGCGCACCGCCCTGGGTGACGGCACCGCGGACGAGGTCTGGGTCTACGTCGACTCCGCGCGCGGCGTCGACCTGCTCGCCGCCGGGTTCGCGGGCGCCGCCCCGCAGGTCGCGGCGCGGCTCGGTGTGCTCGTGGAGCTCGGCGTCCCGGGCGGCCGCACCGGCGCGCGCACCGTGGCCGACGTCGCGGCGCTCGCGGGCCGGGTGCACGACGCCGGGCTGCGCCTGGTCGGCGTCGCCGGCTACGAGGGACCCGTCGCGGGCGGCACCAGCGACGAGGAGCTCGCCGCCGTCGGCCGGTGGTGCGACGGGCTGCGGGAGGCCGGGGCGCGGGTCGCGGACCTCGTCGACGGGCCCGTGGTGCTGAGCGCGGGCGGCAGCGCCTTCGCCGACGTCGTGACGCGGCGCCTCGGGGAGCCGCTCACCGCCGCGGACGGCGGGCAGGTGCCCACCCGCATCGTGCTCCGGTCCGGCGCCTACGTGACCCACGACCACGGCCACTACCTACGCACCGACCCGTGGACCCGCCTGGGCGCCGAGCCGCTGCGCCCCGCGATCACGGTCTGGGCCTCGGTGCTGTCCGCCCCCGAGCCCGGGCTGGTCATCTGCGGGATGGGGCGCCGCGACGTCTCGTTCGACATCGACCTGCCGACGCCGCTCGTGGTGCGCCCGGCCGGCGCCGACGGCCGGATCGGCGACGCCCGCGAGCTGTCCGGCGTGGCCGTGACCGCGCTCAACGACCAGCACGCCTACCTGTCCCTCGACGCGGCCGCGGACGGCGCGCTCCGGCCCGGCGACGTGGTCGGGTTCGGCATCTCGCACCCGTGCACCACGCTCGACAAGTACCGCACCGCCCTGGTGACCCGCGGCGACGAGGTCGCCGAGCAGGTCACGCTGAGCTTCTGACCGAACACCGAACCACAAGGAGATACCGATGACCGCGAAGACCGCCATCTCGACCCCGGACGCCCCGGCGCCCGCGCACACCTTCCACCAGGGCGTGCGCAAGGGACCGTTCGTGCAGGTCTCGGGCCAGGGCCCCATGGACCCGGCGACGAACGAGTACGTGCACCTGGGCGACGTGGCCGCCCAGACCACCCGCACGCTCGAGAACGTCCGGGCGATCGTCGAGGCCGGCGGCGCGACGTTCGACGACGTCGTGATGCTGCGGGTCTACCTCACCAAGCGTGAGGACTTCGCGATCATGAACGAGGCCTACGGCGAGTTCGTGACCAAGCACTGCCCCGGCGGCGTGCTGCCGAGCCGCACCACCGTGTTCACGGGGCTCCCGCGCGAGGAGATGCTCGTCGAGATCGACGCGCTCGCGGTCACCGACTGACCCGGACTACTCCGCGGGGGCGGGCTCCGGATCCGGTGTGGGGGAGGCCGGGCCGCCGTCGCGGCTCCTGGCCACCTGCCGGCGCACGCCGACCACCACCAGCAGCACCAGGCCGGCCAGCACGAGCCACGGCGTGATCGCGCCGAGCACGAGGACCACCACGTTGAACGTGCTCACCAGGGCGCTCCACCCCGCGGACAGGCCGCCGAGGAACCCGCCGGGCCGGGCCTGCGCCGCCGGCGTGCCCTCCGCGACGATCTCGACGTGCAGGGTGGACATCGCCACCTCGTCCGAGAGCCGGTTCCGCTCGGACACCCGCGAGTCCAGCTCGGCCTGACGGGTCGCGAGCTCGGCCTCGATCTCGATGAGGTCGGCGGTGCGGTCGGCGCCGGCCATGAGCTCGCGCAGCCGGTCGGTCGAGGTGCGGAGCGCCTCGATGCGGGCGTCGAGGTCCTGCGCGGTGCCGGTCACGTCCACCGTCTCGACGTGCCGGTCGCGCACGTCGCCGAGCTCGTCGAGGGCGTCGAGGGTGGCCGAGACGCGGTCGGCGGGGATACGGAGCGTCATCGACGCGCTGCCCAGCTCGTCGTCGGTCTCGGCACGCTCGTCCCGGGCCTCGACGCGGCCGCCGGCCTCCTCGACCAGGTCGGCGATCTGCTCGGCCGCGTCGAACGGGTCGTCCACCACGAGGGTCGCGTTGCCGGTGGTGATGAGCTCGCGGTCGACGGCCTCCTCGCGGGCCTCGGCGACGCCGATGGCACCGGCGGCCCCGTCGGCCGCGGTGTCGGGCGCCGCCATCTCGCTGCGTGCGGCGCCGCCGTCGGTCGCCGCCTCGGATCCGCTGGAGTCCCCTGCTCCGCCGCCCGAACATGCTGCCAGGGACACGGCGAGCGCGCCCCCGACGACTGTTGCCAGAAGTGCGTGGACGAGTCGGCGCGCGGGCGGGCCCGCGTCCCCCAGGGCAGACCGGTTGCGCATCATGGGACGAGCGTAGGAGCCCGACGGTGTCGGAACCCGCCTCACCTGAGAACTGTGATCCCTTTGTGAACTTGTGGCCCTGGTGACCCGATTTTTCATTGGTTTTGCACGGTTCTTGATCACGTTCCGGTCACGTCGTGCTCCTCTCGCCCGCTTACGGCAGGCTCGCTTTCGTCAGGCACGTGAAGTAATCCGTCCACGTCGAACAGGGCATGTCCCCTGCCAGGAGCAGCGTGACCCAAGTAACAGTCTTGTTACGGGTCATACCGGGCAATGGACAGGGACTCTGTTAAGGAGGTCTACTAACAAACATGGCGACGGCGACAGAACGCAGCGGCACCGGGCGAGGGCTCGGGGCACGGCTGCGCGCGACGTCCAAGGTGCTCCCCGAGCACGCCAGGGCGCACAACAGGTCCCTGGTGCTGCAGCACCTCTTCCACGAGGGGCCCACCTCCCGGGCCGACCTCGCACGATCCACCTCGCTCACCCGCGTCACGATCTCCGACCTGGTCTCGGTGCTCATCACCGAGGGCCTGGTCGAGGAGCTCGGCACGCGGCCCGGCCAGCGCGTGGGCAAGCCCGCGATCCTGGTGGGCCTGCGCACGGACGCCTACCAGATCGTGGCGGTCGACCTCACGGAGCACGGCCACATGCGCGGCGCCGTGCTCAGCCTCACCGGCGAGATCATGGTGCGCCGTCAGCTCGACATCGACGGGCGCACGGGCGACGAGCTGGTCGACCTGCTCACCCGGTTCGTCCGCCGGCTCGTCGCGGCGGCCAGCCACCCGGTGATCGGCGTCGGCGTCGGCTCGCCCGGCATCATCGACCTGGACGGGCGCGTCGTCGAGGCTCCCAACCGCGGCTGGTACGACGTGCCGCTGGCGGCGATCCTGGGCGAGCGCCTGGGCCTGCCCGTGCACGTCGCGAACGACGCCAACACCGCGGCGCTCGGCGAGTTCACCTACGGCGGGGCGACCGGCAGCATGCTGGTGGTCACCCTGGGCGCGGGCGTCGGCGCGGGCGTGGTGGTCGACGGCGTGCGGGTGCACGGCCAGCACGACGCCGCCGGCGAGATCGGCCACGTCACCGTGGTCGACGACGGCGAGCCGTGCGCGTGTGGCCGCGTGGGCTGCCTCGAGACGGTGCTCTCCGTCCCGGCGCTGCGGCGCGCGGTCGCGGACAAGAGCCCAGAAGATTCCGACGCCGCCCTGGCGTCGGCCGGCCGGGTGCTGGGCGTGACCCTCGCCCCGGTCGTCAGCGCGCTCAACCTCACGGAGGTGCTGCTGAGCGGTCCGCGCGACCTGCTCGACGGCCCCCTGCGCGAGGCTGCGCTGGACACCATCCGACAGCGGACCATGCCGGCCATCAACACGGGCCTGCAGCTGCGGATGGCCGCACTCGACGAGGACGTGGTGCTGGCGGGTGCCGCCGTCCTCGTGCTTTCCGCCCAGCTGGGGGTCTCGTGAGCATCAGTGCGCACGCGTGGGCGGTGGGCATCCCATCGAGCTTTCCCTTTGTTCCGCGACACACGGTCGTATCCCGGGAGGAACCCACACGTGAACAAGAACCGTCTCGTCGGCGCTGCGGCGTCGGCGATCACCCTGACGCTCGCGCTCAGCGCCTGCGGTAACGCCGGCGGTGCTGCCGCCCCCGAGGAGACCGGCCCCGGCGAGGTCCGGGTCTGGCTCGTCGGTACCGACACGCCCCCGGAGGCGCGCGACTACCTCAAGAAGACCTTCGAGGAGGCGAACCCCGGCAGCACCCTCACGATCGAGGAGCAGGCCTGGGACGGCCTGGTCGACAAGTACACGACGGCGCTGGCCGGCTCGGACGCCCCCGACGTGGTCGAGATCGGCAACACGCAGGCCGCCGCGTTCACCTCGGCGGGCTACTTCCGCGAGATCACCGCGGACGAGTTCGAGAACCTGGGCGGCGCCGACCTGCTCCCGGGCTTCGTCGAGGCCGGCGACTGGGAGGGCAAGCACTACGCCCTGCCGTACTACTCGGGCTCGCGCGTGGTCTTCTACTCCGAGCAGGTCCTGGGCGACACCCCCGTGCCGACCACGCTGGACGAGTACGTCGAGACGGCCGTCGACCTGAAGACCGACGACCTGTCGGGCGTGTACTGGCCCGGTCAGGACTGGTACAACGCGCTGCCCTTCATCTGGGAGAACGGCGGCTACGTCGCCGAGCAGGCCGAGGACGGCACGTGGGACGCCGGCTTCTCCTCCGAGGGTGGTCTCGCCGGCCTGGAGCAGATCCAGACGATCATGACCAAGGGCAACAACGCCCCGTCCGACGCGCAGGAGACCGACCTGCAGGTGCCGTTCTGCGAGGGCAAGGTCGCCTTCCTGTCGGCACCGAGCTGGATCCAGTGGTCCATCAACGCGCCCGAGAAGCCCGAGGACCCGGACGGCGTGCCCGGCTGCGCCTCCACCTACGGCTCCGACCTCCAGGGCCTCGCCCTGCCGGGCAAGGACGGCGGCGCCGCGCAGGTGTTCGCCGGCGGCTCCAACATCGCCATCGCGCAGAAGTCGGCCCGCCCCGACCTCGCGATGAGCGCCTACGAGATCCTGCTCAGCGACGAGTACCAGTCGATCCTCGCGGGGATCGGCCTGTTCCCGGCCAAGACCTCGCTCTTCGAGAAGGTCGACCAGTCGACCTCGATCGGCAAGGCCGCCGCCGAGGCCGCCGCGAACGCCAAGCTCACGCCGGCCTCCCCGAAGTGGGCCGACGTCGAGTCCCAGAGCCTGCTGCAGACCGCCTTCTCGCGGATCGCCGCCGGCGATGACGTGAAGACGGTGGCCGAGAAGCTGGACGCGGACATCGAGGCGATCCTCAACAGCTGATCCCTGGTCAGCACGACTTCCCGTCCCGCCCGGTGACCTCAGGATCCCGGGCGGGACGGGACACCACTGCCCGTCTGACGCCTTCGGCCGCTCCTTCGCGGAGCGCGGCTGTCGTGCGCCTCGCAGGAAGACAGGACATGAGCTCCACACTTCTCGACCCACCGGTGGCGCCGTCCCACCAAGAGATCCGGCAGAAGAACCGGACCCCCTACCTGCCCTGGCTGATGCTCTCGGCCACGATGATCCTGCTCGGCGTGCTGACGGGCTACCCCGTCGTCCGCCTCGTCGTGATGTCGTTCCAGGAGTACGAGCGCGCCCAGCTCATGGGCCTGCCCGCCGAGTGGGTCGGGTTCGACAACTACGCGACGATCCTCACCGACGTCGACGGCTTCTGGACCGTCCTGCTGCGCAGCTTCGTGCTCATGGTCGTCCTCGTGGTGATCACGATGGTGATCGGCATGCTCGTCGCCCTGTTGATGATGCGCGTCGGCAAGGCCCTGCGGCTCCTGGTGTCGGTGGGCCTGCTGCTGGCCTGGGCGATGCCGTCGCTGGCCGCGACCACCGTGTGGGGCTGGATCTTCGACACGCAGTACGGCGTGGTGAACAACCTGCTCACGGCGATCACCGGTGACCGGTGGTTCGGCTACTCCTGGCTGCTCAACCCGTTGTCGTTCTTCACGATCCTCACCTGCATCGTCGTGTGGGGCGCGGTGCCGTTCGTCGCGTTCACGCTGTACGCGGGCCTGACGCAGGTCCCGGAGGAGGTCATGGAGGCGGCGCAGCTCGACGGCGCGAGCGCGTTCCAGCGCTTCCGGCTCATCCAGGTGCCCTACGTGCGCAGCATCATCACGGTGCTCGTGGTCCTGTCGATGATCTGGGACCTGAAGCTGTTCACCCAGGTGTTCGTGCTGCAGGACATCGGCGGCGACCGCGAGCTGACCAACACCATCGGCGTCTACATCTACCAGATGGGCATGGCCCAGGGGCACTACGGCCTGGCGAGCGCCATCGGCGTCGTCTTCGTCGCCGTCATGCTGGCCATCGCCTATCCCTACGTGCGGCGCACGCTGCGGGAGGACGAGCAGTGATCAAGATCCGCAAGCGCCTGGCCGACACCGGGTACGGCGTCATCGCCGTGATCGTCTTCGCCCTGTCGGCGTTCCCCGTGTACTGGATGGTCAGTACGTCGTTCCTGCCGAACAACCGGATCCGCGGCGAGAACCTGGCGTTCTTCCCGACGCCGGACGTGTTCACCCTGGACAACTACCGCTCGGCGATGTTCGGCCAGGTGCGGGCCCCCTTCTCGCCGGCCGTGGCGAACTCCGTCGGTGTCACGTTCCTGACCCTCGTCATCACCCTGGTCGTGGGCTTCGTCGCGGCGCTGGCCCTCACCCGGTTCCAGTTCAAGGGCCGCCGGACGTTCATCGTGCTGATCCTCGTCGTCCAGATGATCCCGGGAGAGGCGATGATCATCTCGATGTTCCGGATCATCGACGGCTGGCAGCTCCTGAACACGATCATCGGCCTGACCATCGTCTACGCCGCCGGTGTGCTGCCGTTCACCGTCTGGACGCTGCGCGGATTCGTGAACGGTGTACCCAAGGAGCTGGAGGAGGCTGCGATGATCGACGGGTGCTCCCGGGTGGGCGCGTTCTGGCGGGTCACGTTCCCGCTGCTCGCACCCGGCCTGGTGGCCACCGGCGTGTTCGCCTTCATCCAGGCGTGGAACGAGTTCGTCATGGCGCTGGTGATCATGCAGCGGCCCGACTCGATGACCCTTCCGCTCTGGCTGCGGACGTTCGTGCAGGCCACGCAGGCCACCAACTGGGGTGCGGTGATGGCCGCGTCGGTGCTCATCGCCATCCCCGCGGTGATCTTCTTCCTGATCGTGCAGGGCCGGATGACCGGCGGGCTGGTCTCCGGCGCGGTGAAGGGCTGATGGGCGGTAGGCGGAAGTCCGGAAGCGGCAGTTCCACGAGTAGGTCGAGCAAGCGAAAGGTCGGGATGGGAAAGGTCGGCAAGCGGGAGGGTGGTGCCCGGTCGGTGACCGGGCGCGCGTCCGAGTACACGGTCGGCCTCGACATCGGCGGCACCAAGATCCTCGGTGCGCTCCTCGATCCGGCGGGCGAGGTGGTCGCCACGGTGCGCCGGTCCACGGTGCACGGCGCCGAGGGCCTGGTCGCCGGCGCGGCGCAGGCGGTGCGGGACGTGGTGGAGTCCGGCGGGGTGGAGCTCGCGTCGGTGGTCGGCGTCGGGCTGGGTATCCCCGGCATCGTGGACCACGTGTCCGGCACCGTGAAGCACGCGGTCAACCTGGGGGTGCACGACGACGAGCTGCCGCTCGCCGACCTGCTCTCCCTGGCCCTGGGCGGGGTGCCGGTGGTGGTCGAGAACGACCTCAACGTGGCCGCCGTCGGCGCCGCGCACGTGCTGGAGCGCTCGGAGGGCCAGGACGGCGGGGCGCCGGAGCACGAGGACCTCGCGTTCCTCGCGCTGGGCACAGGACTCGCGTCCGGCCTGGTGCTGGACGGCGAGCTGCGCCGGGGCGCGAGCGGCGCGGCCGGCGAGATCGGGCACATCCCGGTGGACCCGCACGGACCGGAGTGCCCGTGCGGCCAGCGCGGCTGCCTGGAGCGGTTCGCGTCGGGCAAGGCGCTGGAGGCGGCCTGGCCGTCACGGTACGGCAAGCCCGCCCCGGTGGAGCTGTTCGAGGCGGCACGCGCCGGCGACGAGGAGGCGATCGCGGTCAAGGACCGGTTCGCGTCCGCGACGGCGTCCGCCGTGCGTCTGCTGGTCCTGGCCACCGACGTGCGGCACGTCGTGCTCGGCGGCGGCGTGGCGCTGCTCGGCACCGAGCTGCTGGACGCGGTGCAGGACGCGCTGCGCGAGCAGGCCAAGGTGTCGTCGTTCCTCGGGTCGCTCAAGCTCGCGGATCGGGTCAGGCTGGCGCCGACGCACGTTCCGGTCGCGGCGGTGGGCGCCGCGGTGCTGGGGAGGAGGAGCTGATGGAGGTCGTGATCGCGCCGGCGGCGGAGCTGGCGAGGCTGGCGGCGGACGCCGTGGAAGGTCTGCTGCGGGGCAACCCGGAGGCGGTGCTGGGGCTGGCCACGGGGTCGTCGCCGCTGGCGGTGTACGACGAGCTGGCCACCCGGCACAAGGAGGGGCTCTCGTTCGCGCGGGCCCGGGCCTTCATGCTCGACGAGTACGTCGGTCTGAGCGCCGACCACCCCGAGCGGTACCGCAACGTGATCGAGAAGGAGATCGCGTCACGGGTCGACTTCGTCCCTGGTGCGGTGCAGGGTCCCGACGGCCTCGCGGACGACCTGCCCGCGGCGTGCGCCGCCTACGAGCAGGCGATCACGGATGCCGGGGGAGTGGACCTGCAGATCCTGGGGATCGGCACGGACGGGCACATCGCGTTCAACGAGCCGGGTTCCTCGCTCGCCTCCCGCACCCGGATCAAGACCCTGACGAAGCAGACCCGGGAGGACAACGCCCGGTTCTTCGGCGGGTCGGTCGACCTGGTGCCGCGGCACTGCCTGACGCAGGGGCTGGCCACGATCATGGCGGCGCGGCACCTGGTGCTGCTGGCCACGGGGCGGGCCAAGGCCGAGGCGGTGCACCAGCTCGTGGAAGGCCCGGTCTCGGCGATGTGGCCCGCGACGATCATGCAGCTGCACCCGCACGCGACCGTGCTGGTCGACGACGCGGCGGCCTCACGCCTGCAGCTCGGCGACTACTACCGGCAGACCTACGCGGACAAGCCCGACTGGCAGGGCCTGTAGCCACGTGCCGGACGCTCAGGGTGACCTGAGCGCCCGACACGTCAGAGGTAGTTGCCCGCGACCGGCGCGGGCTTCCACCGGCCCGACGTCGCCACGTCGGCGACCCGGCTCGTCGTGAGGCCGTCGGGGCCGTGCTCCAGGATCGAGCGGCGGGCCACCTCGCGCAGGTCGGCGCCCGTGGCCCCGTCCAGGTAGGACGCGACCAGGTCCACGTCGACGGGGGCGTCCGGCGGCAGGAAGAGCCGCAGGATCTCGGTGCGTCCCGCCCGGTCCGGCGGCGGCACCTCGATGATCGTGTCGAACCGCCCCGGGCGCTTCACGGCCGGGTCCAGCGCGTCGGGGTCGTTCGTGGTGGCGAGGGTCAGCACGTCGTCCGAGCTGCGGGTCCCGTCCAGGGCGTCGAGGAACTCGGCGAACGAGGTGTCGCCGCGCGAACCCTTGGAGGCGACCGAGTCGATCTCCTCCAGCACCACGAGGCACGGACCGAGGCCACGGATCTCCTCGTACAGCTCGGTCATCCAGGTGCGCAGCACCTCGGCCGTGACGAGCACGACCGTGAGCGGCCCGGCGAGCTCCGAGGTGATGACCCGCGTGAGCTTCGTCTTGCCGACGCCCGGCCGGCCCGCCAGCAGCAGGCCGCGCGAGGTCGTGTGTCCCAGGGCTCGCAGCGCCTCGCGGCGCGTGGTCACGCTGGAGCAGAACAGGTCCACCTCGCGCCACAGCTCGGCGGGCAGCACCACGTCGTCGCGCACCTGGACGGTGTGCCGGACCGGGGTCAGCTCGACGGTGCCGTTCCCGGACCGCGCCGACAGCACGCCGCCCCGGTACGGGTGGTCCGCCTCCAGCGTGCGGGTCAGGTCCGCGAGCACGCGCTCGGCGAGCGCCAGCCCGCCCGGCGGCGTGAAGGCGGTGATCGTGGGTGTCCCATAGCGGTAGGCCACCTCGACGGCGACGGCCGTGTCGTAGGCGGACCCGGCCGGGAACAGCACCGTGGCGACGGCGGGCACGCTCACCGAGGTGCCGTCGCCGAGGTCGAGCGCCGCACGCTGCGGTGCCCCGCCGGGGCCGAACACGGCGACGTCGTCGGGGTGCCGGTCCACCCACCGCTGGAGCGCGTAGGCGTGCAGCCGCTGCAGGGTGCGCGACATGTCGCGGGAGACGTTGACGAGCGTGCTCTCGTCGACGTCCCACCGGAGGGCCAGCCACTCGCTCGACGAGCGGGGCTCCTTGGGGCGCTCCGGGACGGGGCGGCCGAGCATCGCGGCGACGGCGGCGACGGCGCGACGGGCGGCCTCGTCGTGGTCGCCGAAGTCGGGCCAGACGGGTTCGGGCGCGCCGCGGGGGATCGCGTAGGTCTCGGGCAGGGTGAGGCTCCTCTCAGGGCGGGGATGTGACATGCGGACAGTTATATCCGTCGTCACCGACACGACCGCAAGGAATTCCGCGCACCGGTTGTCCGGAACGGTGGTCGCGGGGGCGTGCCGACGGCGTCGGTGTCGGTGGTCCCGCGTAGACTTGTCGGTATGACCGAACCACTCTCCAACCCGCAGGACGAGCCCGTGACACAGGGCGGTACGAGCGTCCTCGAGCGCGAGGAGACCCGGGAGGAGACGGAGCCGGGAGACCACGAGCGTTTTGCGCACTATGTGCGCAAGGAGAAGATCATGCAGTCCGCCATGAGCGGCAAGCCCGTGATCGCGCTCTGTGGCAAGGTCTGGGTCCCGGGTCGTGATCCGGGCAAGTTCCCGGTGTGTCCCCGGTGCAAGGAGATCTACGACGGTCTCCGCGATCCGCAGGACGGCGGCGAGGGCGACTCCACCAAGTGACGAGCCAGCCGCAGCAGCTGCCCCACACACCGTCGTCTGCGGCCGCTTCGTCGCTCAGCCCTGCCTTTCCACGCCGTGCCCCCTGGGGTACGGCGTCGAGTCTGCGCGCCTGGCAGGCGGAGGCCCTGGAGCAGTACCGCGTGACGAACCCGCGGGACTTCCTGGCCGTCGCCACCCCGGGCGCGGGCAAGACGACGTTCGCGCTCCGTATCGCCACCGAGCTCCTCGAGCAGGGCATCGTCCGGCGGGTCACCGTCGTGGCCCCCACCGAGCACCTGAAGACCCAGTGGGCCGACGCCGCCGCACGCGTCGGCATCCGCATCGACCCGGCCTTCAAGAACTCGCAGGGCCGGCACGGCTCGCACTACGACGGCGTCGCGCTCACCTACGCGCAGGTGGCGGCCAAGCCGGCGCTGCACCGTGCCCGCACGGAGGCGGCGCGCACCCTCGTGATCCTCGACGAGGTGCACCACGGCGGTGACGCCCTCAGCTGGGGTGACGCCGTCCGCGAGGCGTTCGAGGGCGCCGAGCGCCGCCTGGCGCTCACCGGCACCCCGTTCCGCAGCGACACGTCCGCCATCCCGTTCGTCCAGTACGAGGCCGACCGCGAGGGCATCCGCCGCTCCAAGGCCGACTACACCTACGGCTACGGCGAGGCGCTGCGCGACCACGTCGTCCGGCCCGTGCTCTTCCTGTCCTACGCCGGCGACATGCGCTGGCGCACCAAGATGGGCGACGAGGTCAGCGCCCGCCTCGGCGAGGCCATGACCAAGGACATGACCGGGCAGGCGTGGCGCACCGCGCTGGACCCCGAGGGGCAGTGGATCCCGTCGGTGCTCGCGGCGGCGGACAAGCGCCTCACCGAGGTGCGCCGCACGGTGCCCGACGCCGGAGGCCTGGTCATCGCGACCGACCAGGACAACGCGCGCGCGTACGCCACGCACCTGCAGGAGATCACCGGCAAGCGCCCCGTCGTGGTCCTCTCGGACGACGAGGGTGCCTCCGGGCGCATCGAGGAGTACGCGCAGGGCGAGGACCGCTGGATGGTGGCGGTGCGCATGGTGTCGGAGGGCGTGGACGTGCCACGCCTCGCGGTCGGTGTGTACGCCACCAGCGCCTCGACGCCGCTGTTCTTCGCCCAGGCGATCGGCCGGTTCGTGCGCGCCCGCAAGCGCGGCGAGACGGCGTCGATCTTCCTGCCGAGCGTCGCGCCCCTGCTGAACCTGGCGAACTCGATGGAGCAGGAGCGCGACCACGCGCTCGACCGGCCGCGCACGGCCGAGGAGCAGGGCATCGAGTACGACCCGGAGGCCGCGCTGATCGCGGAGGCCAACAAGGAGGAGAAGGCGTCGAGCGAGCTGCTGGGCTCGTTCCAGGCGCTGGAGGCCCAGGCCTCGTTCGACCGCGTCCTGTTCGACGGCGGCGAGTTCGGCACGAGTGCCGACCTCGGCTCCGCGGAGGAGCAGGACTTCCTCGGCCTGCCCGGGCTCCTGGAGCCCGACCAGGTGGCGACGCTGCTGCGGCAGCGCCAGGCCGACCACCTCAAGGCGCGCGGCGGTGCCCCCACCGCGCGCGAGGTGGAGAACGAACGGTCCGAGCAGGAGCACCGTCGCGCGGGCGAGCTGCGCAAGGAGCTGTCCAAGCTCGTCTCCGCGTGGGCCAAGCGCAGCGGGCAGCCGCACGGCGTGGTCCACACCGAGCTGCGCCGCAAGTGCGGCGGGCCCGAGGTACCCCTGGCGACCGCCGACCAGCTCGAGGCACGCGTGGCCCAGGTCCGGCGCTGGTTCGTCGGTCAGAAGTAGGACGGGAGCGAGAAGATCCGCATGGTGAGACAAGAGGCCGTCCTGGCCGTATTCGCCCGGCCCAGGCCAGTTCTCTGGCCTACCGTGAGTGCATGACCGACGAGCTTCGGAGCATCGGCGCTCCGCTCACAGACTCGTGGCCTGCGCTCGACAACGGTGTCGGTGAACCGCGGCCGCTTCCCGCAGCACCCCTTCCGGCGGTCCGCCCGTCGGTCGCCCTGCTGACCGACCGCTACGAGCTCACCATGCTCCAGGCGGCGCTCGCCGACGGCACCGCCCACCGGCACTGCGTGTTCGAGGTGTTCACGCGGCGCCTGCCCGCGGGCCGGCGCTACGGCGTCCTGGCGGGCACCGGTCGTGTCCTGGAAGCGCTGCCACACTTCGTCTTCGAGGACGCCGAGCTGGCCTACCTCGAGCAGAACGGCGTGGTGGACCGCCGGACGCTCGACTACCTCGCGAACTACCGCTTCACCGGGACCATCCAGGGCTACGTCGAGGGCGAGGTGTTCTTCCCCGGCTCGCCCGTGCTGCAGGTCGAGGGGTCGTTCGCCGAGGCCGTGCTGCTGGAGACCCTGATCCTGTCGATCCTGAACTACGACTCGGCGGTGGCTTCGGCGGCCTCCCGCATGACGAGCGCGGCCGGGAGCCGGCCCGTCCTGGAGATGGGTTCCCGCCGGGCGAGCGAGCAGGCCGCCGTGGCGGCGGCCCGGGCCGCCGTCATCGGTGGTTTCGCCGGCACGTCTAACCTCGAGGCCGGGATGAGGTACGGGCTCGACACCATCGGTACGGCGGCGCACGCCTTCACGCTGCTGCACGACAACGAGCGGGAGGCCTTCGCGTCGCAGGTCGCCTCGCTGGGCCCGGGCACCACGCTGCTGGTCGACACCTACGACGTGAAGCAGGGCGTGGCGACCGCCGTCGAGGTGGCGGGGACCGGGCTGGGCGCGGTGCGGCTCGACTCGGGCGACCTCGGGGGACTGGCGGGGGAGGTCCGCCGTCAGCTCGACTCGCTCGGCGCGCGGGACACCAAGATCGTGGTCACCTCCGACCTCGACGAGTACGCGATCGCGTCGCTGGCCGCGGCCCCGGTGGACGTGTACGGCGTCGGCACGTCGCTGGTGACGGGGTCGGGTGCGCCGACCTGCGGCATGGTCTACAAGCTGGTGGCACGCGCCGACGCGTCGGGCGTGCTGCAGCCGGTGGCCAAGGCGTCGGCCAACAAGGCGTCGGTGGGTGGGCGCAAGGCCGCAGCGCGGCGCTACGGCCGCGACGGGTACGCCGTCGAGGAGATCATGGTGACCGGTCCGGACACCGCGGTGGCGGAGTGGACGCCCCAGAGCGACGACCTCCGGCCGCTGCTCGCCCCGCTGGTCGTGGACGGCGCCGTCGACTCGCGCTGGGTGGGTCCGTACGGCGTCGCGAACGCGGCGATCAACCACGGCATGGTGCGCGCCGAGCTGCCGCGCGGCGCCCGCCGGCTGTCCAAGGGCGACCCGGCGATCCCGACCGTGGACCTCCGGCTCGACGACCTTCGCGACTGAGGTCACAGCCCGGCGACAACTTGGTGGGAATCTCTGACAGGGGTGTCCAGTCCAGGGACGAAACAGCCTAGAGTGAGACCTGTGACAACTTCCCCGCTGCCGCTGCTCGTGCCCCTGGGGTCAGCCGGGACGGCCGTCGAGGAGGACACCGAGGAGGCGCTCGCCTCCGGGATCGCCGACCCGTGGGTGACGATCGTCTGGAACGACCCGGTGAACCTGATGTCCTACGTGACGTACGTGTTCGAGAGCTACTTCGGGTACCCACGCGCCAAGGCGGAGCGGCTCATGACGCAGGTGCACAAGAACGGTCGCGCAGTCGTGTCCAGTGGTGGGCGCGAGCGCATGGAGGTGGATGTGCAAGCGATGCACGGGTACGGGTTGTGGGCGACGCTGCAGGAGTCGGGCGCGCGGGGAGCCGCATGACACCGTTCCGCGCCATGCGGCGGGGTTACGAGGCTCGGTTCGAACCGGTGGAGCGCGTCGTCCTCGCCAAGGTGGCCCGTGACGTCTCCGCGATGCTTCGCGAGGAGGCGGGCCTGGACCTGTTCGCCGACGGCGACGACCCGGGGCCGTCGTCCCACCACGCGCCGGGCAAGGGGCAGGCCTGGGCCAACGGCCTCCTCGCGCCGGACGAGCTGACCGACGCCGACCTGGCCCGGCTCACGGGGGTGACCGGCGTGGGGCGCGTGCCCACGGACCCCGCGGCGCAGCGGCTCCTGCCGGACGCGAGCAAGGACGACGCGGACATCGCCGACGAGTTCCGCCGGCTCACGCAGAACGACGTGGCCCAGGCCAAGGTGGACCGGCTCGAGGCGTTCGCCGCGCTGCTCGACCTGCCGTCGGGCGAGGACGCCCCCGAGCCGCTGGGTCGGCACGGCGCGCCGCCGCCGGTGCGCGTGCCCCGCGAGGACGCCGAGCAGTTCGCCGGGGCGCTCACGGACGTGCGGCTGGTGATCGCCGAGCGGCTCGGCCTGAAGACCGACGACCAGGTCATGCAGCTCACCGACGAGATCATGTGGGACCGGCAGGCCGGCCGCGAGATCCCCGTGGCCACCGACGGGCGGGCCGCCCGCCGGTTCTGGTCCGGGGTGTTCGTCGCGGCGGGCTACGCCCAGGAGACCCTCATGGACGTGATGCTCGCGGAGCTGCGCGGACGGCGGCCGCTGGCCTAGCGGCCGCGCGCCCGGTCAGAGCTCGTAGACGGTGCCCGGCTTCGCGATCTCCACCGGGCCCGCGTAGGAGCGGCGGGCCTCGGCCAGGGAGTCCTCCGGGTCGTTCCACACGGGCAGGTGCGTGAGCAGCAGCCGGCGGGCGCCGGCCTCGGTCGCGACCTGCCCGGCGCGGTGCCCCGTGAGATGGATCCCGCGCTCCACGGCGTCGTCGCGCCCCTCCAGGAACGCCGCCTCGCTGAGCAGCAGGTCGGCGTCGCGCGCGAGCTCGACCACGGAGGTGCAGGCGTCGGTGTCGCCCGTGTACGCGAGCGTCGTCGTGCCGCCGGACGCCGACGGGCCGGTGACCCGCACGCCGTACGTCTCGACCGGGTGGTAGACGCGGTACGGCTCGATGGTGAGCGGCCCGACCTCCACCAGCTTGTGCTCGGCCCACGACCGGAAGTCGAAGTCGTTCTCCATGGACTCGCCGTCGCTCAGCCCGTAGGACAGGGCGACGTGTCGCTCCGCGGTCGACGGCCCGTAGACGGGCAGCGGCTTGTCCCGGCGCCCGGCCCGCAGCGACCCGTGCTCGGGGTGGTAGCGCAGGTAGACGTAGAGCCCCGCGAGGTCCGCGCAGTGGTCGGGGTGCAGGTGCGAGATCGACACCGCGTCGAGCGCGTGGGGGTCGACGTGCTGCTGCAGGGCGCCGAACGCGCCGTTGCCGAGGTCGAGCAGGACGTTCCAGTCGCGCGCCTCGTGGCCGGCCGCGGCCGACTCCGCCGCGGTGACCTGCACCAGGTACGACGACGCGGGCGTCGCGGGGCCGGGGAACGAGCCGGAGACCCCCAGGGGGATAAGGCGCATCAGACGGCCTCCACGAGGGACACCTCGGGGCCGAGGAACCGGCTGGCGAGCTGCCCGAAGGGCGCCGGGTCGCCGGTGGTCAGGAACCGGTGCACCGGGGCGCCGGCGTCGGGCGAGCGCTCCAGGTCGTGCGCCACGAGGGTGCGGTACACGTCCTTGGCGGTCTCGTCGGCGCTGGAGACCAGCGTGACATCCTCGCCCATGACGTAGGAGATGGCGCCCGCGAGCAGCGGGTAGTGCGTGCAGCCCAGCACGAGCGTGTCGACGCCGGCCGCCTTGACCGGGTCGAGGTACTCGTGCGCGAACTTCTGCACCTCCGGGCCCGACGTGCGGCCCTCCTCGACGAAGCGCACGAACTCGGGGCAGGCCTGGCTCGTGATCGTCAGTCCGGGGGTCACGTGGAAGGCGTCGTCGTACGCGCGCGACTGCACCGTGGTGCGCGTGCCGATGACGCCGATCCGGCCCGTCCGGGTGGCGGTCACCGCGGCCCGGGCCGCGGGCAGGATGACCTCGACCACGGGGATGCCGTGGCGCTGCTCGTACCGCTCACGCGCGTCGCGCATCATGGCCGACGACGCCGTGTTGCATGCGATGACCAGCATCTTCACGCCGTCCGCCACGAGCCGGTCCATGGCGTCCAGCGCCATGGCGCGCACGGCGGCGATCGGCTTGGGGCCGTACGGGCTGTTGGCCGTGTCGCCGAGGTAGCGGACCTGCTCGTTGGGTAGCTGGTCGAGGATGGCGCGCGCGACCGTGAGGCCGCCGAGGCCGGAGTCGAAGATCCCGATGGGCGCGTCGTTCACGGGGTGAAGCCTAGCGACGACATCGTGTCGGAACCGTTACCGGCGCCACGCCCAGTGCGTGACGCGCGACACGTTCCGGCAGGTCAGCGGGTTGCTTTCCGCACGGCGAAATGATCGCCGCCCGCACCACCTAGGCTGGGCGCATGACCTCCAGCACCGACCAGATCGTGCGCGCCGACGGGCGCGCCACCGACCAGCTCCGCCCCGTGAAGATCACCCGGGGATGGCTCGACGAGGCCGAGGGTTCGGTGCTCGTGGAGTTCGGGCGCACGCGCGTGCTGTGCGTCGCCTCGTTCACCGAGGGTGTGCCGCGCTGGCGCAAGGGCTCGGGCGAGGGCTGGGTCACCGCCGAGTACGCGATGCTGCCGCGCGCCACCAACGAGCGCAGCCAGCGCGAGTCCGTGAAGGGCAAGATCGGCGGGCGCACGCACGAGATCTCGCGCCTGATCGGCCGCTCGCTGCGCGCCGTCGTCGACATGAGCGCGCTGGGGGAGAACTCCATCGTGCTGGACTGCGACGTGCTCCAGGCCGACGGCGGCACCCGCACCGCCGCGATCACCGGCGCGTACGTGGCCCTCGCCGACGCCATCGCGTGGGGCCGCCGGCACGGGCACATCAAGGGCGGCAAGCAGGTTCTCGCAGACTCGGTCGCCGCCGTCTCGGTGGGCATCATCGACGGCACCCCGATGCTCGACCTGCCCTACGTCGAGGACGTGCGCGCCGAGACGGACATGAACGTGGTGGTCACGGGCGGCGGCAAGTTCATCGAGGTGCAGGGCACCGCGGAGCACGCGCCGTTCGACCGCGCCGAGCTGGACGCGCTGCTCGACCTCGCGGTGGGCGGCACGGCCGAGCTCGCCAGGATCCAGCAGGACGCCCTCGCGCGGGAGCTCGCGTGACCGCCCGGATCGTCCTCGCCACGCACAACGCCAAGAAGGCCGTCGAGCTGCGTGCGATCCTCGCCGCGGCCGGCCTCGACCTGCCCGACGGCGAGCTGGTCACCTCGGGCGAGGTCGGCGCGCCGGAACCCGTGGAGGACGGTGTGACGTTCGCCGAGAACGCCCTCATCAAGGCGCGCGCCGTGTGCGCGGCGACCGGCCTGCCCGCCGTCGCCGACGACTCGGGCCTGGCCGTGGACGTGCTGGGCGGGGCGCCCGGCATCTTCTCGGCCCGCTGGGCCGGCAAGCACGGCGACGACCTCGCCAACCTGGAGCTGCTGCTCGGCCAGCTCGGCGACGTGCGCACCGAGCACCGCCAGGCCGGCTTCGTGTGCGCGGCCGCGCTGGTCACGCCCGACGGGCGCGAGGAGGTGCGGCTCGGCGAGATGCGCGGCGTGCTCGCCACGGCGCCGCGGGGGAGCAACGGGTTCGGCTACGACCCGATCCTGGTCGTGGACGAGGTACGGACCGCCGCGGAGCTGTCCGCGGACGAGAAGAACGCGATCTCCCACCGCGGCAAGGCGTTCCGCGCGCTGGCGCCGGTGGTCGTCGAGGTGCTGGGCGCCTAGCTCGCCGCCGCGCGGGCCTGGCCGCGGCGGATCCCCGCCACCAGGCCGCGCCAGCCGAGCATCGTGATCGCCAGGAAGATCGCGGTGACCAGGGCGAACGACCACGCCAGCCCGCCGCCGGCGAGGCCGCGCAGCGCCAGGCCGCCGAGCACGGTGACGGCCCAGATGATCACGCCGGTGGGCCAGACGCGGGCCGGGTCGCGCCAGGCGCGGCTCACGGCCCAGCCGATGGCGGCGGCCAGCGCGAAGGGCCACACCACGCGGCCCAGGGCGGCGACCAGCGACCCGTCGTGCGACGCGATGCCGACGACCGTGAAGACGAGGACGGCGACGGCGTCGGCCACGAGGGCGGGCCAGAACGGCGAGGTGCGGGAGGCGGGGGCAGTGGTGCTCACGGGTCGAGGGTAGTCCGCCGGCGACGCCGCCCGTGTTCGGTACCCCGAACCCTGTCAGCCGGGTGTCCCGGAGAAAATTTACATCCCGGACATACGCGCCTCTTGCGGCCGAATCACCCAGGCCGCAGGATCACACGGCCGCCACCCCGGCGGCGAGCGTGATCAAGGAGGCAGCATGCGTAGCAACCTCTCCCGCACCCTGCTCGGTGGTCTGGCCGCCCTGGCACTCGGCGGCAGCGTGGCCGTCGCGTTCGGTGCACCGTCGCAGGCCAGCGAGGCCACCGGCGACATCGCGGTACACAGTGCGGCGACCACCCGGGCGGCCCAGGACAGGGTGACCGACTACTGGACCCCGCAGCGGATGCGCGACGCCGTGCCCGCGGACGTGCTGGTGGCAGGCAAGGACAAGTCCTCGGCCGGCGACGCCGTGGCGGTGGGCAGCCCGACCGTCGTCCCGCAGGCCGCCGCCAAGCCGGCTCCGTCCGCGGCGTTCGTGGGCGGCTACTACTCGGGTGGCGGTGAGGTGGTCGACACCACCGGCAAGGTGTTCTTCACGCTCGGCGGCGTGAACTACGTCTGCTCGGGCAGCGCCGTGAGCTCCGGGAACAAGGACGTCGTGCTCACCGCCGGCCACTGCGTCAACGAGGGCCCCGGGGCGTTCGCCACGAACTGGGCGTTCGTCCCCGCCTATGACGACGGCGCCCGGCCCTACGGGACGTTCACCGCACGCCAGCTCACCACCACCACGCAGTGGCAGAACAGCGGCGACTTCGACTACGACGTCGCGTTCGCGGTGCTCAACACGCTCAACGGCGCCCATCTGACCGATGTCGTGGGCGGCCAGGCCATCGGCTTCAACCAGGCCCGCGGCCAGTACATGTACTCGTTCGGGTACCCGGCGGCCAACCCGTACGACGGCTCGGACATCGCGTGGTGCCACGGCACCGTCGTGCAGGACACGTTCGGCGGCAGCTCCGACCAGGGTCTGGACTGCAACCTGACCGGTGGCTCGTCCGGCGGCCCCTGGTTCGTCAGCTACTCCGAGTCCACCGGCGTGGGCGTGCTCAACTCGGTGAACTCGTTCAAGTACCGGGGCGGCAGCATGCGCAACTACATGTTCGGCCCGTACCTGGGCGACGTCGCACAGACGCTGTACAGCTCGGCCGCGTCGCTCTGACGCGTCGCGCCCTTCCAGGGCCCGCGGCTCCTCACCCCGGTGCCGCGGGCCCGCTCGACTTCGGGCCCCGGCGGGGTCCCCGTAGGCTGGGCGGATGCACCTCGTCGCCCAGGACCTCGGTTTCGCCTACCCCGGGCGGCCCGTCATGGACGGGGTGTCCTTCTCGGTGTCGCCGGGAACGCGGCTCGGCGTCGTCGGCGAGAACGGCTCGGGCAAGTCCACCCTGCTGCACCTGCTGGCAGGCGACCTGCTGCCCAGGTCGGGCGAGGTACGCCGGCAGGGCAGCGTCGCGCTGGTCGAGCAGGAGCTGCACCCTGCCCCGGGGCAGACCATCGGCGACCTGGTCGCCGGGACGCTCGACGGCCTGCGCACCGCCGCCGCCGAGCTGGAGGCCGCGGCGGCGGCGTTCGACCACGGCTCCGGCGACCTGGCGGTGCTGGAACGCACGCTCTCCCTCGCGGAGCACCTCGCGGTCTGGGACGCCGACCGCCGCGTCGAGGTGGCCCTCACGCGTCTGGGCGCCCCGCGCGACCCCGGCCGCCGGCTCGACCAGCTCAGCGTGGGGGAGCGGTTCCGGGTCCGGCTGGCGTGCCGCCTCGCCGAGCGCGCCGACCTGCTGCTGCTCGACGAACCCACCAACCACCTGGACGACTCCGCCATCGAGTTCCTCACCGGCGAGCTCGTCGCCTGGCGCGGCGGCGTCGTGCTGGTCACCCACGACCGCGAGCTGCTCGACGACGTCGCCACCGCCATCCTCGACCTCGACCCGTCCTGGGACGGCAGGCCCGTGCTCTACGGGCAGCCGGGTTATCTGGCCTACCGGTTCGCCAAGAACCAGGCGCTGCACCGGTGGCGGCAGCGCTACCGGGCCGAGCGCAAGCGGGCGGAGGCCCTGGCCGAGCGGCTCGACGAGTCCTACGAGGGCCTCTCCGACGAGTGGCGCCCCGGCAAGGGCTCCCAGAAGCACCGCCGCGCCACCCGCGCCCGCATCCACGTCAAGGCCGCCGACCGGCTGGTCCAGAAGCTGGAGGCCGAGGCCATCGAGGTGCCGGCCCCGCCCGTCGAGCTGGGCTTCCCCGACCTGCCCGCGATGTCGCCGGGCTGGGATCCCGGCAGCCCGGTCGTGGAGGTCCGCTCCCCGCGCGTCGGGGACGACGACGGCGCCCGGCTCGACCTGCCCGGTACGCGGGTCGCGATCCCGCCGTCGGGCAGGCTGCTCGTGGTGGGGCCCAACGGGACCGGCAAGTCGACGCTGCTCGCGGCGCTCGCCGGCACGCTCGAGCTGGACCGGGGGAGCCGCACGGTCGCGCCGGGCGCCCGCATGGGCGTCGTGGGCCAGGAGAGCCCGCCCATCACCGGGAAGGCGCGCCTGCGGACCGGGTTCGAGACGTACGCCGACGAGGCGCTGCGGCTGCTCGCCTCGAACGAGCTGGACCCCGACCACGTGGTGCCGGTCGCGGGCCTCGGGCTGCTCAGCGAGGAGGACCTGGACCGGCCGCTGGCCGAGCTGTCCGCGGGCCAGCGCCGCCGGTTCGAGCTGGCGCGGGCGCTGCTGCACGCACCGCACCTGCTGCTCCTCGACGAGCCGACGAACCACCTGTCGATCGACCTCGTCGACGAGCTGACCCGGGCCCTCCAGGTCACGCCCTGCGCCGTGGTCGTGGCGACGCACGACCGGCGCATGCGGGCCGACCTGGAGGACTGGCCGGTCCTGGACCTGTCCTAGCCCTACGGCAGCCGGCCCACGTGGGCCATCGCCTGCTTGATCAGCATGCCCTGGCCGTTCATCATCTCGGCCTGGACGTCGTCGGCGCAGGCCTCCTCCGGCGTGAGCCAGGCGAGGTCGAGCGCGTTCTGCTGCGGGCGGCAGTCGCCGGTGACGGGCACCACGTACGCGAGCGAGACGGCGTGCTGGCGCGGGTCGTGGAACGCGGTGATCCCCGGCGTGGGGAAGTACTCGGCGACGGTGAACGGCTGCGGCGACGGCGGCACCTGCGGCAGCGCGACGGGTCCGAGGTCCTTCTCGATGTGCCGCAGGAGGGCGTCCCGGAGGCGCTCGTGGTACATGACGCGCCCGGAGACCAGGGCGCGCGTCATCGCACCTTGCGGGTTCACCCGGAGCAGCAGCCCGACGGCGACCACGTCACCCGAGTCGTCGACCCGGACCGGCACGGCGTCGACGTACACGAGGGGGAGCTGCGCGCGTACGACGGCGAGGTCCTCGTCGGTCATCCAGCCCGACACCGGGGCGGGCTCGCGGTAGAAATCGTCGGCTGGGTAGTCGGCAGTGTCCGTCACGGGTCCGTTCTACCAGTTCGGGCGTTGCGGTGCCTGACCCCGCGCCGCCCGATCGGTGCCGGGATGTGACACGGATCGCCCCGCCGCCGCTCCTGGAATAGCAGAGGGCAGGGCTGTGCTTCACCTGGTAGACGCCCAACGAAAGGAAGCGTGACATGGCAACTGTCGACATCACCGACGCCACGTTCGAGAAGACCGTCAGCGACAACGGGATCGTCCTCGTGGACTTCTGGGCCACCTGGTGCCCGCCGTGCAAGATGTTCGGACCCGTCTTCGAGGCCTCCTCGGACAAGAACGACGACATCGTGCACGCCAAGATCGACACCGACGCGAACCCGGGTATCTCGGCCGCGGCGCAGGTGACGTCCATCCCCACGCTCATGGCGTTCCGTGACGGCGTGCTCGTGTTCCGCCAGGCGGGCGCGCTGCCGGCCAAGGGCCTCGCCGAGGTCGTCGAGGCCGTGCGCGGGCTCGACATGGACGTGGTGCGCAAGGACATCGCCGCGCAGCAGCAGAACTGACGGGGCGGGCGGGCCGGGGCGGCCCGCCCGCGGTGCGGCTACCGGCCGAGCGCCGTCTCGACGGCCCCGACGAGGTCGGCGGGGCTCCGGGTCTCCAGCCTCTCGCCGTCCAGGAAGAACGTCGGGGTGCCGCTGACGCCGAGCGCGCGGCCCTCGTCGAAGTCGTACTGGACGCGTTCCGACGTCGCCGGGTCGGCCACGGCGGCGTCGTACCGGTCCAGGTCGAGGCCGAGGTCCCGGGCGAAGCCCCGGAAGACCTCGGCCTGGGACTGCTGGACCTCGCCCCACTCGGCCTGCGACTCGTACATCCGCTGGTACATGGGCTCCAGCGCGCCCTGCGCGGCGGCGGCCTCGACCGCGACGGCGGCGTTGGCCGAGTTGGCGTGCGCGGGGATCGGGAAGTACCGGAGCACCACGGTCAGCTCCTCGCCGTACTGCTCCTTGAGCTGCTCGACGGTGGGGTAGTAGGCGCGGCACACCTCGCACTCGAAGTCGAGGAACTCGACGAGCACCGCCTGCTCGTCGTCGGCCTGGTGCAGCACGTGGCTGTTCTCGCGCACGACCTGGGCGTCCCCGGCCGGGGCGTCGGGACGGGAGCTCAGGATGAACCCGACCAGCAGCGCGATCAGGCCGAGCACCCCGGCCAGGAGGACGAGCTGCAGCACGAGTCGGGGCGTGAGCCGGCGGGCGGCGGCCGGACGCCTGGCGGTGGGGCTCTGGGTGGCCGGGCTCTTGGAGGTGGGTCGCGGAGACGTCGATCGCTGGGTGCTGGAGCGGTTGGGGGCAGGGCGCTTCGTGGTCACGGGTGGTCCTTCACGGGTAGGCGGGGCGCGGCGGCGGCCGGGTCGGGCCCGGCGGCCGGTGGTGGGCGGACGGCGGCGTCCGCCGGACGCCCGGCCTACGTGCGGCTGATGCCCCAGAGCAGCGGGTCGTGCCCGAGTGCGTGCGCCAGCGTGTGGGCACGTGCCGCGCGGTTCCCCGCGGTGATCGGCGCCGGCGCCGTGACCCGGTAGGACGGCGGGCAGACGGCCGGTTCGGTCCCGGCGCCGAGCGGTGCGCGCAGGCTCAGCAGACCCAGCGCCTCGGCGCCGTGCCGTGACCCGTGGGCCGGGCAGTCGTCCGCGGCCGGGACGACGCGGTCCCGGGCGGCGCCTTCTGATGCGTCGTGGTCCGGGACGTCGACGTGGTGCTGCACCACGGCCGCCGCCGGGGCCGCGCTCGCCGTGGTCACGCCCAGGGTGGTGACGCCCAGCAGCCCGGCCAGCGCGAGCAGCAGCACCACGAGCGCGGACCGCGGGGCGGTCGCGCTCGATCCTGGCCGGGGCGAGAGGGTCATGTCGGGGCGATCGTAGACGAACCGCCCGGCCTTCGGGGGCCGAAGGCGGCAGTGCGCCGAGGGTGCGCGAGGCGGGACTCGAACCCGCACGTCCGAGGACACCAGGACCTAAACCTGGCGCGGCTGCCAATTACGCCACTCGCGCGCGGCGCTCAGTCTACGGCCAGGTGAGCGTGCAGGTCAGCGGAACGCGGCGATCCCCGTGAGGTGTCGCCCCAGCACGAGCGTGTGGACCTCGTCCGTGCCCTCGTAGGTACGCACCGACTCCAGGTTGCTGGCGTGGCGCATCGGGGAGTGGTCGAGCGTGACACCGTTGCCGCCCAGGATCGTGCGGGCGGTGCGGCAGACCTCGATGGCGATGCGGGCGTTGTTCAGCTTGCCCGCCGAGATCATGTGCCCCTCCAGCCGCCCGGAGTCCTTGAGCCGCCCCAGGCGCAGGGCCATGAGCTGTGCCTTGGTGATCTCCAGGGCCATGTCGACGAGCTTGGCCTGCGTGAGCTGGAACCCCGCGATCGGCGTGCCGAACTGCTCCCGGCCCTGCGCGTAGGCCAGCGCCGCCTCGAACGCGTCCCGGGCCGCGCCCACCGCGCCCCAGACGATCCCGTAGCGGGCCTCGTCGAGGCACGCGAACGGCCCGGCCAGGCCGGGGTGCTCGGGCAGCAGGGCGTCCGCGGGCAGCCGCACGCCGTCCAGCGTGACGTCGCACTGCACGGACGCCCGCATCGACAGCTTGGGCTCGATGGGGACGGCGGTGAAGCCGGGGGTCGACGTCGGCACCACGAACCCGCGCACGCGGTCGCGCTCGCTCCCGTCGTCCTGCGGCTCGCGGACCTTGGCCCAGATGATCGCGACGTCCGCGAACGAGGCCATGCCGATCCAGCGCTTGGCGCCGTCCAGGACCCACTCGCCGCAGGCATCGCCGCCCTCCGAACCGGGCTCGAAGCGGGCACGCGTGGTCATGCTCGCCGGGTCGGAGCCGGCTCCCGGCTCGGTGAGCCCGAAGCAGCCCACGACCTCACCCGTCGCCATGCGCGGCAGCCACTGCTGCTTCTGGGCCTCGGACCCGTGCTTGTGGATGGCGGACATCGCCAGCGACCCCTGCACCGAGACGAACGTGCGGATGCCGGAGTCGCCGGCCTCCAGCTCCTGCGCCGCCAGGCCGTACTCGACGGCGGACCGCCCGGCGCAGCCGTAGCCGTCCAGATGCATGCCGAGCACGCCGAGCTCGCCCAGCTCGGGGACCAGCTCGCGCGGGAAGTGGGCGTCGGCGAACCAGCCGGCGATGTTCGGGCGCACCCGGCGGTCCACGAACTCCCGCACGCGGGCGCGCGTCGCGAGCTCGGCGTCGGTCAGCTCGGCCTCGATGTCGAGCAGGTCGGCGGGGGAGCTCATCGGTCAGTCGAGCCCGAGGACCTTGCGGATGCGGGCCACGTGGCCCGTCGCCTTGACGTTGTAGAACGACTCGGCGACCGTCAGGTCCGGGTTCACCACGACGGTGGAGCGGATCACGCCCACATACGTCTTGCCGTAGTTCTGCTTCTCGCCCCAGGCGCCGTACGCCTCCAGCGTCGCGTGGTCCTCGTCGGACGCGAGCGGGAACGTCAGCGTCTCGTCCTGCGCGAACTTGGCCAGCTTGGCGACCTTGTCGGGGGAGATGCCGACGACGGCGTAGCCCGCGCCCAGGAGTGACGCCTCCGAGTCGCGGAAGTCGCACGCCTCCTTGGTGCACCCCGGCGTCGCGGCGGCCGGGTAGAAGTACACGATGACGCCCTTGTCGGTGCTCTGCGCCAGGTCGGCGAGACGGACGGAGGCGCCGTCGGCGGTCGGGAGGGTGAAGTCGGGAGCTTTGTCCCCGGGCTCGAGGCGAGTCGTCATGCCCGTAACGGTAGTCGCCTTCGCGGGTCCTCGTGCCCCGTGCGCCCGGGGCCTGTGGACAACCCGGATCGGCAGTCGCGTAGCGTTGTCCTGTGAGCACCTCCGCCGTGACCGACTCCGTGACGAAGCCCGGAAACCTCCCGATCCGCATGCTGCACGACCGGCTCCTGGTCGAGCCCGAGACGGACTCCGCGGAACGGCAGTCGACGGCCGGCCTGGTGATCCCGGCGACCGCCGTCGGCCCCAAGCGGCTCGCCTGGGCGACGGTCGTGGCCAAGGGCGAGCACGTGCGTCAGGTCGACGTCGGCGACCGGGTGCTGTTCGACCCGGAGGACCGCGCCGAGGTGGACCTGGCCGGCACGGACTACGTGCTCCTGCGCGAGCGGGACGTGCACGGCGTGGCCGAGAGCGACGAGGCGGACGGCTCGACGGGGCTCTACCTGTAGGTCAGGCGGACGCTTCTGCGGTCTGCAGGGCCTCCAGACGCTTGATCATGCGGCGCACGAGCAGCAGCGGGATGGCGCCGAAGACGCCGAACGACATGTCGATGAGGCTCCAGCCCCACGGGATGTCCCGCACCGGTCCGGCGATCAGGGCCAGCGGGATGATCCCTGCGCACGCGATCAACCCGAAGTCGATGACCCAGACGTTGCGTACCGGATCGCGGAACGGGCCCCAGAACGCGACGGCGATGACGAGGTGCGCGAATGCGAGCCAGTCTGTGCCGTACGCGATGAAGGGGTAGTCCCGGGCCGTGGCGTCCAGCCCCTCGCGCACGCGGGCGAACCAGTCGACGAGACCCGGCAGCCAGCTGTCGACACCCCACGCGACGAGAAGCTCGTGGCCCCAGCGGACCTCCGTCGTCAACGGAAACGCCGTGACGCCGCTCAGCACCAGGCCGATGATGAACACGATCAGCCAGGCTCGTACGCTCCGCAGAAGTACTGCCTGTTCGGGCCGCGCCGCGGCCTCTGCCAGGGAACTCGCACCGGTACCAGTGACGGTCATGGTGCCGGAGCGTAGCGGCGGTCGGTCCTGCCCGGCTGTCGTGCAGTTCACAGGGCGGGCCAGCTCGTTCGGTTACCGGTGACGCCCCTGGTCCTGGTAGTGTTTCTCTCCGTTGCGCGCCATTAGCTCAATAGGCAGAGCAGCTGACTCTTAATCAGCGGGTTCGGGGTTCGAGTCCCTGATGGCGCACCAGCACGACGGCTGTACGGCCCTCTCCCGCCCTCCGGCGGAGGGGCGCATCATGGTCGTTCGTGAGGCGGAATCAATCGGTGCGCCGAGGGCCCCAGGTCCTGGTAATCTTCCCGTCGCAGGCGCCATTAGCTCAATTGGCAGAGCAGCTGACTCTTAATCAGCGGGTTCTAGGTTCAAGTCCTAGATGGCGCACAACAGGACGAAGGCCCCCACCACGGTGGGGGCCTTCGTCGTTCGGGGAACCAGGGCGGTCAGAGCAGGTCCACGGGGAACAGCTCCGTGCGCGCCACGACCCGGTCCCGCTCCTCCGTCAGCGCCGTGCGGCGGGGGTCCGCGAGGTACCCGTCGAGCTCCCGCTGCCCGGCGAACCGGTAGAGCTGAACCTCGTGCGGCCGGCCGTCCGCGCCGTCGGACGCCGCGCGCTGCAGCACCGTGCCGCCGTGCTCCGGGACCAGCGCCAGCACCTTGTCCTCGTAGGCCGTGAGGCCCGCCCCCTGGCCGGGACGCGCCCACAGCAGGCAGCAGAGCCGGATCTCGTCGTGGTGGTTCGCCATGACCTGAGCCTAGAACGCCTCCCGGTACCCACTATTTGTCCGCTTGTTGCCTGCTGCACCTGTTCCGTTCACCCGGCCCGTCCAGGTTTGTCCTCCGGGCGTGCTCGGAGCCGTCCATCTCTCACGGACCACAGGGAGGACGGCCATGCGGCCAGTCACCAGGAAACAGCGGGGCCGGCAGCAGGCCGGCCTCGTCGCGGCGGTCACGGCGGCCACGCTCGCCATGACGGGCTGGGCAGCGACGTCGTCGTCCGCCGCCCCCGCGGACACCGCTCGTCCCGACACCGGCACGACGGCGTCGGCCCCGCACCAGCCGGAGGCCTCGGCGACCGGCGCCCCGATCCTCACTCCCGACGACGGCGAGTTCCTCGAGGGCACGGTGCCCGTCGCGGCCGAGCCGGTCGCGCCCGGGGACGACGTCACGCGCCTGACCGTCGACGGCAAGGACGTCCCGGGCGCCACGGAGACCCTCGGCACGTCGGTGCTGGGCTACACGGTCGGCACCAACTCGACCGAGGCGCGCTACAAGAACTACGTGTCGGTCAACGGCTCGGAGCCGATCCACCTGCCCGACGCCGTGAGCGAGCGCGTCGAGCTGGAGGTCCCCGACGAGTACCTCGTGACCGGCGAGAACACGGTCGAGGTGGTCGTGGGCACGATCAGCTCCGACTGCGGCATCAACCACGACGACTTCGTGCTGTCGGACTTCACGCTGGAGCCCCTCGGCGAGCTCGCCGACGGCGAGGAGAACGAGTACACCTACTCGTTCGGCGACGGCACCTGCGGCAGCAACACCAGCCTGCTGCTGCGCGCCGAGCTCTCGTTCTTCGTCCAGGGCGACCCGCAGGGCACCACGGGCCTGAGCGCGGACCTCGACACCACGACGCTGACCAACGGCGCGCACACGATCGAGGCTCGCACCGCCTCGGGCGACTCGACGAAGCACCGGGTCCGCGTGAACAACGCGCCCGCCGGCGCGCCGCGCCTCACGCCGGTCGACGGCACCCTCAGCCGCGGCACCGTCACCGTCACGGGCGCCCGCCCGGCCGACGGCGAGGGCGCCACGGCCCAGCTCACGGTCGACGGCGACGCGGTGGAGACCACCGAGACGCTCGGCGCGGGCGACGCGGCCTTCTCGTTCAACGTGGGCTCGAACGCCGTCGACGGCGGGGCCGCGAACCTGCTGGTCGTCAACGGCATCGAGACGCCGATGGGCGGCTCGTACGCGAGCCAGCGCGCCGACATCGCGATCCCCAACGAGTGGCTGCGCCCCGGCGACAACACGGTCAAGGTGGTCACGGGCACCTTCGCGGGTGACTGCAACCGTGACGACTTCACGATCTCGAACCTGGCGCTGACGCCCGCGGCGGGCACCGCCGCCGGCGTCGGGCTCAAGCCGTCCTACGCGATGGGCGACGGCACCTGCGGCTCCAGCGGGACGGCGCTGCGCGAGGTCACGCTGACCTTCACGGTCGACGCCCCCGCGCGCGGCCTGCGTGCCGACGTCGACACCACCACCCTGCCGGACGGTGAGCACGAGCTCGCGGCGACGTCGACCACGGGGGAGACCGCCATCCGCGCGCTCTTCACCGACAACTCCGGCCCGGCGCTGGTGTCCGCGACCCCCGCGGACGGCGACCGCCTCACCTCCGCGGCGCCGCTCGCGGTCGCCGTCGAGGACGCCTCCGGCGTGGTCGAGGGCCCGGACGTCACGCTCGACGGCGCGGAGATCGCCGTGGGCGACCCGGTGGGCCCCGGCCTGACCGCCGGTGCGCACACGCTCGTCGTGTCCGCGACGGACGGCCTCGGCAACGAGGTCACGCACGAGATCGGCTTCGTGAGCGCCGGGATCCCGGACGTGCCGGCGGACGTCGCGCCGGCGTCGGGCACCGAGGGTGTGGGGCGCAGCGCCACGTTGAGGGCGACGGTGGCCGCGCCCGACGGCGGCGACGTCACCGCGCGCTTCTCCGCCGCGGAGATCCTCACGCCGAACAAGGCCTGGCAGGGCAGCACGGGCGCCGTGCCGACCACGCTGGACGTGCGCGGCCAGAAGAAGCTGAGCACCAAGGCGCTGGAGCCGGGCGACGGCAGGTCGGTCACGTCCCCGGCGTCGGGCGACGTGACCTACCAGCGGTTCGACGTGCCGGTCCGCGGCCGCGTCGAGGCGCCGGTGCTGCGCTGGGAGGGCACCGCCGACCCGGCGCGCCTGGTCAGCCTGCGGGCCTGGAACCCGGACACCGACGCATGGGACGTCGTCGCCTCCGCGCGCGGCGCGGTCGAGGGCGGCACCGTGCTGGAGGGCACCGTGTCCCGCGACTACGTGGACCGCGGCACCGTGCACGCCATGGTCACCGGCGAGGACCCCTTCGCCGACGACATCGATGCCGGCGACAAGGACCGGTTCGACGACCCGGACGACTACGACTTCTCGATGGTCCACTACACGGACACCCAGTACCTGACCGAGGGCGCCGTGGAGCAGGAGACGGCCGAGGAGCGTGCCGTCTGGGCGCAGGGCTACAACGGCGTCATGGACTGGATCGTCGACAACGCCGACGAGCGCAAGATCGCCTACGTGGCGCACACCGGCGACATCGTCGAGAACAACATCCGGGCGTTCCCGCCCGAGATGGAGGACCAGGTCATCGGCGAGTTCGAGTTCGCGTCGCAGGCTCAGGCCCGGATCGACGCCGCGGGCATCCCGAACGGCGTGGTCGCGGGCAACCACGACAACCAGTCCGGCACCGACCCGACGCTGTACGACGAGTACTTCGGCCCGGACCGGTACGAGGCGCTGTCCGAGGACTGGGAGGACGCGTCCTACGGCGGTGTCATGGAGCCCGGCTCGAACGAGAACCACTACGACCTGTTCTCGGCCGGCGGCCTGGACTTCGTGGTGGTGGGCCTGTCCTACGGCGTGACGCGGGACGAGGCCGAGTGGGCCGCCTCGGTCTTCGACCGGTACTCGGACCGCAACGGCATCCTGCTCACGCACGACTACCTGGAGCCGTCCGCGTCGCCCGACGGTCGCGGCGCCAACTTCGGCGGGTCCGACGGGCCGCTGCTGTACAACCTGCTCGTCAAGGACAACCCGAACGTGTTCATGGTGCTCGCCGGGCACCGGCACGGCGTGGGCACCAACGTGCGCCCGCCCGTGGTCGGGGACATCGGCGGCGGCGTGGTCGAGCTGCTCGCGGACTACCAGTTCTACACGGTGTCCGCCGGACAGCTCGGGCTCGCCGAGATCGGCGGCTACGACCCCACCGACCAGCTCCAGTTCGGCGCGTCGTTCTTCCGCATGCTGCAGTTCGACGTCGACCGCGGCGAGGTCTCCATCGACACCTACTCGCCGCTGCTGGGCGAGTTCGGCGCCACGGAGTACGACACCGAGCACCGCTACAACGGGCTCGAGGACAACATGGTGCTGCCGGTCGACCTGACCTCCCGCACCACGTCGTTCAGCACCGACTCGGTGGTGCTCTACGACCCGGTCGACGAGATCGGCCGGGACACGGTGGCCTCCGGCGAGGTCGCCTCCGTCCGGTGGTCGGGCCTCAAGCCGGACCGCACGTACGCCTGGTTCGTCACCGCCCGCACCCCCGGGGGCGGCACGACGACGGCGTCGCCGGCGTACTTCACCACGGCGCGGCGTTGAGGTTCGGTCCTCTCCGCGGACGCTCCGTGGCCCTGGCGGGGCTGCTCGCAGTGCTGAGCAGCCCCGCCGTGGGGCAGGTCGCCTCGGCGCACGACGCCACCAGCGACGTCTACGCCGAGGTGACCACGGCGCCGTCGGCCTCCGGTCCGGAGGGCGGCGGCCCGGACGTCGTTGCGGTGCTCGACCTCGAGTACGACCTGCTCATGAAGTCCGCCTGGCTGCGGGCCGAGGCGTACGAGGCCACCGGCCGGCATGACCAGCTCGCCCAGCTCGACGAGCACGAGGCCGAGGTGGACGGGTACGTCACCGACCGCTTCGCGGTCACCTACGACGGCGAGCCGTGCGCGCCCTCGCTCTCCGCCGCCGACATCGTCGAGCGGGGGGAGCGGGCCTATGCCTCGCTCACGTACTCCTTCGCCTGCGCGGGCGAGCCCGGGGGCGTGCACGAGGTCTCCAGCGCCCTGTTCCCGGACGCCGAGTCCTTCGTGCACTCCACCGAGACGATCATCCGGTACGCGCTCGACGACGAGGACGGCTCGGCGGTGCTCACCACGTCGTCGCCCACCCTGACGACGGGGGAGCACCGCCTGCTGAAGCAGGTCGGGGAGTTCTTCGTGCTGGGCGGCGAGCACCTGCTGTTCGGCATCGACCACGTGCTGTTCCTGCTGGCGCTGCTGATCGGGGCGCGGCGGCTGCGCGACGTCGTCCTGACGGCCACGGCGTTCACCGTGGCGCACTCCGTGACGTTCCTGCTCGCGGCGCTCGGCGTGGTGTCGGTGCCGGCGATCGTGGTGGAGCCGGTGATCGCGGCGTCGATCGCTGTCGTGGCGGTGGTGGACCTGGTGCTGATCCGGCGCGGTGGGGTGACGCTCGGGGGCGGGGCGTCGGCCGGTTCCGGCACGGCGCGGGACGCCCTGCGCTGGCACGCCCCGGCCGGGACCAGGGACGAGCGCGGTGCGTGGGACCGCTGGCGGCTGCCCGTGGTGTTCGTGTTCGGGCTGGTGCACGGCGTCGGGTTCGCCGGAGCCCTCGGCATCGAGGCCGCCTGGTCGTGGACCCTGCTGCTGTCGCTCCTGTCGTTCAACGTGGGCATCGAGGCGGTGCAGCTCGGCATCATCGCGGTGGTGTTCCCGCTGCTGGTGCTGCTGCGGGTGCGCGCCCCGCGCACGGCCCGCCGGGTGCTGCCGGCGGGCTGCGCGGCGATCGCGGCGGTGGCGCTGTGGTGGGTGGTGGAGCGGCTGGCGGGCTGACTAGTCCTGCGCCGACCAGAACGTCTCCAGCTCCGCGTCCAGCGCCGGGGCCACCTGCATGGGCAGGGAGTGCGTGGTGTCCGGCCAGATCTTGACCTGCGCGTCCGGGATCAGCTTGGCCTGCTCGGCCGCCGCCTCGCCCCCGGCCAGCGACGAGTCGCTCGCGATCGCCACGTAGACGGGCATGGCCAGCCCCCTCAGGTCGGCGTCGCTCAGCACGGAGGGGCTGGGCAGCGCTGACGAGCTGTAGCTCTTGGAGCCGACGGCGATCATCCGCGCCAGCGGGTCGTCGGGGTCCACCTCGTCGTCGGACACGCCGCCGATCCGGTTCAGCGCGGACTCGCGCCACGAGTCCGGGAAGAACGGCAGCGAGACCGGGATGGTCGTGAGGATGACGGAGAGCGGCATCATGCCGAGCGTCATGACGGGCTCCAGCAGGGTGAGGCTGGCCAGCCGGTCCGGGTGGCGCACCGCCACGGCCGCGGCCAGCCCGCCGCCTTGGGAGTGCCCCACGAGGTGGACCCGGTCGAGGTCCAGACCGGCCATCGCCTCGTCCACCCAGCGCGCGGAGTCGCCCATGTCGCGCAGCGGGACCGCCTGCTCGGACAGGCCCGTGTCGCCGAGGGTGTCGAAGGCGTAGACGGTCCGGTGCTCGACGAGGTCGGGCAGGTTGTCGCCCCACATCGGGGCCGCGGCGGACCGGCCGGGCAGCAGGACGACGGGGGTGGCGTCGGGGTGCTCGGCGTGCACCCACGCGTAGGCGCGGACCGTGCCGAAGCTCGTCTCGACGTCGTGCGTCGCCGTGGGCTCGGGCAGGCGGCCGAGCGCCTCGGCGTACGCGTCCTCGTAGGCCCGGCGGTCCTCGGGCGTGCGGAAGTGGCCGACGCCGGGACCGCCCGCCGCGACGAGCAGCGCCAGCCCGCCGGTCGAGACGATCGCGACGACGGCCAGCAGGACGGTCGGCCAGCGGCGGCGTTTCGGGCCGGTGGTTGGGGTGCGCATCGGAGGTCCTCTCGGGGCCGGGCGGTTTTACAATACGATCGCATCGTAACAGGTAACGATGCGATCGCATTGCTATCCTGGTCGCATGCCGAGAGTCGTGGACCATGAGGAGCGCCGCTGGGAGATCGTCTTCGCGCTCTGGCTGGTCATCGCCCGGCACGGGATCGAGGGCGTCAGCCTGCGCCACGTCGCCGCGGAGGCCGGCGTCTCGATGGGGCGCATCCAGCACTACTTCGGCACCAAGGACGCCCTCGTCCTGGCCGGCTGCACCGCCCTGGTCGACCGCGCCTACGGCGGGTACCAGGAGACCGCAGACGCCGCTCCGCGGGACCGGCTGCGATACGTCATGAGCCAGCAGATCCCGCGCGACGACGCCGGCCGGATCGGCGTCACCGTCTGGTACGCCTACGTGGCGAAGTCGATCAACGACGCCGCCGTCCGCCAGGTGCTGGCCGAGGCGCGGCGAGGGGCCGAGGACGAGTGTGCGCGGCTGATCCGTGCCGACCGCGACACCAGCGCGGAGGGCGCGCTGACGCAGGCCCGGCGCCTGCTGGCGCTCGCCGACGGGCTCACGCTGCGGGTGCTGGTCCGGGACCTGGAGCCGGGCGAGGCGGTGGCGATGCTGGAGGCCGAGGTCGGCCGCGCCTGACGGCGCCGGCGGGAGCCGGCGGGAGCCGGCCGTCGCGGGCCGCACCGACCGGGCGGGCGACGTCAGTCCGTGCGGTCCGGACTGCCGAACAGGTCGCCGAAGGCCTCGTCGGCCTGCCGCGCGACCTCCACGTCCCGCGCCAGCCGGGCCCCACGGTCCACGGGCCCGTCCCAGGCGCGGGGGTCCCGGGCCGGGCCGTCGAGGAGCCCGCGCCGGATCCAGCCGAGGACGAGCTGCGGCCCGGAGGTACCGCTCCGGGCCGCCATGGTGGTGAGCTGGTCGCCGTCGGCGTCGGACAGGTCGACGACGACCCGCCGTCCGTCGAGCTCGACGCGCGAGCAGGAGCCGCGGGTGGTCATGGGACCCAGCCTGCCGCGCACCGCCGTCGTCGTGCACCGCGAGGCGCGAATCCGTGCGGATACGCAACGCCCGCCCGCGACCTCGTACGCTTTTCCCGTGAGTCAGCCCGCATCCGCCCAGCCCGACACCGCGCGTCAGGACACCGAGACCCCGCTCGACCTCTCGGGGTTCCGGACCAAGCCGGTGTCGTTCGTGCGCCGGTCCGGCCGGCTCACGGACAAGCAGAAGCGCCTGTGGGCCGAGCGCCGCACCGCCTACGTCTTCGACGTGCCCCGGGCGATCGCGCGCACCTCCGTGCACCCGGAGTACGTGCTCGACGCCGCGGCGCTCTTCGGACGCACCGCCCCGCTCGTGGTCGAGATCGGCTCGGGGCTGGGCGACGCCGTCGTCGGGGCGGCCTCGACCGATCCCGGGCGCGACTACCTCGCCGTCGAGGTCTACCAGCCCGGGCTCGTGCACACGATCGCGCGCGCCGAGCGGGCCGGGGCGGCCCTGGGGCGGGACGGGCTGCCGAACCTGCGGCTCGTGCAGGCCAACGCGGCCGAGCTGCTGGAGACCACGGTCGCGGCCGGCTCGGTGGACGAGCTCTGGGTGTTCTTCCCCGACCCGTGGCACAAGGCGCGCCACCACAAGCGCCGCCTGGTCACCGCGGAGTTCGCGGCGCTCGCGGCGCGCGTGCTGCGGCCCGGCGGCACGCTCCGCCTCGCGACCGACTGGGCCGAGTACGCCGAGCAGATGGTCGAGGTGCTGGAGGCCGACGAGAACCTCGTCAACGCGCACGGACCGGGTGCCCTGGCGCCGCGGTTCGAGCGCCGCGTGCTGACCGGGTTCGAGCGCAAGGCGCACGACGCCGGGCGGGACGTCGCCGACCTGGAGTACGTGCGCCGCTGACGTCGCGCTGACCAGGTGCTTCCCCGAGACCGTCGGTGAATACCGTTCGAATGTAACGACTTGGTCAAGTCGGGAAACGCGCCGTCTGAACCGTTTGCCCCCGGCGTGTGAGGTACGGCACATTGGGCCGGGTGCGAGATGCGCACACCGGGCCGCGGCAGAGCGCGCGCCCCCATGAGCCAATGGAGGCGTCATGAGTGACGTACGGGCAGCAGGGCCTGCCGAAACCGATTACCAACGTGTCGAGCGATCGGACGAGTTCCAGAGCCTGCGCAGGGCCTTCCGGAACTTCGTCTTCCCGATGACGGCGCTGTTCCTCGTCTGGTACCTCCTGTACGCCCTCATGAGCACGTACGCGCACGAGTTCATGAGCATCCGCGTGGCCGGCACCATCACGGTCGGGCTGATCTTCGGGCTGCTGCAGTTCGTCTCGACGTTCGTGATCACCACGCTCTACGCGCGGTGGGCCAACAACAAGTTCGACGCCCGGGCGCAGGCCCTGCGTGAGGAGATCGAGGGGGGCGAGCTGTGAACGGGACAGTCATGGCGGCTGAGGCCACGAACGTCGGCAACACCTGGGTCAACATCGGCATCTTCGCGGCGTTCGTGGTGGTCACGCTCATCGTCGTCTTCCGCGTCTCGCGGCAGAACAAGAGCGCCGCGGACTTCTACGCCGGCGGCCGCAACTTCACCGGCACCCAGAACGGCACCGCGATCGCGGGCGACTACCTCTCCGCCGCGAGCTTCCTGGGCATCGCGGGCGCCATCGCCGTCAACGGGTACGACGGCTTCCTGTACTCCATCGGCTTCCTCGTGGCGTGGCTCGTCGCGTTGCTGCTGGTCGCCGAGCTGCTGCGCAACACCGGCAAGTTCACGATGGCGGACGTGCTGTCGTTCCGCCTCAAGCAGCGGCCCATCCGCATGGCGGCGGCGCTGTCCACGCTCGCGGTCGTGTTCTTCTACCTGCTGGCGCAGATGGCGGGCGCGGGCGGCCTCGTCGCCCTCCTGCTCGGCATCACCGACAAGACGGGCCAGGGCCTGGTCATCGCCGTCGTGGGCGCGCTGATGATCCTGTACGTGCTGGTAGGCGGCATGAAGGGCACCACCTGGGTGCAGATCATCAAGGCGACGCTGCTCATCCTGGGCGCCGGCGCCATGACCATCTGGGTGCTCGCGCGGTTCGGCTTCAGCCTCTCGGCCGTCATGCAGGAGGCCGTGAACATGGCCGGCGAGAACGGCGAGGCGATCCTCGAACCGGGCCTGCAGTACGGCGCCACGGCGCTGTCGCAGCTCGACTTCCTGTCGCTCGCGCTGGCGCTGGTGCTCGGCACCGCGGGCCTGCCGCACGTGCTCATGCGGTTCTACACGGTGCCGTCGGCCAAGGAGGCCCGCAAGTCCGTGGTCGTGGCGATCTGGCTGATCGGCATCTTCTACCTGTTCACCCTGGTGCTCGGGTACGGCGCGGGCGCCCTCGTGGGCCCCGAGGTGATCCTCGCGGCACCCGGCGGGCAGAACTCGGCGGCACCGCTGCTCGCGTTCGAGCTCGGCGGCGAGATCCTGCTCGGCATCATCGCGGCGGTCGCGTTCGCGACCATCCTCGCGGTCGTGGCCGGTCTGACGATCACGGCGGCGGCGAGCTTCTCCCACGACATCTACGCCTCCATCATCAAGAAGGGGCAGGTCTCGCCCGACGGCGAGGTCCGCGTGGCCCGCTGGACCGTGGTCGTCATCGGCATCATCGCGATCATCGGCGGCATCTTCGCCAACGGGCAGAACATCGCGTTCCTCGTGGCCCTGGCGTTCTGTGTCGCGGCGTCGGCGAACCTGCCGACCATCATCTACTCGCTGTTCTGGAAGCGGTTCAACACGTCCGGTGCGCTGTGGAGCATCTACGGCGGCCTCATCTCGACCGTCGTGCTGATCATCTTCTCCCCGGTGGTCTCGGGGAAGCCCGCGGACCCGGTGACCGGGCTCAGCAAGTCGATGATCAGCGACCCGGCCATCGACTTCCACTGGTTCCCGCTCGACAACCCGGGCATCGTGACCATCCCGCTCGCGTTCGTGCTCGGCATCGTCGGCACCTACCTGAGCAAGGAGCGGTCGCACCCGGAGAAGTACGCCGAGATGGAGGTCCGCTCCCTCACGGGCGCGGGCGCCGAGAAGGCGGTCGCGCACTGATCCGGCGCACCTGAGGCGGCGTCCGGCACGCTGCCCGACGACGGCCGTGGTCACCTCCCCCGGGAGGTGACCACGGCCGTCGTCGTACCGGGACCAGGTGAACCGGGCGCGTCAGGCGCGGCGGCGGCGCACGACGTCGTCGACCGCTGGGGCGAGGTCGGGCCACCGGAAGGCGAAGCCCGCGGCGGCGAGCCGTTCGGGCAGCACCCAGCGGCTCTTGAGCACCAGCTCCGCCTCGTTGCGCAGCACCCACACCGCGGGCTCCAGCAGCCAGCGCGGCGCCGGGATCCCCAGCGGCATCCGGGTCGCCCGGCGCAGCTCGGCCATGAGCGTGCGGTTGTCGACCGGGTGCGGCGCGGCCAGGTTGACCGGCCCGGAGATCTCCTCGTGCTGCTCCAGGAACCGGACGGCCCGCAGCACGTCGTCGACGTGGATCCACGAGAACTTCTGCCGGCCGGCGCTGTGGTGGACCGGCACGGGGCCGCCCGTCGGCCGGTCGCCGATGCCACGGTAGCGATGGTGCTGGAACCACCAGCCATCGAGCTGCGGGCCCCCCACGCCGAACCGCGCCAGCCGCGCGAGCATGTCCGACGCCGGTCCGCCCAGCACGATCGCCATGCGCAGGGCGACCCGTCGGGTCTCCGGCAGGCGCCCCGCGAAGAGCTCGTGCTCCCAGCTGCGCGCCACGTCGACGGAGAATCCGGCGCCGAGCTCGCCGCCGTCCTCGGTCTGCGGGTGGTCCAGCGCGTAGCGGTAGATCGTGGCGGTGCTCGCGTTGAGCCACAACCGAGGGGGACGGGCGGCGGCTGCGACGGCGTCGTGCAGCTGCCGGGTGGTCTCGACCCGGGACCGCAGGATCTCGTCGCGGTTCCGGTCGGTGTAGCGGCAGCCCACGCTCTTGCCCGCGAGGTTGACCAGCAGGTCGGCGCCGTCGACCACGTCCCTGAGGGCGGTCGGCCCGTCGGACCACCGCACGTCGGGGCCGGCGCGGCCGACCCGGACGACGTGGTAACCGCGCGCCGTGAGGTCGTCGACGAGCGCCCGTCCGATGAACCCGGTCCAGCCCGCCACGACGGCCCGTCTCGCCTCGGTCATGCGCCGCAGCGTATCGCCCACCCTCTCCAAGAGGGGGGTGGGTTGGTGGGTCAGGGGGCGATGACCAGCTCGGTGATGTGGTCGCCGTGCAGGGTGTAGCGGTAGCGGAGGTCGACGACGCCGCCCGGGAAGTCCCCCTCCAGGTGTCGCACGGCGGTCCAGTGCGTGTCGTCGTCCTGCCGGACGGCGGTGAGCTCGCTGGTGTAGGTGTACTCGCTCGCGGCCCGCGACAGCCAGGAGCGGATCTCCGCCAGGCCCCGGTAGGTGCGGCCCTCGTCGGTGACCTCCGCGTCGTCGGCGTAGCAGGCCAGCTCGCGCTCGGCGTCGCGGGCCTCGTGTGCTGCGAGGTGCGCGGTAAGGACGGCGGGCAGTGCCCGGCCCTCGGTGATGGACGCGTTCATGGTTCTTCCTTTCGTTGCTGGGTCTGTCGGAGGCGGTCAGCCGACCGTCGGCACGGTCCCGCCGTCGATCGTGTGCTCGGCGCCGGTGATGGCCGCCGCCCGGTCGCCGACGAGGAACGCGACGAGCTCGGCCACCTCCGCGGGCTCGCTCGGCCGCCCGAGCGGGATGCCGCCGAGCGAGTCCATGAGCTGCTCCAGCGCCGCCTCGCGGCTGACGCCCTGTCCGGCGGACAAGCGCTCGACCAGCGCCTCGGCGCTCGACGTGCGGATGAAGCCGGGGGAGACGACGTTGACCCGGACGCCGTGCGGGGCGGCCTCGACGGCGAGCCCCTTGCTGTAGGTCGTGAGGGCAGCCTTGGCCGCCGCGTAGCCGAGCGTGGCGGTGTGCAGCGGCATCCGGCGCTGGATCGAGGAGACGTGCACCACCGCGCCCTTGCCGGCGGCGATCATGCCGGGCAGCAGGGCGCGGTCCAGGCGCACGGCGGCGAGCAGGTTCAGGTTCAGCTCCTCGGTCCAGTGCACGTCCGTCATGGCCGCGAAGCCGCCCGACGGCGAGTGCGAGCCGCCGAGCGTGTGCACCAGGACGTCGACGCCGCCGAGATGCTCCGCGACGTGCTCGGCGACCTGGGCGGCGCCGTCCGGCGTGGTGAGGTCGGACGCCACGAAGCCCTGCGGGCCGGGGTGCGGGTCCGGCGCGGTACGGGCCACGCCCAGCACCGTCGCGCCCGCCGCGCGCAGCCGGGCGGCGACGGCGGCGCCGGTGCCCTTGCTGGCACCGGTCACCAGGGCGCGCCGGCCGTCGAGGCGGTCGCTGAGGGAACCGTTGTTGTCGGGGGTGTGCATGACCCCAGGCTGGAGTCTCCCGCAGGGAGAGGGTCAACCCCCGCCGCGAACGACCGGGGGAGGGTGCACAGTGGTGCCGTGACCCAAGGCCTGACCATCGGCGACTTCGCCGAGCTCACCCACCTGAGCATCCGGACGCTGCGCCGCTATCACGAGTCCGGTCTGCTGGAGCCGGACCGGGTGGACCCCGTCAGCGGCTACCGGTACTACACGGCCGCGCAGATCCCGCAGGCGCAGGTCATCCACCGGCTGCGCGAGCTGGACGTGCCGCTGGCCGAGGTGCGGCAGATTCTCGCCACGCCCGACGCCGACGCGCGGGCCGGGCTGGTCGCCGGCCACCTGCGCCGGCTGGAGGCCGAGCTGGACCGGACCCGGGCCGCCGTCGCGTCGCTCCGCCGGCTGCTGAGCCCGGCGGCGCCGCCGGAGGTCGTGCTGCGGTCCGAACCGGCCCGGACGGTCGCCGCGGTCACCGGCGTCGTCGGGCACGACGAGGTGCTGACCTGGTACGCCGGCGCGATGGCCGAGCTGGACGGGGCCGTGGCCGGGCATGAGCGGCTCGGACCGCCCGGCGGGCAGTACGACAACGCGCTGTTCCGCGACGGCCGCGGATCGGTCCTGGTGTACCGGCCGGTGGCGGACCCGCCGGAGCGCGGGCGGGTACGGCCCGTCGAGCTGCCCGCGGCCGAGCTCGCCGCCGTCGTCCACCACGGGCCGCATGACGACATCGACGTCACGTACGGGCGGCTCGGGGCCTGGGTGGTCGACCACGCCCTCGCCGTCGACGGCCCGGTGCACGAGACGTACCTGGTCACCCCGGCCGACACCCCCGACCGGGCCGCGTGGCGCACGGAGCTGGCCTGGCCGGTCTTCCGCCTCGCCCCGTAGCCGTTGAGTGCTGGGTATTCGCCCTTCTGGCACACGAAAAAGGGCGAATACCCAGCACTCAGCGAGAGGGTTCGAGGCGGATGACGACCGACTTGGACGCCGGGGTGTTGCTCTGGTCCGCCGTGTGGTCCAGGGGGACCAGCACGTTCGTCTCCGGGAAGTACGCGGCGGCGCAGCCGCGCGCCGTCGGGAACGCGATCGCGCGGAAGCCCTCGGCCCGGCGCTCGCCGGTCCCGCCGTCCGGCCCGGGCCACTCGCTGACCAGGTTCACGGTGTCGCCGTCGGCCAGACCGCCGGACGCCAGGTCGTCCGGGTGGACGAACACGACGCGCCGCCCGTTCTTCACGCCGCGGTACCGGTCGTCGAGGCCGTAGACCGTGGTGTTGAACTGGTCGTGGGAGCGGACGGTCTGCAGCAGCAGCCGGCCCTCCGGCACCTGGACGATCTCGAGCTCGTTGACCGTGAAGTTGGCCTTGCCCGTCGTGGTCGGGAACAGCCGGGCGTCGCGCGGCGGGTGGGGCAGCACGAACCCGCCGGGCTCGGCGACGCGGCGGTCGAAGTCCTCGAAGCCCGGGACCACGCGGGAGATCGAGTCGCGGATACGGGAGTAGTCGGCCGCGAACTCCTCCCACGGCGTGGGGTCCTGCGGTCCGAGCACGCGCCGGGCCAGGTCGCAGAGGATGGCGGTCTCGCTGCGCAGGGCGTCCGAGACCGGGGCCAGCCGCCCGCGCGACGTGTGCACCACGCTCATGGAGTCCTCGACGGTGACGACCTGCTCGCGCCCGCCCGTCAGGTCGCGCTCGGTGCGGCCGAGGCAGGGCAGCACCAGCGACCGCCTGCCGGGCAGCACGTGCGAGCGGTTCAGCTTGGTCGACACGTGCACCGTGAGCGGCACCTCGCGCAGCGCGGCCTCGGTGACCGCGCTGTCCGGCGTGGCCGCGGCGAAGTTGCCGCCCACCGCCATGAAGACCTTGAGCTGTCCGTCGCGCAGGGCCCGGACCGTGTCGACGACGTCGTACCCGTGGGCGCGCGGCGGCTCGAAGCCGAACTCCGTGCCCAGCGCGTCCAGGAAGAGCTCGGTGGGGCGCTCCCAGATGCCCATGGTGCGGTCGCCCTGCACGTTGCTGTGCCCGCGCACCGGGCAGGCGCCCGCGCCCGGGCGGCCGACGTTGCCGCGCAGCAGCAGGAAGCTGACCACCTCGCGGATGGTCGCCACGGCCTGCTTGTGCTGGGTCAGGCCCATCGCCCAGCAGACGATGATGCGGTCGGCGGCCTTCACGTCGTCGACGAACGCCTCGATCTCCGCCCAGTCCAGGCCCGTGGCCCGCTCGACGTCGGCCTGGTCGACGGCGCGCCAGGCGGCCGCGGCCTCCGGGAACCCGGAGGTGTGCTGTGCGATGAACTCGTGGTCCAGCACGGGGGCGTGCCCGGCGGTCCGGGCGTCGTCGTCGGCCTCGACCAGCAGGCGGTTCACCGCCTGGAACAGGGCCAGGTCGCCCGCGAGGCGGATCTGGAGGAACCGGTCGGCGAGCTTGGTGCCCTGCCCCACGACGCCGCGCACCCGCTGCGGGTTCTTGAAGGTCTGCAGCCCGGCCTCGGGCAGGGGGTTGATCGCCACGATCCGGGCGCCCCGGTCCTTGGCCTCCTCCAGCGCGGTGAGCATGCGCGGGTGGTTGGTCCCGGGATTCTGGCCGACGACGACGATCAGGTCGGCGTGGTCGGTGATGTCCTCCAGGGACACGCTGCCCTTGCCGATGCCCAGCGTCTCGACCAGGGCGGTGCCGGACGACTCGTGGCACATGTTCGAGCAGTCGGGCAGGTTGTTCGTGCCGAGCTTGCGCGCCAGGAGCTGGTACAGGAACGCGGCCTCGTTGCTGGTGCGGCCGGACGTGTAGAAGGCCGCCTGGTCCGGGGAGTCCAGGCCGCGCAGCTCGCCGGCGACCAGGTCGAGGGCGTCGTCCCAGGACACCGGCCGGTAGTGGTCGGCGCCCTCCTCGCGCAGCATCGGCTCGGTGATCCGGCCGGACTTGCCCAGCCGGTGGTCGGTCCAGGTCGCCATCTCCGAGATCGCGTGCTCGGCGAAGAACGCCGCGTCCGCGCGCTTGCGGGTGGCCTCCTCGGCCACCGCCTTGGCCCCGTTCTCACAGAACTCGGCCAGGTGCGGCTTGCCCGGCTCCGGCCAGGCGCAGCCGGGGCAGTCGAAGCCCCGCTGCTGGTTGATCAGCGGCAGCGTGCGCAGGCCGCGCGCCACCCCGGCCTCCTCGAAGACATGGGCCAGGCCGTGCACCACCCCGGGCACGCCGGCTGCCGCCGTCTTGGGCGGCCCGATGCGCAGGCTCTTCTCGGGGGCGTCGGTGCGGGCTTCGTCGCTCACGTCGGTCACTCTCCTGACCCTACGCCGGAGCGGTCCGGCTGTGGGGGCTGTGGACAAATCGGTCGGTGGAAGTGGTCGGCGGAGGTGCGAGACTGGGCGGTATGGGAGTCGTCACCGACCGACGGCGCGTGGTGCGCGTCCGCGAGGGCGCCCGCGCGGCGCGCCCCGACACGCTCGCCGTCGAGGAACCGCTGATGGTCCGGCTGGTCGGGCCCGGCGACCTCGTCAGCAGGGCGCGGCCGCTCGGCGCGGTTCCGGTGGGCGGTGTCGTCCCCGTGGGCGGGGCCGCGCTGCCGGACGGCGTCCTGCCGGGTGCGCGACCCGCCGGGAGCACGCTCACCGTCACCATGCGGACCCCGGGCGACGACTTCGACCTGGTCGCCGGCTGGCTGGTCTCGGAGGGCGCCGTCACGGCGCGCGAGGACATCGCGGGGATGCGGCTGTGCCCCGACGAGGACAACACCGTCGAGGTGGCGCTCGCGCCCGGCGTCGAGGCCCCGCGACAGCGGGCGTTCGCGACGACGAGCGCGTGCGGGGTGTGCGGGTCGGACACCGTGGTGGAGGTGCGGGCCGCGCTGCGCTGGCCGGTCGCGCGCGACGCCGTCACGGTCGGGGCCGACGTGATCGCCGCCCTGCCCGACCTGCTGCGCGAACGCCAGCGCGCCTTCGACCGGACCGGCGGCCTGCACGCCGCGGGCCTGTTCACCGCCGACGGCGACCCGCTGTACGTGCGCGAGGACGTGGGCCGGCACAACGCCGTCGACAAGGTGGTCGGCGCGGCCCTGCGCGACGGCGCCCTGCCCGCTGCCGGGACGGTGCTCCAGGTCAGCGGGCGGGCGTCGTTCGAGCTGGTGCAGAAGGCCGCGCGGGCCGGGATCCCGGTGCTGTCCGCGATCTCCGCGCCGTCGACCCTCGCCGTGGACCTGGCCGAGGAGTGCGGCCTGACCCTGCTGGGCTTCGTGCGCGGGGACTCGATGAACGTCTACACGCGGGCGGACCGGCTGCGCTGAGGCGTCGCGGCCGGCGCGACCCGGCGGGCGAGGAAGGCCGCCGCGGTGTCCATGGCGCGGGCCGCCGTCGGCTCGGTGGCGTGGTGGTGCTGGAAGACGTGCGCGCTGCCCGGGTAGACCTCCAGCGTCACCTCGACGTCCGCCTCCGCGGCCCGCGCGGCCAGCAGGGTGCTGTCGTCGAGCAGCACCTCGGCGGAGCCGACCTGGAGCAGGAGCGGCGGCAGGCCGCGCAGGTCGGCGAGCACCGAGCTGGCCAGGGGGTTGCGGGCGTCCGCGGCGGCGGGCAGGTAGGTGGCCGCGTACTCCCGGATGTCGGCGGCGTCGAAGATCGGGTCGACGCTCTCCTTGCCGGTGAGGCTCGCGCCGGACAGCGTCAGGTCGAACCAGCCGGAGAAGGTGACGACGGCGGCCGGCAGCGGGAGCCCGGCGTCGCGGGCGGCCAGCACCGTGGCCAGCGCGAGCCCGCCGCCCGCGGAGTCGCCCGCGATCACGACCCGCGCCGGGTCGGTGTCGGCCAGCAGCGCCCGGTAGGCGGCCAGGCCGTCGTCGACCGCCGCGGGGAACGGGTGCTCGGGGGCGAGGCGGTAGTCGGGCGCCACCGCGCGCAGGCCCGCGCGTGCGGCGAGCGCCGCGGCGAGGGGCACGCCCGTGCGGGCGTCGCCGATCACGTACCCGCCGCCGTGCAGGTAGAGCAGCACGCCGGTGTCGCCGTCGGCCTGCGGCACGGCGATGTCCAGGGCCGGGACGCCGCCGAGCGCCCGTTCGGTCACACGGGTGCCGTCCGGCAGCGGGAGCCGGCCGAACGACGTGTAGAAGGTGCGGAGCTCGGTGAGCGAGTTCTGGTCCATGGTTCTCCTCGGTGCGCGAAGATAGATTCCATGGAAGCCAAACAAGATTCCACGGAATCTATTCCTCGGGACGAGGACGGTCTCGACGGCGCGCGTCTGCTCGACGACCTCGTCCGGGTCGAGGTCCGGCTCTACACGCTGCTCGACGCGCGGCTGCGAGCCGCGCACGGGCACGGGCTCGGTAGGTTCGACCTGCTGCGCGCCGTCGACGCGGTCCCGCGCTGCCGGGTGTCCGACGTGGTCCGGCGCCTCGGGATCACCGTCGGCGCGGCCAGCAAGGGGGTGGACCGGCAGGTCCGGGACGGGCTGGTGCGCCGGCAGGCCAACCCCGAGGACGGCCGGTCCTCGTTCCTGGAGCTCACGCCTGCCGGGCGGCGGGTGCTGGACGAGATGCTCCCGACGCTCGACCGCGCCACGGCCGAGGCGCTGCGGGGCACGGGGGTGCCCGACGGCGACCTCGCGCACCTCGCGCGGGTCCTCGCGGCGGTGCGGGGCGGCCTGGAGGCCGGGAGCGCGAGGTGAGGCGGTCGCCGTCGGGCAGGGGGCCTCAGCCCGTGAACAGCGGGATGACGCTCCGGACCGTCTGGAACAGCCCGTAGGCCAGGGGCACGGTCACCACGAGCCAGGTGGCGACCAGCCGCGGCACCTGGTTGGGCGGCTGCTCCGGGTCGCGTTCCTGCGTCTGCTCGACCATGTCAGACCTTCCCTTCGACGAACTCGTCCGCCTGGTGCGGCCGCTCGTGGAACCGGGCCGCGACGGGCCGGACCAGGGCGTTGGCCAGGAAGCCGACCGCGAGCACGGCCACCATGGTGAACAGCGCGGGCCGGTAGTCGGCGGCCACCAGCTCGCCGGGCGTGCCCCGGGCGTCCAGGAACCCGTTGATGATCAGGGGTCCGGCGATGCCCGCGGCCGACCACGCGGTGAGCAGCCGGCCGTGGATGGCGCCCACCTGGAAGGTGCCGAACAGGTCGCGCAGGTAGGCGGGGACGGTGGCGAAGCCGCCGCCGTAGAACGAGAGGATCACGGCGGCCACCAGCACGAAGATCACCGTGGAGGTGTGGCCGACGGTGGCCAGGAGCACGTACAGGATCATCCCGACGCCGAGGTACATGACGTAGACGGGCTTGCGGCCGATGTAGTCCGACGTGGAGGACCACACGAAGCGGCCGGCCATGTTGAACAGGGACAGGAACGCCACGAACCCGGCCGCCGTCGCCGGCGCGACGGACGAGACGCCGTCCACCCGGAAGAAGTCCTGGATCATCGGCGCCGCCTGCTCCAGGATGCCGATACCCGCCGTCACGTTGCAGAACAGGACGGTCCACAGGAACCAGAACTGCGGGGTCTTGATCGCGTTCGCCGCGGAGACGTTCGCGGTCGAGACCATCGGCTTGGCCGCGACCGCGGCGGCGTCGAACCCGGTGGGCGTCCAGCCGGGCGGCGGGACCTTCACCGTGAACACGCCCAGCATCATCACCAGGAAGTACACGATGCCCAGGGTCACGAAGAGCGAGGTGACCGCGCCGCCCGACGCCACGGAGGTGGGGTCGGAGGGGTCGTAGCCGCTGTCGTAGGCGGCCATGAGCTGGCGGGACAGCGGCGAGGCGATGAGCGCGCCGCCGCCGAACCCCATGATCGCCATGCCCGTGGCCAGGCCCGGCCGGTCGGGGAACCACTTGATCAGCGTGGACACCGGCGAGATGTAGCCGATGCCGAGCCCGATGCCGCCGATGAACCCGTACCCGAGGTAGACGAGCCAGAGCTGCGACGTCGCGATCCCGAGCGCCCCGATGAGAAACCCGGAGGCCCAGAAGCAGGCCGAGGCGAACATGGCGGCGCGCGGTCCGGCGCGCTCCACCCAGGTGCCCAGCACGGCGGCCGAGAGGCCGAGCATGACGATGGCGATGGAGAAGATGATGCCGATCGCGGTGAGGCTGGTCTCGAAGTGGGCGACCAGCGCGCTCTTGTAGACGCTGGTGGCGTAGGCCTGGCCGATGCACAGATGGATGGCGAGCGCGGCCGGCGGGATGAGCCACCTGCTGTAGCCGGGCCTTGCCACCGTGTGCTCCCGGTCGAGGAACGACAGTGCCATCAAGCACCTCCTCGTGCTCAGGGGATCAGGTCGCAGTAAGTGCGGTTTCTCCCGTTTGCGTGGGCACGCTACTGGCGCTGGATGCCCGGGTCAATGGTCCGGCTCAGTGCTGCGGGCTGCGCACGGCGGCCAGGAACAGGGGGAGACGGGTCTCGGTGTGGGCGATCCGCAGGAGGTAGGGCCGGTCCACGGTCATCCGGACCGCGGGCTCGCCCGGCATGGCGCCGGTCGCCTCCATCCCGATCTCGGTGACGGCGGCCGCGACCGTGCCCTCCTCGTCCAGGTGCAGGTAGGCCTGCTGCACCACCTGGCTCACCTGGAGCCGCTCGGTGGTGCTGATGCCCGAGAGGTCCGGGGCGTCGTACAGCCCGCCGAGACCGGCCTCGTCCAGCGCCGGGGCCAGGTCGAGCGCCGGCGGTTCGAGCTCCAGGGTGGGCATGGCGAGCTCGACGGGCCGGGGCGCCACGCCGTCCAGGGCGGTGGTGAGGGCGGTCAGCGTCCCGGGCGCGACGTCCGCCGGGTCGGTGCCCTCCGGCGGCAGCAGCACGTCCGCGTGGAACGCCTCGCCGTAGGGGAGGCGGACGGCGACCCAGCCGTCGTGCTCGGCGTACCCCCAGGACTCCGTGCCGTGCAGCATCTCGACGGGTTCCGTGCCGTCGGGGCCGGTGAAGTCCTCGTCCCGGGTGGCGTGCTCCTGGAACGGCGTGTCCCAGCGGGCCGCGAGCAGGACCGCGTTCTGCAGCACCAGGCGCAGCATCGGGTCGGGCTCGATCGCCGACTTCTCGATCAGGCCGCCCGTGTGGTGGTTCACCCAGGCGTCCAGCACCTTCTTGCCCGCGCCGGTGCCCAGGTCGGTGCGCTGCACGCCGGCGTCGAACGCGGACGCGAGCGCGTCCAGGTAGCCCTGCTCCACGACGAGCTGGTCGTCGAGCACGGCCTGGTTCGCGAGGTGCAGCACCGGGCGGTCGGGGAGCTCGTCGTCCTGCGCGACGCCGGGGTCGCCGTCGTGCCTCGCGAGCTCGGCCGTCAGGGCGTTGTAGGCGGCGGTGCGGTCCTCGCCCGAGGCGCCGAGCGCGGCGTCCAGGGCCGTCGCGGTCTCGCCGCGCGCACCCTCGGCGAGCAGCGCCAGCGCGAAGGTGAGGGACGCGGGGGAGACCAGGGCGTTGTCCTTCGGCTCGGCGGTCGCGCGCAGCGCGAGCAGGCCCAGGTCCTCCGTCGCGGCGACGGCGTCGGCGCTCGCGGGGGTGTCGGCGACGGCGACGACGACGCGTGCGGCGTCGGACCGCTCCAGGCCCTCGTCCGCCGCTGGGGCGCACGCGGTCAGCACGCCGCAGGCGGCAAGGGCGAGGATGCCGGCGGCCGCGGTGACCGCCGCGCCGTAGGGGCGGGCGGTGTGCGGGGCGGGTCGGGCGGTCCTGGCGCGACGGTGCACGGCGTCCTCCGGGTCTGGGGCCCGGGTGAGCGGGCGGGTCCTGCTCCGGATATGTCGTGACCCGCCCCGGCCTTGCACCCCGCCCCGTGTCAGACGTACAGGTCACCCGGGCGACCTGTACGTCTGACACGCGCGGGCGGATGCGACAGATGTCAGTGGCGCCGGGCACAATCTGTCCCGACCATCCCGGTGGGTTCGACCCCCTGAAGTGAGGTAGTGGACGTTGGCAAGCATCAACCAGCGCATCGCCGAGGAGCTGGGCGTTCGTGAAGGGCAGGTGACCGCAGCGGTCGACCTGCTCGACGGCGGCGCGACCGTGCCGTTCATCGCCCGCTACCGCAAGGAGGTGACGGGCACCCTCGACGACGCGCAGCTGCGCACCCTCGAGGAGCGGCTGCGGTACCTGCGCGAGCTCGAGGAGCGGCGCGCGGCGATCCTGGCGTCGGTGCAGGAGCAGGGCAAGCTCACGGACGAGCTGCGGGCCCAGATCCTGGCTGCGGAGACCAAGTCGCGTCTGGAGGACATCTACCTCCCGTACAAGCCCAAGCGGCGCACCAAGGCGCAGATCGCGCGCGAGGCCGGCCTGGAGCCGCTCGCCGAGGCGCTGCTGGGCGACCCCTCGCTCGACCCGACGGAGGCCGCCGGCCCGTACGTCGACGCCGACAAGGGCGTGGCCGACCCGGCCGCGGCGCTCGACGGCGCCCGGGCGATCCTCGTGGAGCGCATGGGCGAGGACGCCGACCTGATCGGCACCCTGCGCGAGCGGCTGTGGAAGCGCGGGCGCATGCTGTCCGCCGTCCGGGACGGGGCGCAGGACAAGGGCGCGAAGTTCTCGGACTACTTCGAGTTCGCCGAGGCGCTGTCCAGCCTGCCCTCGCACCGCGTGCTCGCCCTGTTCCGCGGCGAGAAGGAGGACGTGCTGGACCTGACGATCGAGCCCGAGGAGGGCATCGAGGCCGGCGTGCCGACGTCGTACGAGGGCACGATCGCGCACCAGTTCGGCATCGCCAACCAGGGCCGCCCGGCCGACCGCTGGCTGAACGACACGGTCCGCTGGGCGTGGCGCACCAAGATCCTGGTGCACCTCGGCATCGACGTGCGGCTGCGGCTGCGTTCCGAGGCCGAGGACGAGGCCGTGCGCGTCTTCGCCGCCAACCTGCGCGACCTCCTGCTCGCGGCGCCTGCGGGCACGCGGGCCACGATGGGCCTCGACCCGGGCCTGCGCACGGGCGTCAAGGTCGCCGTCGTGGACGCCACCGGCAAGGTCGTGGAGCACGCGACCATCTACCCGCACCAGCCGGCCAACCGCTGGGACGAGTCGCTCGCCGTGCTGGCCCGGCTGGCCCAGAAGCACGGCGTGGACCTGGTGGCGATCGGCAACGGCACGGCGTCGCGCGAGACCGAGCGGCTCGCCGCCGACCTCATGAAGAAGGTGCCGGAGCTCGGCCTGACCAAGGCGGTCGTGTCCGAGGCCGGCGCGTCCGTGTACTCGGCGTCCGCCTACGCGAGCGCGGAGCTGCCCGACCTCGATGTGTCCATCCGCGGCGCCGTCTCGATCGCGCGCCGCCTGCAGGACCCGCTCGCCGAGCTCGTGAAGATCGACCCCAAGTCGATCGGTGTGGGCCAGTACCAGCACGACATCACCGAGACCAAGCTGTCGCGCTCGCTGGACGCCGTGGTGGAGGACTGCGTGAACGGCGTGGGCGTGGACCTGAACACCGCGTCGGTGCCGCTGCTGTCGCGCGTCTCGGGCATCACCTCGACGCTCGCCGAGAACATCGTGGCCCACCGGGACGCCAACGGCCCGTACGCGTCCCGGGCGGCGCTCAAGAACGTGCCGCGACTGGGCCCCAAGGCGTTCGAGCAGTGCGCGGGCTTCCTCAAGGTCTCGGGCGGCGACGAGCCGCTGGACGCGTCGTCGGTGCACCCCGAGGCGTACCCGCTGGCGCGGCGCATCGTGACGGCGTCGGGCGCGGACGTGCAGGCGCTGATCGGCAACGGCGGCGCCCTGCGCACACTGAAGCCCACCCAGTTCGTGGACGAGACCTTCGGCCTGCCCACGGTGACCGACATCTTCGCCGAGCTGGAGAAGCCCGGCCGCGACCCGCGCCCGGCGTTCACCACGGCCTCGTTCGCGGACGGCGTCGAGACCCTGGGCGACCTGGTGCCCGGCATGGTGCTGGAGGGCCAGGTCACCAACGTCGCCGCGTTCGGCGCGTTCGTGGACATCGGCGTGCACCAGGACGGGCTCGTGCACGTCTCGGCCATGTCCAAGAACTTCGTCAGTGACCCCCGCGAGGTCGTGAAGTCGGGCGACATCGTCAAGGTGAAGGTCATGGACGTCGACCTGCAGCGCAAGCGGGTCTCCCTGACGCTGCGCCTGGACGACGAGGTCGGTGCGGCCCCCGGCGGCCGTACCTCGGGCGGCGCCCGCTCCGGCGGGGCCGGCGGTCAGGGCGACGGCCAGCGCGGTGGCCGTCCGGGCGGCGGCGAGGGCCGGGGCCGGGGCGGTCAGGGCGGACAGGGCCGCGGTCAGGGCGGACAGGGCGGCCGCGGTCGCCCCGCCCCCGCGGACACCGCGATGGCGGATGCCCTCCGCCGCGCAGGCCTGGCCTAACGCCCCGCGCGGGGCCTGAGGAGACGTCGAACGTAGGGTTGGTCGCAGCAAGAAGCGTGATGGGGCGACCAACCCTACGTTCGACTACCAGGTGATGCCTCGTGAGGCCTGGGCGTGGGAGACTGGGTGCCACATCGTCGGCCCCCTTCGGAGACCAAGTACGCCCCGTGAGCAGCAGCGCAGAGAGCACGCCCCGGCGGCGTCGACGGCAGGAGCTGCTGAACCGCTCGATCGCCGTGGCGCGCCGCCTGCTCACCGACGGCGGGCTCGAGAGCGTGACGATGCTGGCCGTCAGCCGGGAGATCGGGATCGCCGGGCCCGGCCTCTACCGGTACTTCCCGAGTCGCGCCGACCTGCTGCGAGCGACGTGCCGGCACGTGCTCGACGAGCTGGTCGCGCACGTCCGCACCGCGGTCGCCCGGCAGCCGGCCGGTGACCGCGCCGCCGAGGTGCAGGCGCTGACGAACGCGATGTTCGCGTGGTGCGTGGCGCACCCCCACGAGTTCGACCTGCTGCTCGGCGCCGGCCTGCGTCTGGTCGAGGAGGGCGCACCGGTCGGCGGGGAGTCCGGCGGCACGTTCTACGAGGTGGCCGCGCTCGCGTTCCCGCCGGTCGTCGCCCAGTGGGCCGACGGCGCCGTCCGGTTCGACGAGCCCGTTCCCCCGCAGCTCGCGGCGGACCTCGGCGCCCGCCGCGACGCGCTGCTCGCGGTGTTCCCGGACGCGCCCCGCGACGTGCCGCTGGGGCTGGTCGCCGCCGTCCGCGTCGCCTGGCAGCGCACCTTCGGCCTGCTGTGCATGACGGCGTACGGGCACGTCACCGAGCCCGACGGGCCGGTCCGGCGCGACTACGTCACCGCCCTGCTCGACGACCTGAACGCCAGGAACCTCGCACTCTTCGGCCTGGGGGTCAGCCCCGCCGCCGTCCTGGAGCCAGTCTTCGAGCCCGCTTCCGAGAGCGGTGCGCCCGAGCCCACCGCGCCCGCCACATCCGGGTCCCGCCCGGCCGACGAGGCCGGCACGGCCACCCCGGGCGCCACGGGTCGTCGGGCACGGCTGCGCCGGGAGCTGGTGGCGGAGGCGCTGCGCTCGGCACGCCGCCTGCTGGACGAGCACGGCCCGGACGGCGTCACGATGCAGGCCGTCGCGAAGGACGTCGGGATCGCGGCGCCCGGGCTGTACCGGTACTTCGACGGCCGCCCGGGCCTGCTGCACGCCACGCACCAGGACGTCGTCGACGAGCTCCTGGCGTACGTGGAGACGGCCCGGGCGCGGCAGCCCGGGGACGACCCGAGCGCGCAGTGCCACGCCGTCGTCGACGCACTGTTCCGCTGGTGCATCGCCCACCGCAACGAGTACGACCTGCTGATGTCGGGACGCCTGCGCATCTCCCTCCCGGGCGAGGACACACCCGGGGAGCCCCGCCACGCGCCGCTGATGGCCCTGGACCGGGTGGGCGCCGTGTTCGCGCCGATCGCCCTGGCGTGGTGGCGGGCGGGCTGCCGCGTGATCCCCGACGACGAGATCCTGCCCGCGCTCGGGCCCCACCTGCGGGCCGCGCGCGAGGCGATGCGCGGGATCCCGGGCTTCCCGCCGGACGTGCCGCTCGGGTTGCTGCACGCGATGAACCTGTGCTCGGCGCGGCTCTGGGGCCTGCTCACGCTGACCGTCTACGGCCACATGGGCGACATCGACGCACCGGCGGCCGCCGCGCACCTGGACGCGCTGGTGCTGGACCTCGTGGTCGACGCCCTCGACGTCTTCGGCCAGAAGCTCTCCGCGGACGTCGTGCTGGTGCGCGACACGCCGGGATCGTCCGACCCCGTCCGATAGACCGGTGGTGCGGGTTCGGTCAGGATGACGACATGAACAACGCACCCGAGACACCTGGCGAGCAAGCGGACGAGACCTACGACGTCATCGTGATCGGTGGCGGTCCCGTGGGCGAGAACGCGGCGGACCGCGCCTCCCGCACCGGCCTGTCCGTCGCCCTGGTCGAGTCCGAGCTCGTGGGCGGTGAGTGCTCGTACTGGGCCTGCATGCCCTCCAAGGTGCTGCTGCGCGCGGGCACCGTGCGCGCCCTGGCGCGCGACACGCCCGGCCTGGCCGACCCGGGGGCGCCCGACGTCGCCGCCGTGCTGGCCCGGCGCAACGAGATCACCTACGACTGGGACGACTCCGGGCAGGTCTCGTGGGTCGAGGGTGCCGGTCTGACGCTCGTGCGCGGGCACGGCCGCCTGGCCGGCGAGCGGCTGGTGGAGGTCACGGTGCCGGCGGCGCCGGCCGGCGCCGGGTCCGGCGACGCGACGGCCGGCGGCTCCGAGGACGACGACGCCGACGTCGGCGGCGGCCTCGCGGAGGCCGAGACGGGTGACGCCCCGGTGACGAGGCTCCTGCGGGCCCGGCACGCGGTGATCGCGGCCACCGGCAGCGTGCCCGTGCTGCCCGACACCCCGGGGCTGGCGGCCGCCTCACCGTGGTCGAGCCGGGAGGCGACGGGCGCCGAGGCGATCCCCGAGTCCCTGGTCGTGATCGGCGGCGGGGTGGTGGGCGTCGAGATGGCGAACGCGTACGCCGACCTCGGCGCGCAGGTGACGCTCCTGGCCCGGGGCGGCCTGCTGTCGAACGCCGAGCCGTTCGCGGGCGAGATGGTCGGCGAGTCGCTGCGTGCGATCGGCGTCGACGTCCGGACCGGCGTGGGGGTCGCCTCGGTCGAGCGGCCGGGCACCGGCAGCGACAACGAGCCCGCGGGCCCGGTGACCGTCACCCTGTCCGACGGCGGGACGATCACCGCCGCGGAGATCCTGGTCGCGACGGGGCGCGTGCCGCGTACGACCGACCTCAACGTGGAGAGCGTGGGCCTGGACACGTCGAGCCTGGGCCGCGGCGGGGCGCTGGTGGTGAACGAGTCGCTCGAGGTGGTCGGCGTGCCCGGCGGCTGGCTGTACGCGTGCGGCGACGTGACGGGGCGGGCGCCGACCACGCACCAGGGCAAGTACCAGGGCCGCGTCGTCGGCGACGTGGTCGCGGCGCGGTACGGCTCGGAGGCCGGCGACCGGTCACCGACCAGCGGCGATCCCGAGCCCGCCGTCGGGCAGGAGGGCAAGCCGTGGTCGCGGTACGCCGCGACCGCCGACCACAGCGCGCGCGTCCAGGTGGTGTTCACCCGGCCGCAGGTGAGCTGGGTCGGGCCGACGGAGCGCGAGGCGCGGGCCGCCGGGATCCCGGTTGAGGCCGTGTCGTACGACCTGTCGTGGGTGTCCGGTGCGAGCGTGGACGGCCCGAACTACACGGGCCGGGCCCAGGTGCTCGTCGACACCCAGCGCCGGGTCCTGGTGGGCGCTACGTTCGTGGGGCCCGACGCCGGCGAGATGCTGCACGCCGCGACGATCGCCGTCGTCGGGGAGGTGCCGCTGGACCGGCTGTGGCACGCGGTGCCCGCGTACCCGACGGTCAGCGAGGTGTGGCTCCGCTTCCTGGAGTCCTACGGCCTCTGAGCCACCTCGGGCTCGGCCCAATCACCTTTGAGGCCCGGATTTCTTCGCTGTGGAGCCGTCCAAAGCGAAGAAACCCGGGCCTCAAAGGTGAGCCGCGGCGGCCCTCGACGGGGCCGGGCAGGTCAGGTCAGGTCAGGACGACGGGGTCAGCGAGCCGTCCGAGCTGAAGACCAGGCCGAGGGTGACCTCGCCCTGCTGCAGCGCCGACTTGGTCAGCGGGCCACCGGCGTCGAGCGAGCGGAACTCCGCGAACTCCAGGCCGTACGTCTCCTCGAGACCCGGCTGGCAGAACGGGCGCTCCGTGCACTCCGGCGGGCCGCCGAGCACGAGGCCGCCGCAGGCTTCGGCGAGCTCGCTGAGCGTGGTGACGCCGTGCTCGTCCGCGAAGGCCTTGGTCACGGCGAACGCGTTCTGGTCCTGCGCGGGGGAGGGCTCGCCGAACACGAGACCCACCTCCTCGCCCAGACCGGTCAGGCCCTCGACGGTCGCGTCGAGGTCGCTGCTCGCGACCGGCTCGGCGTCGGCCCCGTTGACGTCCTTGTTGATGAACTCGGTCAGGGTGCCCACGTACTCGGGGATCACCTGGACCTGCTCGCCGTCCTCCAGTGCGGGGAGGTAGGCCTCACGGTTGCCGATGGTGGTCACCTCGGCGTCGTACCCGGCGGCGTTGAGCACCGTCGCGTAGATGGTGCCGAGCGTGGCGCTCTCGGCGAAGTCGGCGGCGCCGACGACGATCTTGCCGCTGCCGCTCTGCTCGGGGCTGTCGAGGCCGGCGTCGGCCACGAACTCCTCGGCGACCTCCGCGGAGGTGCGGCGGTCGACGTCCACGGCCTTGTTCAGGCCGATGAGCGTGTCGGTGTCGAGCGCTGCCGACACGGAGTCGAGCAGCGGGATCAGCGTGTCGTCGCCCTCCGCCGCCGCCGCGTTGATCGCCGGGATGATGTTGTCGACGGTCTGGAGCTGCTGGTCGTCCTCGAGCACCACCAGCTCGTCGCCCGGGACGGCCTCGCACGCGGCGAGGCTGCTGCCACCGGTCTCGGTACCGCCACCGTCGCCGCCACCGGCGGAGCCTGGTTCGCCACAGGCGGTCAGGAGCGCGAGGGAGACGACGGCGGCCGCGGCGCCGAGCGCGCGGGGCAAGGACACATGCGTACGGGGGAACTTCATCGAATGTCTCCGAACGTGGGTGGCGTACAACTGTTCTACGGCTTCGATCCGTCCCATTCGACCTCGGTCGGCGGTCGATGGCAAGGGATAAACCCCCTCGTGAGAATGTCGTTACATTTGGTCGGGTACCCCGGAGAGTTATTCCCGGAGAGGCCGCCGTGCTACGCGGCGCGGACCCGGAGCGGCGCCGGCGTGGCGAGGCGTTGCCCGACGGCGAGCACGCCGTCGATCGCGAGGCACAGCGCCGCGACCACGATGCCGCCTGCCAGTACCTCGCCGTACCGCTGCGTGCCCATGCCGAGCGCGATGATCTGGCCCAGGCCACCGCCGCCGGCCAGCGCGGCGAGCGGGATCGTGGCGACCACCTGCACGATCGTGACCCGCAGGCCCGCGGAGACCAGCGTCGTGGCCAGCGGCAGCTCGACCTGCAGCAGGATGCGCCCGTTGCTCATGCCCATGCCGCGGGCCGCGTCCTTGGCGTCGGGGTCGGCGCCGCGCACGCCCTCGTAGGTGTTGACCAGCAGCACCGGCACCGCGAAGAAGGCGGCGGCGATGACCGTGGCGGTGTTGCCGAACAGGCCGCCCGCGGCGAGCAGCAGGATGATGCCGAGGGTCGGCAGCGCCCGGGAGGCGTTGGTGAGCCAGACGACGGTGCCCGCGCCCCGGCCGCTGTGGCCCAGCCAGGCACCCGTCGGGATGGCGACGGCGGCGGCGATGGCCACGGCGATCACCGTCATGACCAGGTGCTCGCCCGTGAGCTCGAGGATGCCGCCGGGCTCGGTCCAGGTCAGGGGGTCGTTGAGCCAGACGACGGCCTGCTGGACGACTCCGGTCGGGGCGCTCATGCGGTCCTCCCGCGCAGCCAGGGGGTCAGGGCTCTGCCGACGGCCCACAGGGCGAGGTCGAGCACGAGGGCCAGCAGGATGGTCGCGAGCGTGGCCGTCATGATCTCGGCCCGGTAGAAGTTGTTGCGGAAGCCCTGGAACATGAGCTGGCCGAGCCCGCCGTACCCGACCACGACGCCCACGGTCACCAGCGCGACCGTGGACACCGTGGCCAGCCGGAGGCCGGCGATGATGCTCGGCATCGCGCTGGGCATCGCCACCTGGACCAGCAGGCGCCCCGGCCCGTAGCCCAGGCCGCGCGCGGCGTCGGTGACGGCGGGGTCCACTGTGGCCAGCCCGGCCACGGTGTTGCGCAGGATGATGAGCAGCGCGTAGACCACCAGGCCCACCAGCACGGGCGTGCGGCCGATGCCGAGCAGCGGGGCGAGGATCGCGAACAGCGCCAGGGACGGCACGGTGTACAGGACGGCCGCGGTGCCGAGCACCGGTCCGGACAGCAAGCGGGACCGGGAGATCAGCACGCCGAGCGGGATGGCGATGGCCGCGGAGATCGCGACGGCCTCGATCGTCAGGCCGGCGTGCTCGACGGTGCGCTGCCAGATCACGGGCGCGTTGTCGACCACGTACGACCAGGAGAACCACGGGTTGCCGGGCATGCCGTAAAACCTATCGTGCTCTTCACCCGGTAGGTTCGAGCACATGGCTTCTCGCACCGTCATCGAGCTCGACACCGTCCGCAAGGCGTTCGGGAACGGCACCGTCGCCGTCGAAGGGCTGAGCCTCTCCGTGCACGAGCACGAGGTGCTCGCGCTCGTGGGGCCGTCGGGCTGCGGCAAGTCCACCACGCTGCGCATGGTCAACCGGCTGGTGGAGCCGACGTCGGGCCGCATCCTGCTCGACGGCGAGGACGTCACCACCACCGACCCCGTGGCCCTGCGCCGCCGCATCGGCTACGTGATCCAGAACGTGGGGCTCTTCCCGCACCGCACCGTCGAGGCGAACATCGCCACCGTGCCCGGCCTGCTCGGCTGGGACCGGCGGCGCACCCGGGCGCGCGTGGCCGAGCTCCTGGACCTCGTGGGCCTGCCCGCCGCCACCTATGCGAAGCGCTACCCGCACGAGCTGTCCGGCGGTGAGCGCCAGCGCATCGGCGTGGCCCGGGCGCTCGCGACCGACCCGCCGGTGCTGCTGATGGACGAGCCGTTCGGCGCCGTGGACCCGGAGTTCCGCCGCCACCTGCAGACCGAGTTCCAGCGGATCCAGCGCGAGACCGGCACCACGGTGATCCTCGTGACGCACGACATCGACGAGGCGGCGCGCCTGGGCGACCGGATCGCCGTCCTGTCCCGCGGCGGCAAGCTGGAGCAGGTGGCGAGCCCGCTCGCGGTACTGGCCCACCCGGCCTCGGAGCGGGTGCGCGACTTCATCGGGGACGGTGCGGCCTCGCGCATGCTCTCGCTCGCGGAGGTGCAGCCGGCCGACCTGGAGGGCGCGGACCGGATCGTCGAGCCCGCCCCGGCGCCCGTGCGGCTGGGCGCGCGGCTGACCGACGCGTTCGAGGCGGTGGCGGCGCTGCCGGCGTCGGCCATGGGGCGGGTGCCGGTGGTGGGGGAGTCGGGCGACGTCGTCGGCTCGCTGACCGCGGACGGGATCCTCGGCGCGCTGCGCCGGGCGGCGGACGCGGCGGCGGGGACGCCGTCGGACGCGGCCTGGGGTGAACCGGACGCGGACGTGACCGGCACGACGGCGGACGCCGACGACGCCGCTGTGACCGACGCCGCGTCCTGACCTGCGCCCAGACCGGGACCCCCGGGAACCTGCCCCGATAGTCTCGGGGCGTGACCAACGCACGCGTAGCCCTTGCGACCTGTTCCCAGCTGCCCGACCTCGACAAGGACGACGTGCCGCTGATCGCCGCGCTCGCCGAGCGTGGTGTCACGGCCGAACCCGCCGTGTGGGACAGCCCGGCCGTCGACTGGCAGGCCTACGACCTCGTGCTGGTCCGCTCCACCTGGGACTACTCGCCCCGCCACGACGAGTTCCTCGCGTGGGCGCGCTCGCTGCCCAAGGTGGCCAACGGCGCCGACGTCATCGAGTGGAACACCGACAAGCGGTACCTGCGCGAGCTCGAGGCGGCGGGCGTCCCGGTGATCCCGACGATCTGGCTCGACCCGCAGCGCCACCTGTCCAAGCGCGCCGTGCACACGCGCATGCCTGCGTTCGGCGACTTCGTGGTCAAGCCCGTCGTCAGCGCCGGCGCCCAGAACACGGGCCGCTACCAGCCGGTGTCCGCGCAGTCGCGCGGCAAGGCGATCGCGCACGCCACCCGCCTGCTCGACGACGGCCGCTGGGTCATGATCCAGCCCTACGTCACCTCCGTGGACACCACGGGCGAGACCTGCCTCGTCTTCATCGACGGCGAGCTCACCCACGCCGTCCGGAAGAACGCGCTGCTCACCGGGCCGGCCGAGGACTCGGGCGAGCTGTACGCGCGGGAGGAGATGGCGTCGTTCGAGGCCACGCCCGACCAGATCGAGGTGGCGCGGCGGGCGCTCGACGTGGCGCGGGCGGCCACCGGCGCGGACCTCACCTACGCCCGCGTGGACCTCGTCTCGGGCGACGACGGCGTGCCCATGGTCATCGAGCTGGAGCTCACCGAGCCGTCGCTCTGGATGAGGTACGGCACGGGCGTCGAGGGCAAGCTCGCCGACGCGGTGGTGAAGCTGCTGGGCTGAGCCCGGCGCCGTCGTCGGGCAACGCAAGAGGGCCCCTCGCCTGAGCGAGGGGCCCTCTTGCGCATGGGGTGAGCGACGGGACTTGAACCCGCGGCCCTCGCGACCACAACGCGATGCTCTACCAGCTGAGCTACGCCCACCATGTCCGCCGATCGTGGACCGGCGACCGTCGAAAAGCATACATGGTCAGCGGCCACGAACCGAACTCAAATCTACGGAGCGAGCTGCTTCGTGACGGACGTCTCGGCGACGCTCGCCGCGGCGGCGCGAGCGGTCGCCGTGTCGGGGCCCGGCTGCGCGGGGAACAGGACCTCGCGGTAGTAGCGCAGCTCGTCGATCGACTCCAGGATGTCGGCCAGCGCGCGGTGCCCGCCGTCCTTCTTGGGCGAGGCGAAGTAGACGCGCGGGTACCAGCGGCGCGAGAGCTCCTTGATCGACGACACGTCGATGATCCGGTAGTGCAGGTACTCCACCAGCTCGGGCATGTGCAGGTCGAGGAACGACTTGTCGGTGCCGACGGAGTTGCCGGCCAGCGGAGCCTTGCCCGGCTCGGGCACCCACTCGCGGATGTAGGCCAGGATCTGCTCCTGGGCCTCCTCGAGGGTCAGGCCCTCGTCGAGCTCCTCGAGCAGGCCGGACGTGGTGTGCATGGTGCGGACGAAGTCGTTCATCTGCGCCAGCGCCTCGGCGGGTGGCTTGACGAGGACATCGACACCGGTGCCCAGGACGTTGAGATCGGAGTCGGTGACGATCGCGGCGACCTCGATCAGCGCGTCGGCGCGCAGGTCGAGGCCGGTCATCTCGCAGTCGATCCAGACGATGCGCTCGTTGGGGTTGGGAAGGCTCACCGGCCCAGCCTATTCCGTCCGGCGCGCGGCGGGTGTGCACGGTTGCGGTACGGGGTGGAAGCGGGCGGAGGAGGGTGGTTCGCGGTGGTCCGGGGCCGGCGCTGAGGTCGCGAGGTGGGCTCGCGGCGTCGGCAGTTCGCCTCGCCTGTCGGCAGTTGGCATCGAGATCGGCACAGGCCTGTGCCCGATGAGTCGGACCTCGGGGACACGGATCCGGTCGTTGATGCGAGGCTCGGTGAT